>NZ_JAGSXH010000163.1 GCF_018283645.1 Actinocrinis puniceicyclus | reverse complement strand
CACCGCACCGCCCCCGACCGCCCGCACGAAGCCGCGCCGGGTGAGTTCCTTGCGCACATTCATCCGCACACTCCTTTTCCGATCCGGCAGCCTTCTGATATTGAATACCAGACGGAGACAAGCGACGAGGGGAAACCCGATGGCTGTGCACAGACTCGTCCCCGCGACGCCCCCGGACGCCGCGTGGCTCGAACGCGAGGAGGCGCAGGCCCGCGCCTTCGACGCGATCGGCGCCCGTTACGACGAGGCGTTCCCGCACAAGGAAGGCCAGCTCGCCTGCGTCGAGCGGCTGCTGGAACGCCTCGGTCCCGGCGCGCGGGTCCTGGACGCGGGCTCGGGGACAGGTTTGCCGACGGCGCGTCAGCTCGTCGAGGCCGGCTGCGAGGTCACCTGTCTCGACCTGTCCCCGGCGATGGTGGACCTGGCGCGGGCGAACGTGCCCGCGGCGAAGCACCTTCTCGGCGACGTGCTCGACCTGCCCGACGAGCCGGGACAGTACGAGGCCGTCGTCGCCTTCTTCTCCTTGCTCAACCTTCCGCGCGCCCGGGTGCGCGCGGCGCTGGAACTGATCGGACGCGTGCTGACCCCGCGCGGCTGGTTCGCCCTGGCCATGGTTGAAGCAGACATCGACGATGTCGCGATCCCGTTCCTCGGCACCCGGATCCGTGTCACCGGGTTGCTGCGCGACGATCTTCGAGCCCTGCTGCTCGGCTGCGGATTCGAGATCGCCCAGGAACAGGTGATCTCCTACGCCCCGACGACGTCCAGCGCGCCGCCGGAGATACAGATGTTCCTGCTCTGCCGCCGCGCCGCCGAACGGTAGCTCTGCGGCTAGTCTTACCCTCCGCGAGGGGAGTTCGGCGGCGAGCTGGGGAAGTGGACCGATGGATCTGCGCGAGCAACTGGCGTTCCTCAACGAGGCGACGGCGCAGATCGGCGCGAGCCTCGACACGGTCACGATCGCGGAAAGCTTCGCCGGGGCCCTGGTGCCGCGGCTGGCCGACTTCGCCTCGGTACACCTGCTCGACGCGCTCTTCGTCGACGGCGCCCCCGCGCCGCCCGCGCCCCGCGACACCGCCGGCAGTCCGCTGCGCCGGGTCGCCGTCGTGCACGACGAAGCGCCGGACCGTTGGCGCACCGTGGTACCCGAGGGCGCGGTGCAGCTCATGCATCCGACCGGCCCTTCGTATGAGGCGATGGTCAGCGGCGAGCCGGTCTGGCTGACCCGCGTCGACGACGCTCACGCCACCGCCATGACGAGCACGCACCGCACCGGGGATGTACGGCCACTGCTGGCCGACCGGGCCTACCTCGCCGTCCCGCTGCTGGTGCGCGGGCGTGTGCTCGGCTGCGTGACGCTGACGCGGCGTCAGCAGCGTCCGCCTTTCGACGACATCGACGTGCTGACGGTCGGTCAGCTCGCCGCGCAGGCCGCTCTCGGCGTCGACAACGCCAGGCTCTACCGCGGCCAGCAGGCCACCGCCGCCGAGCTTCAGCGCGGCGTGCTGCCGACCACGCCGCCGACGCTCGCCGGGGTCGAACTGGCGCACCGCTATCTGCCCGGCAACCCCTCGGCGGAGGTCGGCGGCGACTGGTTCGACACGATCGCGCTGCCGGGCAGCCGGATCGCCATCGTGATCGGCGACGTGATGGGGCACGGGGTCGGCTCGGCCTCGATGATGGGGCACCTGCGCATCGCCGTGCAGACCCTCGCGGCGCTCGACCTGCCGCCCGACCAGATCCTGCGCCAGCTCGACAACCTCGCCCAGCGTCTCGGCGACGACCACCTGGCCACGTGCCTGTACGCGGTCTACGACCCGATCGCGCGCTGCTGCATGCTGGCGAACGCGGGACACCTGCCGCCGCTGCTGGTGCGCCAGGAGGGCGGTATCGAGCGGGTCGACGTGCCCACCGGAGCGCCGATCGGCGTCGGCGGCGTCGCGTTCGACACCGTGGAGATCACCATCCGCGACGGCGACACGCTGCTGCTGTACACCGACGGGCTCGTGGAGGAACGCGGCCAAGACATCGACCGCCGGATCGCGGCCCTCGGCGAGCGCCTGCGGTCGCTCGACGCCCCCTCGCTGCGCCCACAGGCGCTGTGCGACGCGGTGATCGCGGCCTCCGGCCGGGACGCCTACGAGGACGACGTCGCGCTGCTGGCCGCGCGCCTGGGCGGCATCCCCGCCGAGAGCGTCGCGAACTGGTTGCTGGCCCCGCAGCCGATCACCGTCTCGCGCGCCCGCGGCCTGGTCCGCCAGACGCTGGCCGGCTGGGGGCTCTCGGCGCTGGCCGAGGTGGCGCAGCTGCTGGCCACCGAGCTGATCACCAACGCGATCAGATACGCCAACCGCCCGATCGAACTGCGGCTGCTGCGGACCGGGACGCTGCTGTGCGAGGTTCGCGACGACGACCACTACCTGCCGATCCTGCGCGAGGCCGGCGGACTGGACGAGAACGGCCGCGGCCTGTTCCTGGTCAGCAGGCTGGCCCGGCGCTGGGGAGTGAGCCGCACCACACACGGCAAGGTGGTCTGGTTCGAACTGGAGCTCGGCCCGCCGGCCGACGAGATCTAGACCGGGCCCGGCCACGGCCTGGCCCCGGGTAACCGCCGCGAGAAACGATCCCGCAGCGGGGTCACCCGGTAGGTATCGCGCCGGGCGGGTCGCCCGGCCCGCGCGCCATTTCGGCCCATATACCGCGCGGTGCGGCGCGGGCCGGATAGCGGTAAAGAAAACCCCGTTCGCCGCGCGGGTGGGCGCGTCCGGCGCGTTTCAGTGCGCTTCCTGGAATTTCACGATCAGGTCCCGGGAGACCCGGCCGCGCTCGGAGACCTCGAAACCCTGGGCCTTGGCCCACTCGCGCACCTCGGAGGTGTTGGGGCCGCCGGGCTGGGCCGGCTTGCGGACCGCCGCGCGCCCGGCCGTGCGCGCGCCGCGGTCCCGCCGGGCCGCGTCCACGTACCTGGCGAGGGTGTCGCGCAGTTTCTTCGCGTTCTTCCCGCTCAGGTCGATCACGTAGCGGGCCCCGTCCAGGCCGAAGACGACCGTCTCGTCCGCCTTGCCGCCATCGAGGTCGTCGACCAGGGTGACCTCTAATTTCTGTACCATGGATTTAAGCCTGCTTTCGTGGGGGAGAGGTAACGGGCGCGATCATAACACCCTGTCCATTTGCGGCCGCGCGAAACCCGGGCCGGTTTATCCGTGTTCCAAGGCCTGTGATTGACCGCCGCGCGCTTTTCCGCCCGGAGTGGGGACACAGTCCTCACACGGTCCCGGGAGCGCGGGCCCGACCGGTAGTGACGCAGGTCACGCCGCGGACGCCGCCGGCGCCCGCTCGGGCACGTTTCGGCCGCGGCTTGGTGAACATTTTGGTGCCGCATCACATCAATCGGCGGTTCAATGACCGATCATTCAGGGAACGAGCTGATCTCGTGCCGCGCAGATCGGCCGCGCGGCGCGCGACGCACGCCGGCCGCGGCTGACGCCGGTTGCGGAAACAGCCCGACGGCGGGATACGGTGCGGACGGTCCCGCCGCGGACGACCTCATGGAGGACTCAAGTGGTACTGCGTATGGTTCTCGGCCTGGCGATGACCGCGGCGGCTTTCGCCGTGGCCGCGCGCCGCGTCTGGCTGCTCTACCGGCTCGGGCGGGCCGGACAGCCGGCCGAGCCAGGTCGCACCCGTGACGCCGGCCGGCGGCTGTGGGCGGTGCTCACCGAGGTCTTCGGGCAGCGCAAACTGCTCAAATGGTCCGGCGCCGGCACCGCGCACTTCGCGGTCTTCTGGGGCTTCGTGATCCTGGGCGCCACGATCCTGGAGGGCTACGGGGCGCTGTTCCAGCGCGACTTCCAAATCCCGCTGGTCGGCACCGACACCTGGCTGGGCTTCCTGGAGGACTTCTTCGCCGTCGCGGTGATCTGCGGCCTCGTCGCCTTCTCGATCATCCGGCTGCGCCAGTCCCCCGAGCGCGAGGGGCGCCGCTCCCGGTTCTTCGGCTCGCACCTCGGCCCGGCCTGGCTGGTGCTGCTGATGATCTTCAACGTGATGTGGACGCTGCTGCTGTACCGGGGCGCGCAGATCAACACCGGTTACTTCCCCTACCGGCACGGGGCCCTGGCCTCGCAGCAGGTCGGGCACTGGCTTCACCCGCTCGGCCGCACCACCAACGACGTGCTGGAAACGGCGGGCATCCTCGGCTCGCTCGGCGTGGTGCTCGCGTTCCTCGTGCTGGTCGTCTACTCCAAGCACCTGCACATCTTCACCGCGCTGCCCAACGTCGCCCTCTCCCGCCGCCCGCGCGCCCTGGGCGCGCTGCTGCCGGTCTACTCCGGCGGCGAGCCGGTGAACTTCGAGGACCCGGGCGAGGACGACAAGATCGGCCGCGGCGCGATCGAGGACTTCACCTGGAAGGGCCTGCTGGACTTCGCCACCTGCACCGAGTGCGGCCGCTGCCAGTCGCAGTGCCCGGCCTGGAACACCGGCAAGCCGCTGAGCCCCAAGCTGCTGATCATGGGCCTGCGCGACCACGCGCTGGCCAAGGCGCCGTACCTGCTGGCATCCTCGGACGAGCAGCGCCAGGCCCTGCCCGCCGAGGTGCTCGCCGAGACCGAGCGCCCGCTGGTCGGCTCGGCGGACGTCAACGGCGTCATCGACCCGGACGTGCTGTGGTCGTGCGTGACCTGCGGAGCGTGCGTCGAGCAGTGCCCCGTGGACATCGAGCACGTGGACCACATCGTGGACATGCGCCGCTACCAGGTGATGATCGAGTCGGAGTTCCCGCGCGAGGCGCAGGGGATGCTGCGCAACCTGGAACGGCAGGGCGACCCGTGGGGCCGCGGCCAGAAGGCCCGGATGGAGTGGGCCTCCGGGCTGCCGTTCGAGGTGCGGGTCTTCGGCGAGGGCGGCGAGGAGAAGCTGCCGGACGACGTCGAGTACCTGTTCTGGGTCGGCTGCGCCGGCGCGCTCGACGACAACGCCAAGAAGACCACCCGCTCGGTGGCCGAGCTGCTGCACGAGGCCGGGGTCGGCTTCATGGTGCTCGGCAGCGGGGAGAGCTGCACCGGCGACCCGGCGCGCCGGCTCGGGCAGGAACTGCTCTTCCAGGAGCTGGCGAAGCAGAACGTCGAGACGCTCAACGAGGTCGGCGCGAAGAAGATCGTGGTCACCTGCGCGCACTGCTTCAACGCGCTCGGCAACGAGTACCCGCAGCTCGGCGGCCACTACGAGGTGGTCCACCACACGCAGCTGCTGGCGCGCCTCGTCGCGGAGGGCAAGCTCGTGCCCGCCAACGAGGTGGACGCGGCGGTCACCTACCACGACCCGTGCTACCTGGGCCGGCACAACCGCGTCTTCAGCCCGCCGCGCGAGATCCTCGGCGCGGTGCCGGGCGTGCGGCTGACCGAGATGCCGCGCAACCGGGAGCGGTCCTTCTGCTGCGGCGCGGGCGGCGCGCGCATGTGGATGGAGGAGACGATCGGCACCCGGATCAACGAGACGCGCACCGACGAGGCGCTGGGCACCGAGCCCGACCTGGTGACGGCGGCCTGCCCGTACTGCATCGTGATGCTCACCGACGGCCTGGCCAGCCGCAAGCAGCAGGGTAAGGCGTCGCAGGACGTGCGGGTGACCGACGTGTCCGAGGTGCTGTTGCGCTCTGTGCGCGGGAACGCGCAGGCGGCGCCCGAGGCGCCTGGCGGCGCAACCGAGTGAAACCGGCGCGGTGAAGAGCGTGGCGCGCCGAAATCGCGTGCGTGCGGTGAAGCGGCGGACGTATCGTCGTCGCCGTGCCGACCGACTCGACCGAATCCGCCACCTCTTCACCGCGCGCCGCGGCCACGGCGGCGCCCCTGCGCGAGCGGCTGCGTGAAGCGCTCAGCGGCGCGATCAAGGACCGCGACAAGGTCGCGTTGTCCGTCCTGCGTTCCACGCTCGCCGCGATCGACAACGCGGAGGCGGTGGCGCGGCCGGCGTCCGCGGACCGGCGGCAGGCGCTCGAACAGATCCCGATCGGCGCCGGCAGCGCGGAGGCACCCAGGCGGGAGCTGACGGCGCAGCAGATCGAACAGATCGTGCGCGCCGAGCTGGCCGAGCGTGAGGCGGCCGCCCGCGGCTACCAGCGCGCCGGGCGCATCGAGCACGCCGAGCGGCTGCGCGGCGAGATCCGCGTCCTGGCCGGGCATCTGTCGCCGGGCCGCGCGCCCGCCCGGCCCCGCCGGCCCGGCTCTTGACAATGGTCTAAACCAGTTGGATGGTGTGGGAGCGACCGGGGATGGGTCCGTACTCACACGCCAGGAGGCGTACATGCCCATGCGCATGACCGTGCGCAGGCTCATTCCGATCTCAGCCGTCATATTCACCGCGTCCGCGCTGCTCGCGCCGGCCGCCGGCGCGAGCAACACGACCGCAACCACCAGCACGACCGCGGCCACCGCCACCGCCACCGGCGGGCACTTCGCCACCACCACACAGGCCACCACCACACAGGCCACTGTCACACAGGCCGCCGCCACGCCGATCCAGATCTACGGAGCCTGGCACTGCAGCGACGACGCGTGCCTGTGGGGCACCGTGCGCACCGTCGCGGACTTCGACGCGAACAACCACTGGCTGATCGACCGCGGCGACGGGCACCCCTCGGTCAACCTCGTCGTGCTCAGCTTCGTCAACCCGCTGAAACTGCTCGACGCGACCACCGACTCCGGCGACGCGAACGGCGTTCCGCTCGGCATGACCCAGGACATCGTGAACTACTTCACCGGCCACGGAATCCGGGTCATGCTCGCGATCGGCGGCATCACCTACGTAAGCGACTGGGACACCGCGCTGTCGCAGAACCCGGCCCTGCTCGGGCAGCGGGCCGCCGCGCTCGCCGGGCAACTCGGCGTGGGCATCGAGATCGACTACGAGAACAGCTCCAGCCCGAACCTGACCGGCCTGCAAGCCTTCATCGGCGCCTACCGCGCCGCGCATCCGTACGACCCGGCCGGCGCGGACCCCGCGGCGCGCCTGACCATCGACGTGGCCGCCGGTGATCGATGGCTGATCGCGCTCGACCGGTACGCCACCGCGAACTGGCTGACCACGGCGAACCCGGTGCTCGACTACGCGAACGCGATGGTGCCCTCGAAGCAGCCCTCGGCCTCGACCGCCGAGGCGGACTGGCTGGAGCACGTCGACGGCAAGCCGAACTACTCGCCGCCGATCCCGCCGCTCGCCCCGGCCAAGTTCACCGGCTCCGTGTACATCGCGGGCCTGAACCAGGTGCAGCCGGAATGCGTCAACTTCCCCACCTCGCTGCAGAACGCCACCAGCCCGTTCGTGCAGACCGTCGCCCCGGCCGGAGCGGGCAGCACCTCCGGCATGCTCGGGTACATGTTCTGGGCCGCGGACACCCCCTCGACGCGCGGCATGACCACCGATCCGCCGAACACCTGTCAGGGCGGCGTCGGCGCCGGAGCCGCCGCGCTCAACGTGCCCGTCCCGATGCCCGCACTACGACAGAACTGATCTGATGTCCCGCGCCTGACACCGCGAGACAGGTCGCAGAACGCTGCGGCGAAGCGAGGCGAAGGAAGCGGGGCGGTGTGACGGGGACGGCCGCGGCGACGGCCGTCCCTCGCACCGGTTCACTCCCAGGCGCCCGGCTGGGTCTGCGGCTGCCGGGCCGGGGCGCCGGGAACACCGGTCATCCCGCGCCGTTCCATCCGCTGCCAGCGCAACCGCGCGCCGAGTATCGCGGTCACGACGGACTGGATGATCACCAGGTACATCACCTGCCGGTACACGAACTGCTGCAGCGGCAGCGTCAACAGCACGCCGCGGCGCTCCCGGTCGAGCCGGAAGGCGTACCAGGACGCGACGAGCTGCACGACGAGGAAACCCAGCCACACCGCGAGCATCCGCGCCACGTCGCCGAACAGCAGACCGTACAGCGCGAACACGTCGATCAGCGGCGCCAGCAGCGGCAACAGCACCTGGAACAGCAGCAGATAGGGCAGCCCCCGCCGGCCGAGCCGGCCCGCGCCGCCGCCCATCAGCACGGTGCGCCGGTGCTTCCACATCGCCTGCATCGTCCCGTACGACCAGCGGTAGCGCTGCCGCCACAGCTGCCCGAGCCGCGCGGGGGCCTCGGTCCAGGCCACCGCCCGCTCCTCGTACACCACGCGCCAGCCCGCGCGCAGCAGCGCCATGGTCAGGTCGGTGTCCTCCGCGAGGGTGTCCTCGCTCACGCCGCCGACGTCCACGAGCGCCTCGCGGCGGAACGCCCCGACCGCGCCGGGCACCGTGGCGATGCATCCGGCCATGTCCTGGAAGCGCCGGTCCAGGTTGAATCCGACCACGTACTCGATGTGCTGCCACTTGCCCAGCAGCCCGTCGCGGTTGCCCACCTTCGCGTTACCGCTCACCGCGCCGATGCACGGGTCGCTGAACGGCTGCACCAGCGTGCGGATCGTGTCCGGTTCGAAGACCGTGTCGCCGTCCAGCAGCACCAGCAGCCGCCCGCGCGCGTGCGCGATCCCGGTGTTCAGCGCGGCCGGTTTGCCCGCGTTCTGCTGGCGCACCAGGCGCACCCCGAGTAGCGCGAACCTTTCCGCCACCGCCGCCGTGCCGTCCGTCGAGCCGTCATCGACGACGATGACCTCCATCGGATAGTCGTTGCGCAGCAGGGACCTGATCGTCGCCTCAATGCCTGCCTCCTCGTTGTATGCGGGCACGATGACCGAGACCGGTTCGCGCACCGGCGGGCCCCAGGGGCGCCGCCGCCGCCGCGCGTGCCGGCGCGCGGTCGCCAGCAGGAGCAGCAGCCGCAGCACGCTCAGAGCGCCGGCGCACACGATGGTCCATCCCAGCGCGCCGATCACCAGGTCCGAACCCTGCACCGCGCCGATCAGCACCCTGCCGCGCCACAGCTGCGCGGAGGACGCGGGCGCCAGCGGGTCCGCGGCGCCGATCGCGCCGGTCACCGTGCTGAAGACGTACCCGCGCGCCTTGAGCAGCGGGATGAGCTTGCCGAGCGCGGCCACCGTCTGCGAGCGGTCCCCGCCGGAGTCGTGCATCATCACCACGAGCCCCGGGTTCCCGCCGGCGGGCGGCACCACGTTCGACACGATCCGCGCGACGCCGGGGAGCCTCCAGTCCTCGCTGTCCCGGTTCGTCAGCACCACCAGATAGCCGTGCGCCCCGGCGTCCCGCAGCGCCGCCCAGTCCAGGTCGTCGAGCGCACTGGGCTCCGAGGAGTACGGCGGGCGCAGCAGGGGAGTGGCCACCCCGGCCGCGGCTTCGATCACGGCCTGCGTCTGGGAGTACTCGAAGTTGCGCCGCCATTGCGGCGCCGCGCCCAGGTCGTCGTGGGTGAAGGTGTGGATGCCCACCTCGTCGCCCGCGGCGACCTCGGCGCGCACCAGGCCGGGCTGCTGCGCCGCGCGCCCGCCGACCAGGAAGAAGGTCGCCGGCACGTGGTCGGCGGCCAGCTGTGCGAGGACCTTCGGCGTCCAGTCCGGGTCCGGCCCGTCGTCGAACGTCAGCGCGACATGCCCGGGCAGCACGTCGTAGGAGCGCGCGGCGCCAGACCTGGTGTCGATCACCGGGCCGCCCTGTGCGATGGAGGCCGGCACGTGCGCGGCGCCGACCGGGATGTGCGGGCCGCCCGAGCCCTCGGCGCCGACCTCGTGGTGCACCAGCCCGTACAACATGAGCGTGCCGAAGAAGAGCGTCATGGCCACGGCGAACAGCAGCCAGTGCGCTCGCGGCGGGACCGTCCGCGCGGCCCGCCGGCGCCCGCGCCCGCGCCCGTTCCCCCGCGCCATCAGCGTTTGTGCCCGGAGGCGCTCGGCGAGGCGGATTTGACGACCTGGCCCGGGGGCGTGGTCGGC
>NZ_JAGSXH010000162.1 GCF_018283645.1 Actinocrinis puniceicyclus | reverse complement strand
GCACATCCCGGTCTCCCGCCCGCCCCGAGCGGAGCCGCGATCCGGTATGGATCGCGCTCGGCGCGCTGCTCGCCCTGAGCTTCGAGATCAACGCCGGGATCCTGATCACCGGCGCGTTCCTACAGCCCTTATCCGCCTTGTTCAACGCCCGGTGACCCGCCGCGCCACCACGCCCGCGCGTACCGCGCCGCGCCGTGGCGCAGGTGCCGCGGCGCGGCCTTCACCGACCGCGGGTGCGCCGTGCGGGTCCTGCTGGGCATCGCCGGGGTATGACTGGGCGTCTGGTCGCCGGCGACACTCGCGCTCGCGCGCCCCGGGTCCTCGCCACACTGCCACTACTCCCGCCCTGAAGCGCACCCGGATCCGGAGCGCACCACGGCCGAGAATCGCATGAGCAGGGTGTCAGGCGGATCATTGCCTATTGAGGATGCCGCCGGTCGAGCTGTGTTGGAAGCGGTCGAGAGCTGATCAGCAAGGACGACGTCACAGCCCTGCTGAACAAAGCGATCGATGAGGCCTCATCACACTGGGTCTGAGTACGCAACGCCTCAGAATCAACGCGTAGAGCACACGAGCGGCCAAGAGCGCTGATCATTCCGCACCGGCGCGGTGGCGCCATCAGCGCAGCCGGGCTGCGTGCGGGACTTCTCGCGTGACACGAAAGAGGACTGCGGGCTCCTGGTCCGCCCAGGCGCAAACACCACGGCCACCACAGCCACGGCATGTTGAAATGGGACGGGTGTCAGGGAATGCCGCCTGCGGCACATGTGCATGGGCGCGGCCGGGAACCCCGGGAACGCCGCGCGCGTCCTTCTTCTACAATGACGTAGAAGTAGGTGCTCGGCTCGAGCGCCGCGAGTTGAGGCGGCTGGTGGGCGGTGGAATGCGGTGACGGACCATGCGTTACGTGGGCGCGGGCGCGGACATCGAGTGCCTGGCATCCGAGCGCGGCTAAGCGATCCGGACGCATTGCGGCGGGACAACGTAGCTCGGATGGCACGCGCCTGCGCGTGCGGGGGTTTCGCGGTTCGGTTCGGCCGCTGGCCTGGCTCGATCCTGCTCGCTTGAGGCACGCGCCCGTTGCTGGCTATGACGCGGCAGCCTCGAACCGCTCGACGCCCTGTAGCCGATCACCGCGGTGGGCCGCCGGACAAGGAGCTACAGGTGCCACGTAACACCTCGTCAACGCATAAGGGCGCAGCCCGTCGCGCCCTGCGGCGCAAGCAGAGCGGAAAACCACGACGGCGGCTGCCGCCCCGTCTGCGCCGGACCCTCGTGTGGAGCCTGCGCGGCACGCTCGCGCTCCTGTTCATCGCAGTTGTCTACGTCGGGGTGACGATCTACCCGTACCTCAGCGCCCCGGGAACCGACAGGGTTGCCGCGCGAGTCGCCGAGTGGGGACGCGACCATCACCTAAGCTGGGCCGTGACTTGGCTGGAAAACCGGACCTACACCGCTCCGCCGACCGGTGGCGCCCTTAACACCGCCCAGCGCCTTGCGCTGCTGGGCGGCCAGGACTCCGCACCACACCCACGTGCGACCGCCTCCGCCACCGCACAGGCCGACCTGCCCACCAACATCCCCGTGCAAGCCGCGCACCCGCTGCCCGGCGAGGGGGTATGGCATCCGGTGACCTACGGCCCGGCCGCCAGGCCCGTGCTCGAAGAAGCGGCGCTGCGCCCCGACGGCCTGCACACCTCAAAGCTCGCCCACGCCGTGTGGCTCAGCCAGAAAGACCTCGGCTTCACCCTGCAACCCGGCTACCAGCAGCCCGGCGGGAGCTGGCCTACCCCCGACTCCCTGTCCGGCGCCCTACTCAAGCGCCTGGTCGCCACCTGGAACGGCGGGTTCAAGGTGCACCCTGACGACGCCCTCGGCGGCTACTACGCGAACGGCCACACCGCCGTGCCACTGGTCGCCGGCAGGGCTTCCGAGGTCTTCCACCGCGACGGTTCGCTCTCGATCGGAGCGTGGGGCACCGACGTGGTGATGAGCCCCGACGTCCTTGCCGTGCGCCAGAATCTCGGCCTGCTCGTCGAGCACGGCCGGATCCAGAGCACCGTGGGCGCCGGATCCGGCGCCCAGTGGGGGTACACCATCAACAACGACTTCTACATCGCCCGCTCAGGCGTCGGCGTGACCTCCACCGGAGACATCGTGTACGTCAGCGGCCCCGCGCTCTCGGTCAGCACCCTCGCTCATCTGCTCAAGGCCGCCGGCGCCGTCAACGCCATGGAACTGGACATCAACCCCGACTGGGTCTCCTTCATGACCTACAGCGGCAGCCAGAGCAAACCCGATCCGGTCAAGCTCTGGAACTTCGTCCAGCCCGCCAACCGCTACCTGCAGCCCTCCAGCCGCGACTTCGTCTCCGTCCACCTGCGGTGAACACCAGCGCGCCCGTGGCCGCAGACGACGTCTGCGACGTGTGATGATCCGCGCTCACCGCGCTGAAGTTGGTCCACCCGTGGAACGGTTGCCGGCCTGGGCCAAGGCGCTCCGGCGCAGCGCGCCAGGCAATAGCCTCGCTTCGACGGGACACCCAGTCACATCAGTCCTTCGCCGTCAGATCGCTGACCCGCGGATTGTCGCGATCGCGGCGGCGCTGCGCCTTGTCCTTGCCGAAAGCCCCATCCACGCAGATCACGCCGCACACTTGTGTTCGTGCACGGTGCCTGCGCTGCTTCAACAGTGCCGTATGCCGTGACCAGGGGTCTTGCCACGGCATGTAGCGGGATGTTTATGCGGCGCTGTGGGACTCGTTGAGTAGTTCGCCGAGGCGTGTTCGCCGTCGGGGCGGCCCGAGCGCAAGGCAGTGACGATCGGATCATCGGTGGGTGCCCTCGCGTCCAGGGCCGTGTGGGCGCGTCCGGTGATCTCGTGCTGTTCCCACTGGCCCATGAGCGCGAAGGTGGCGCTCGCCGAGGATAAGCATCCGGTCGGTCGCGCTCGTGCGGGTGGTCAGCACGAAGTGTTCGGCGTGGACGTTCATCCGTGGGCATCGTGGGGCGCCAAGCAGCCTCTAGGCAGTGTTGGGGAATGTATCAAGGCAACGATTCGACCGCCGCTTTGTCCGGGATCGTGATGGCGAATCCGGTCAGCGACGAGCATGTTTGTCTCGGGCTGTCTGCGGACTCGAAGCCGTGGGCACTGATCTTCCTGCCGCTGATTCTCGCGGCGCACGCGCGCACGCGGCGGCACCGCGCTGCGGACCGGGATCACGGTGCTGTTTGTTGGGCTGCCGCTCGTAACGACCGGCCTCGGCACGCTGACCGCGGTACGGTTTGGCATCACCGACCAGCGCTTCTGCGCGCTGTGTACCTTCGACGGGCACACCCGCCACCCCCGGCGGGGACCGCGCGGCCCAGATCGTACTCGGCTGCGCGCTCGCAGCCCTCGCGGTGCGCCGCGGCCGGCCCGGCGCTGATACTGCACGGCGTCGGCGCGCTCACCGCGCTCACCGCGGGCGTCCTGTGGGGAGCCCTGCCGTTTGACCTAATCGGACCGCGCCGACCGGTGCCGCTGTGAGCTGCTGAGCGGCGTGGCGCTGGCCGTCGCGCACGCGCTGATCTCGACAACGCGATGCTCGGCGAGCTGCGGCTCTGACTGGTTCTGGCCTTCGCCCTCGCGCTGCTGCTCCTGCCCGCCCGCCAGTACGGGCTACCCGCTACCGCTGCCGAGTCGGCTGCCTGATCGCCGGATGGCGACCGGTCCCTCACACCACCCACGCCGCGCCACCCACCGCGCCCGAAAGTCGGAGCGGGCGGCGTCGTCAGGGTGTCCGCTCCGACTCCGGTCTGTGGCTCAGCTGCCGCTCCCGTTACTCGTTCCCGTTGAACTGGTGGTCGACGTTCGCGCCCGGGGTGTCGGCGTGGCCGCCGGGACCGTCGGTCTCGCGGGTCGACTCAGTGCCCTGTTGCTCGGT
Source organism: Actinocrinis puniceicyclus (assembly GCF_018283645.1). GTDB lineage: Bacteria > Actinomycetota > Actinomycetes > Streptomycetales > Catenulisporaceae > Actinocrinis > Actinocrinis puniceicyclus. The sequence continues at coordinate 6,038 of NZ_JAGSXH010000162.1, read as the reverse complement.
GTCCGAGCCCTGCCGCTGGTTGCCGTCGGTGACGGCGGTGGTCGCGGTGGCCTGGTGAGCACCGGACACGGCTGGCGCCGAGGCGGCGTACGCCACGCCGCCCGAGAGCGCCGCCACGACGAACGCCGAACCGGCGAGCAGGGCCGCTTTGCGGCTCAACTGCATGATCATCCTCCTTGGAACAGGCGGGCGGGTTCGCCCGCACGGCCCTACCGTCCCCCGGACACGCTGTGGTGGCGCTGAGTCGGGCTGAGATCGTTCTCAGCTTCGTCACACCGCCGAGGTGGACACTGAGTTCGGAAAGGGACGCTGGAACGGGCACTAGGTTCGGGAGGTCGCGATGCGGGTGCTGCTGGTCGAGGACGATGCCCGACTGGCCGAGGTCGTGACCCGCGGCCTGCGCGCCGACGGGTTCGCGGTGGATGTGGCCCGCGACGGAGCGCAGGGCCTTTGGCAAGCCACTGAGCATGAGTACGACGTTGTCATCCTGGACATCATGCTGCCGGTGCTGTCCGGGTATGAGGTGGTGCGCAGGCTGCGCGAGCGGGACGTGCACACGCCGGTACTGGTGCTCACGGCGAAGGACGGGGAATACGACGAGGCCGACGCGCTGGATCTCGGCGCGGACGACTACCTGACCAAGCCGTTCTTCTACGTCGTGCTGCTCGCCCGGCTGCGCGCCCTGATGCGGCGGGGCGGCGCCCGCAGGCCACCGGTGCTGGTCACCGGGGATCTGCAATTCGACCCGGCAACCCGCAGATGCCAGCGCGACGGTGAACCCGTGGAACTCACCGCCCGCGAGGCAGGGGTGCTGGAGTACCTGATGGAGCGGCACGATCAGGTGGTGAGCAAGAGCGAACTGCTGGCGCACGTGTGGGACCAGCACTACGACGGTGATCCGAACGTGGTAGAGGTGTACGTCAGCTATCTGCGCAAGAAACTCGACTCGCCGACGACCGGCGGGGTGATCGAGACGGTACGAGGAGCCGGGTACCGGCTGCGCGGACGCGCACCGTGACCGGCTCTTCGCACCGCCGCCGGGCCCTGCGCACCCGGCTGACCGCCGCATCGGCCCTGGCGATCGCGACTGGTATCACGCTGGCGTCCTGTGCGCTGGTCTGGCGCCTTCAAGCGGGCCTGACCGATACGCTGAAGAGCAGTGTGACGCAAAACGCCTCGAACGTGGCCGCGGCATTGACTACAGGCAAACCACCCGCCGCACTGACCACCAGCACCGACGCCGGGGTAATCCAGATCGTCGACCACACTGGCCAGGTACTCGCCAGCTCGGCCAACATAGACGGCGAACCGCCGCTGTTCACCTGGCCACGGCCGATCGACCGCTTGACGGTGCGAGAAGCCTCCGGCGTGCCACTGGGAGGCGAGGGCGGCTACCTGGTCGCCGCCGTACCGGCGCGCACGGCGTCCGGCAGCGTGACGGTCTTTTCCGGCTCCCCGCTGGCGCCGGTGCAGGCAAGTGTCCGGGAACTGACCGCCGAACTACTACTGGCCGCACCTATCCTGGTCGCCGCACTCGCGGCGCTGGCGTGGCTGCTGGTGGGCCGGGCGCTACGCCCGGTGGAGGAGCTACGCCGCCAAGCGGCGCTGCTCTCGGGCACCGACCTGCACCGCAGACTGCCGCCCGCGCCAGGGTCCGATGAACTGAACCGGCTGGCCGGCACCTTCAACGACCTGCTCGGTCGGATCGAGGCGGCCACCGACCGGCAACGCAGATTCGTCGCCGACGCCGCACACGAACTGCGCAGCCCGATCGCCGCGCTGCGCGCGCAGCTCGAGATCGACCGGAGACATCCGCACCTTCCCGACCAGGCAGGCGCGCGCGCGGATATGTCAGCTGACGTCTCCCGTCTCGCCCGGCTGGTCGAGGACCTGCTCATGCTCGCCCGCCTGGACGCCCACGCGCCGCGCCGCCGCGAACCGCGCGCCGTTGCGGGGCTCACGGCCCGTGCGGGTCCTGGCGCCCGCCGGGTACGCTCGCGCCACGCCGCTGCCGGAGACCCTGGATTCTCTTGTGCGAGCACACGCCGAGATCGTCTCGGCGATCGCGCCGGGCGAGGACTACGCACTGGTCGGCTACTCGTCAGGCGGATGGCTCGCCCAAGCCGTCGCGGAGCGGCTGGAACAAACCGGCACCGGACCGCGTGCGCTCGTCCTGCTCGACACGTACGCACCAGACGACGCGCGAATCAAGCAACTGCAGACCGAGCTCTACCGCGAGCTGGCGGCGAACCCAGAGCTGATCGAACTCGTCACCGACACCAGCCTCGCCGCGATGGGCTGGCATCTGCGGCTGTTCGACGGCTGGAGCCCCGGCCGCCTCGCCGCTCCCACGCTGCTGGTCGCCGCAGAGCGCTTCATCGACGGGGATGCCGCCCCCGAGCCGGCCGGGCCCTGGCCCGATCCACGCACCCTGATCCGGGTCCGCGGGACCCACACCACCATGATCACGAGCTTCGCGGACGAGAGCGCCGCGGCCGTGGACGCCTGGCTGCGCGGCCCGACCGAATCCGCACCCTGAGAGGGGAAGAACACCGTGCACACCGCGAACACGACGGCCCCGCCCGGAATCGGCGCCCGCGCGGAGAGCACCGAGATCGACCTGCTCGGTTGGGGGTTCGCCCAGGACCCGCACTCGCGCTACGCGCTGCTGCGCGCCGCCGGTGACGTGCGCAAGCACGTCGTCAAGACCCTCGCCACCGAGCTCAACGCCTGGGTGGTGGCCGACTACGAGCGGGCCAGATCGTTGCTCGCCGATCCGAGGCTGTCCAAGCAGATCGAGCCGCTGCTCGATGCCATGGCGGCCAACGCCGTCGACCCGACCCAGACGATCGCGCGCACCCCGCGCAGCATGCTCTTCAGCGACCCGCCGGATCACACCAGGCTGCGGCGCCTGCTGGGCAACGTGTTCACCATGCGCCGGGTCGAGCGGCTGCGCCCGTGGATCGAAGAGCTCACCGACTCGCTGCTCGACCAGGTCGTCCCGGGCGAGGAGTTCGATTTCGTGGAACGCATCGGCCTGGCGCTGCCGATCTTCGTGATCGGAAAACTGCTCGGCGTCCCGCAGGAGCGGCACGACGACTTCCGGGCCTGGAACGGCGTGCTCGCCAGCCTGCAGACCACCGCCGAACAGAAGCGCGAGGCGCACGGGCGGGCGTTCGCGTACATCGGGGAACTGATCGCGGCCAAGCGGCGCGAGCCGGGCGACGACCTGGTCTCCGCTCTCATCACCGCCCAGGAGGACGGTGGCAGCCTGGACGACCCCGAACTGCTCGCCACCACCTACCTGATGATGAACGCCGGATACGAGACGACCGCTCACATGCTCAGCAGCGGTGTCCTCGGTTTGCTCGAGCACCCCGACCAGCAGCGGCTGCTGCGCGCGGATTCGAGCCTGTTGTCCAGCGCGGTGGAGGAGTTCCTGCGCCTGGAGAGCCCGCTGAACATGGCGACCATCCGGTTCACCGCGGAGCCGGTCGAGCTCGGCGGGACGACGATCCCAGCCGGGCAGATCGTCTTCATCGCGCTGCTGTCCGCGAACCGGGACCCTGCGCGCTTCCCCGACCCGGACCGCCTCGACATCACCCGGGCGAACAAGGGGCACCTGTCCTTCGGCCACGGGATCCACCACTGCATCGGCGCACCGCTGGCCCGGATGGAGGGCGAGATCGTGTTCGGGCGGCTGCTCGAACGCTTCGCCACGTGGGAGCTGGTCACACCCGCGCAACAGCTGCGGTGGAAGTACAGCGCCCAGTTCCGCGGACTCGAGGCGCTGCCGGTGCGGCTGTCCTGACCAGAGCGGTGACGGCCCGCACACAGCGTCGTCGCTCAATCCCGATCACTACGAAAACCGCCGGACCTGACGCCGCGCACTCGACGTGCGCGTGCGGATCAGCGAGCAGAGGAGATGTACATGTCCCAGGAAATCGACCTTGTGGCCCGGTTCTTCAGCGCCAGCGAGAACTCGCAGATCGAGGCGGCGCTCGACTGCTTCGCCGAGGGCGGCGTCTGGATCGACCCCACCGGCAAGGTCTACGCCGGAGCGGAGATCGAACCGTATCTCAAGCAGCAGATCGACCTGCTGCACGAATTCCACAGCAAGGGCATCAGCGTGAATTACACCCCGCTCACCCAGGAGGGGGACCGGGTCTACATCGGCGCCACGGTGAACGAGGCCGACGGCACCGAGATCCGCCGGTTCGTCGACGTCTTCGTGATGCGCGACGGCAAGATCGCGATCAAGGACGTGTTCGCCAAGTAGGCGCCGCGCGGCGGATGACGTGCGGCGGAGGCGGGCAGTCTCCCGCCTCCGCCGCACCTCGCCCGGTGCCCGCCGGAGCAGGGTTGCGTACGTGTCCCGCGCTTCGCATACTTAGTAAATGGTGCAGCAAGACCCTGTCATATCGACATGCAAACACCCTGGTCGCGGTATGTGTCGAGTTTTCAAACAGGACAGGGTTCTGCCACGCGTCGCTCTGCGCTGTCAGATCCTTGTGTAGCGCCTGGACGAAGCGGGCGAGCTCTTCGCGAGAGGTGACCTGGCGCGGGTCAGGCAACGTGCCCTGCATGATCTTCAGCCTCCGGTCATCCGCGGTCCGGCCGCGGTGCGGCGCGGGCTCATTGTGACTGAACCGCCCCGGCTTTGCGCCAGGCCTGCTCGTGGAGAGCGCGCAGCGCGGCACTCGCGGCATGCGCGGCTTCGCCGTGCCCGCCGACTTCGACCTCGTGATCGAGCACTGATCCGGCCGCCACGCGGCAGCTCAGTTTCGGCGCATTTGCGCGAGGTATTCGCCGGTGGGGGCGCCGATGCCGGTTTCGGTGTCGAATCCGGGTCCGACCGACGTGGTCACAGGTACACCCGGGATCGGCTCTTGAGCGAGCATCTGGAAGAGCATCGGGGCGAACGTGCCGGCGGAGACCCAGCGCTGCGCGACGGCGGCCGGGGGCGGGCCGGTGAGCTTGGTGATGTCGCGCAGCGCCCCGGTGCCCGCCAGGTGGTAGAGCGTGGGGTTGGCGAATCCGAGCGGTGTGCCGCCGCGTGCCTGCTGGGCGAGCGCCTGCACGCCCGCGAACAGCGGGGTCGACAGGCTGGTGCCGCCGTAGCGGCGCTCGGTGTACTTCCAGGAGCTCTCCTCGGAGCCCGGCCATGTCTCGCCGTACAGCGGCGTGCCGCCGACCAGCATGCCGGTGGCCGCGTCGGCGTCCATCGCGACGTCCGGGCTGGTGCGGTCGATCTTGCCGTCCGGGCCGGTCGCCTCCCGGTCGGAGACCACGCCCTGCTGGTACCAGGGCCGCGGCGTGCCCCGTTCCCAGCCGCCTCCCGTGCCGCCGCCGGGCTGCGGCGCCTGCCAGGAGGTGCCGTCGGGGCTCAGCGCGCTGAGCGTGTCGCCCCAGCCGGTCTCCCACTCGCGTGAACCGTGGGGTCCGATGGCCAGCGACGTACCGCCGACGCCGGTGGTCCACTGGTCGCCCGCCTGGTAGGCCAGGCCGCCGTTGCCGTCGCCGCTGGGGTAGTAGAAGCCGACGCCCTGCAGCGCCCCCTCCTGGTACAGGTTGTCGTACGCCACCTGTGTCCTGGGCGTAGGCATGAACGTGCTGGAGTTCGAGACGATCGTGGCGTGCGTGTGGTCCAGGACGTACATGTCGCTCGCCAGGTCGAAGTTCGGGCCGTTGTCCGGCGAGGTGGAATAGCCGATGACGATGATGTCGGCGTCCGGCGCCATACCGTGCACGGCCTCCACGTCCAGCGTCGTCTCGACCAAGCCCGAGTCGGTCTCGGCCGACGTGTAGGCGGGTGTGCCGTCCGGCGTGGGGACCACGGTCAGCTGACCGGGGCGCAGCTGCCGGGTGCCCACATGCCGCGACCAGGTGTCCACGTCCTGCCCCAGGGTGCCTAGGCCCGTAGTTCGCATGTAGCTCGTTCGGGTCGGGTCAGGGTTCTGTCCAGCGTGGCTGGATGACCTCGATGCCGAGGAGTTCGAGCAGGTGGACGTGGATTCCTTGGGCGAACAGGACGGTCG
>NZ_JAGSXH010000161.1 GCF_018283645.1 Actinocrinis puniceicyclus | reverse complement strand
GTCAAGAGACCGTCCACGGACGGTGTCGGCTGATCGGCGGCGGTCACAACCAGGCAACCTACCGCATCAGACCCCGACGATCAGACCACGACGACACCGCAGGTCAAGCCACCCCGTAGTTGGTTACCTGCTTCCATGGCTTGCGGTATTCGAGGTCCCATTATCAACGAGCCAATCCCAAGCGGCCCCGAGAGCGGCGTCCGCCCTGTTTCCGATGACCCCTGCGGCCGCGGCAGACAGAGTCCATAGCACGATGGCCTTCGGCGATGCGTGTTTGGGTGGAATCGAGCCACTGTCGGCCAGTACAACTGCGGTGAGTGCCGGTCCGCCCCGGTGGGGATCGTTGAGATCCTCGAATAGGTTCAGCAGGCCGCTGGCGAACTGAACGGTAGCCACAGCTCTCTCGAAGGTCTGGACGCTCATTCCGGAGCCAGTAGTCCGAGAAAGGCGTGCGTGAGTCACAAGAGTTGCCAGTTGCGAAGAAGAAATTTCTTGCAGGTCCTCGAACCAACTGCCAGGCAATTTCGGTGCGATTATGACTGGCCAGAGAGCATATGTTACCAACTCCACCATAATCTGCTCGGGAAGCATTTCAATAGAAGCGTCCGAGCCATCGAAACCATAGGTGACGACGCCGCTCGCAATTAGCTCCCGAATTCGGTCTTTACCCGATCCCTGCGGGTCCCCTTGGTACGTTTGGCGGAGTGCTTCGAGCCTCTTACGCAACTTCTTTTGTTCGCGCTTACCCAGTGACAGCTTCTCTTCGACGAGGTAACGCTCGTAATTAATGATCAACCGAACTATCCAAAGCCGAAGGTCCGCCAGATTAGGCGGCTCTCTCGACACACCCCGTTCCACGATGACCCCCCCACCAGCGGCACAAATCTCAACCGATGGTACTGGCATGGAGGCCGCTCGCGGGCGCGAATTACAAGATCTTTAACAGTTAGCATTCAGTTCTGACTTGATCTTGATGGTCGTGGCCTGTCATGGAGGAGTATGCAGCGCCTTGGGGGGCACGATGATCTCGGAGCCGATCGAGGGCTGTGCGCAAGAGATACTCTGATTCAACCCGACATTCGAAGGATCGCGCGACCGGATCTCCGCACCGCGGCTCATCTGGAGCCTGGCCTCGTACGTCCAGAGCAAGCTCGAATCTGCTTGATCCCAGACGCGGGCGGCGGTGCGCCGATCCGGGAATCCCGGGCGAGCCTGGTGGAGAATCGAAGGGCGCCTTCGGTTCGCCGGTAGCTCCAATACCGACGGCCCGAAGGCGCCCCATCACGATGCCCGATGCCCTATACAGGGTCCCGGTTACGCGGCGGCTGGCTGCGCTTCAGCTACCGCCGGAGGGTCCATCGCGCGGTACCGCTTCGGCGCGTCGCACGTGCGCAGCACCTTGCCCAGGCCGCTGAGCTTTTCCAGCGCGTTGGCGATCGCCCCCGACGATGCGCCGTCCAGCTTGCGCGAGAGCGCGGTCGGCCCGAACTCGGCCGGGTACTCCGCGACCAACACGCCGAGCACCTCCATCTCCAACTGGCCACGCTCGCGCTTCGGCCTTCCCGATACGGCGCACAGTTGCGCCGCGCTCGGCATGGACGGTTCCGTGTCCACCGACGTCGCGGATTCAGCGGTCATGGGCGTGCACGCGACGCCGATACCCTCGCGCACGCCGCCCGCCAGGACCCACAGGTCGGGCGTGCCGGACTTGGCGTCGCCCGGGATGCGCAGCACCGCACCGGCCTTCTCCAGCGCGTTGAGCGTTGTCGACGCCGTGGCGCGCGCAACCCCGGCAGCAACCGTGATCGCGGTCGCGGTCATTTCCGCGTCAGCGCTGACCAGCACGCCCCAGACCTTCCGCGCTGCCTGCCCGCCCGGCACCCCAGCCGGGAACGGCACCGCTCGCCCCACAACGGCACGTGCGGCCGCATCCGCGACAGCCGCCGCCGGGGACGTCGTAGCGTCGCTTGCGGGCGCGTCCGGGCCCGCGTCGGGCTTTCCGCGCGTCTTGCGCATCGTCTTGCCCTTATCAGCCATGTCAATCACATCCATTCCATATCGAACGATCCCGGGCCGTCCGGGACCGCCGTCGTCTATGGACGCTCGATCACCAGCGATGCGCAATACAATATTGAGATATCACCGTGCAGATTCACCCGATCGCGCAAACAACGCAACCCGCGCCGGGCGACGGCAGGGCTGCCGTGTGCGCCGACGGATACCCCAGCCCGGCCGAATCGCGGCGTGAGCCGTGTCAGCGTCGCGCGATGATCGCAGTGAGTGTCCCGAGCAATAGAAAGGGCGCCAGTGGGAGGCGCGCGCCGCGGCGACCCGAAAGCGCCTTGCCGCCAGCCACGATCGCTGCGCCGGCGAACGTGAGCAACAGCCCCGCCAGCAATCGCTCCCATCCGAGGTAGCCAAGAAAGAGTGCTGAGAAGGCGAGGAGCTTTCCGTCGCCCCACCCCATCGACTCTTCGGTGCTGATGATCAGTACCAGGAACGCCGCGTACACGGCGCCGGCAGCCATCCCGGCGCGAACTATCGGCCAGGCTTGGTGGGTATGCAGCGCTTCCGCGCCGAGCAACGCGACCGCCAGGACGAAGCTCGGCTTAACGATCGCGTCGGGAATCCGGTGCTCGACCACGTCTACCGCGGTAAGAGGGACCGCGGCTACCGCCAGCAGCAGGTATGCCGGGTAGAGCCACCCGCGGTCGGCGAAGCGCCAAGTCACAGCTCCAGCTGAGGCCGCTCCCACCGCGATCAGTACGTACGTACGCCATCGCGAGACCGTCACCCGCGACGAGCACAGCAGCGCCCGCGTGCCATAACCGGACGCGAGCCCGGCGGTTGCCGCAACGACGGCGAACCGTGCAACCGAAGCGGCGGACATATCTCGATCATGGACCAGACTCGCCATCAGGGCGACGATGCGTCACCCGACACGCGCCTGATTCAACACGCAATGAAGCCTCTTTATCTGAATGGGTAGCGCTCTTTGTGGCTGGGAGCGACGGTCACCACTGCATGATCCATCCAGCCCTGCGCGGAGGCCCAGCATGACCGCCACCCCAACTGCCACCGACTTCCCGCCCACGCCCGCTGCCATGCCCCATCGCCGCGGTGGGGTACGCCGAGCTTTGCGCCGCGCCTGGCGCGAGTGCCTCGTCCCGATCGACGCCGGGGACACCGCTGCCATCGCCGCGGTGCGCGGCGTCGCGCGCAGCGCGTTGGCCTGGTGGGGCGTGCCGGGCGAGCGCAGCTCGGACGTGCTGCTGGCTCTCTCCGAACTGGCGACCAACGCGCTGGTGCACACCACCGGACCGGTACGAGTTCGGCTGACCTGTCGCAGCCGGACGATCCGCATGGACATCGCCGACGCCAGCCCCGGCGTGCCGCAGCCCATGGCACCCGGCCTCGCTGCCGACGCTCCACATGGATGGGGACTGACCATCGCGGAGACTCTCGCCGACCGTCTGACGGTGACTACGGTCGACACGGGCGCCGGGAAGATTGTTACGGCTGAATTCGACTTCTGATAAACATGGGCGAAGGTGGCGGCCCGGGAATCGAACCCGGGCCGCCGCGTCGGCTCACCGCTGGGCCACGATGATGGGCGGCGCGCTGACAGGCGTGAACGCGATAAGCCGCAGCCCTTGGTGCGGAATCGTCGTACTGATCGACCGAACATGACGCACGCTGCCATCCGGGCCGCGTAAGCGGCGCGTCTGGATCACGGGTTCGGCGTGCAACTCTCCCTCACGCCACCAGCGTGCTGCTTCCGGGATCAGCAGCAGTCGCTCGACCAGATGGTTGAGAGCCGGATCAGTACCCTGGGCAGACAGGTATGCCGTTCGCACCCGACCCACCAGAACCGGGTATTCCTGCTCTACGTCCACGAAACGCTGTTTCGCGGCCTCGCTGAACATCCAGAGGATCGCGTTTCGGCTCTCGACCGGCAGCGATTCCGGGTCTTGGAGCATAAGCGGCTCGTCCCGGCTCCACAGCAGCAGGTTCCAGGCCAGGTCCGTCACCAGGGCCGGCTGGTCGGGCGCGGCGTCGATCCACTGCTGCATCGCCGCCAGGTCCGTTCGGGTCGCGCGCTGCACCGGGCCGTGCCCGCAGGCCAAGTAGTAGAGCACCTCGCGTTCAGCCACACTCATGGCCATCGTCTCGGCGACCTGATCGAGGAAAGCCGGATCCGGGTGGCGCAATCGCCCGCGTTCGAAGTCGCGGTAGTGCCGATCGCCGACGCACAGCAACGCCGCGGCTTCCTCCTGCGTCAGTCCCGGCTTGCGTCGCGCCCCGTCGGTTCGGAGGGCTGTCGACGGACGGCGCTCGCGGCAGCGGCGCAGCAGTTCGCCAAGGTGTCGCGTACGGAACTGCTCCGTACCGGCCGCTGCACGAATCGGATGAATCACCGCGGTGTCCATAGTTCGATCTTGATGGTCCTCGGGCGTCACTCATAGCGCGGCAAGCCTTGCGGCGCACCCGTTCACCCGTTCGTGTGCTGTCACGTCCTTCGCAGAGCCCATATCGTCACTGAAGGTAACCGCACCAAAGACACCCTGTTACAACACCTTGGCGACAGGGCATGCTGATCATCCAATGGGCACGGGCCGGGTCGCACCTGCCCGGGCAGGAACGAGGACTTCATGCGCACGACGCGGGTACACGCGACGGTCGTCGCCGTCACCGTCGCGGGCGCGCTCGCAACCGCCTGCAGTAGCGGCGCGCAGCTCCCAGGCAATGGCAATACTGCCGCGAACTCCCCGAAATCCACACCGGCCGCCGCGACAGCCAGCCCGAGTCCTTCTACTCCCGCGCAGCAGGCGCTCGCCGCCTATGAGGCGATGTGGGTCGATGTTCAGGCGCTCGACCAGACCTCCGACTACCAGAACCCGCGTCTGACCGCGCATTTGGACGGCAAAGCGCTGCTGACCATTTCGGAGAACATGGCAGTCAACAAGGCTCACGGCATCGTCGCGCTGGGCGCTCCGCTCCTGCATCCGAGCGTCATCAGCGCCGGGACCACGGTCGTCACGCTGCGCGATTGCCTGGACGACACTCACTGGCTCGAGTATTACGCGGCGACCCACAAGCCTGTGGACGACGTTCCAGGCGGTCACCGCTACATCGCCGCGACCGTCACCGATGAAAACAACACCTGGAAGGTAACCGCACTCGACACCAAGGGCGAGGGGACATGCTGAGAAGGCGGAGAGCAAGAAACCGGCATTTCGCGCCCCTGGTCGGCGTCGCCGCGTTCGGCGTGGTACTCGCTGTTCCGTCGGTAGCCTTCGCCCAGGGCGGGGGCGGTATCAGTATTTCATGCAACGACGACCCGACAACCTGCGCACTCTCGGCGCGGGCACCCGGCAGCCAGGGCGCCGAACCAGGGGCTGCGTCGTCGCACCGTGGTGCCGCTGCCGGCCACGGCACCTCGCCGGCGAACGCATCGCAGACCTCGGGCCACTACGGCGGATTGCCGCCGATGGTGTGCACCGACGAGCCGTTCTTCCCCGTGCCGGCGGAACTCGCCGCTGCAGGCCTGCACCAGCCTGCCGGTCCCGGCCACTGGGTCCTCGAAACCTGCGTCACGACGATGGGCGCGAACCTGATCCTCCCGGTCCCGATGTGGGTGCCGGCAGGAAAAGCACCACTGCCTGACCCGCGCGCGCTCGCCTCGCAGGCCGTCTCGAAACTCACGATGCCCAGGCCCGAGATCGAATCCTCTCCCGGCGCTGGGGTGCCGCAGACCGTGGAGTTGCCGACCTGGGTGTGGCTACCACAGAAGCAATGGGCACCTCTGTCGGCCACCGCCTCAGTGCCGGGAGAGTTCGTTACAGCCACCGCGACACCGGTGAGCGTGACCTGGTCCTGGGGAGACGGCACCAGCACCGTATGCCACGGTCCTGGCGCTCCTTATGTGAAGGGGGTGAGCGATCCGGGGTCCGCGTCGCCGGACTGCGGCCACACCTACCATCTGACCTCCGCGAACGCACCCAACCAGCAGTTCCCAGTCACCGCGACCCTCACCTGGGCCGTGTCATGGAGCGGCGGAGGGCAGTCGGGCACCTTCCCCGACCTGACCACCACCGCCTCGGCGCATTGGACCGTACGACAGATCGAGTCCTTGATTATCAACCGGTAGAAGCGAAGCGGCTTTGGTGACGGTGAGGCGCCAAGGCCGGACACGGGGCCCGGCTCGGAGATCCGGGAGCACGGGAGAACGGATCGATGAACCCTTATACAAAGGACACCATCCCCAGCGCAGGCGGCTACGTGCCCGCGCCCATGCCTGCGCCGCCACGCACGAAGAAGCGACCTCGCCGTTTCGCGGCGTGGTTTCGTACTGCGGGTCGAGCGCGCTACCTCGTGGCCGCCGCGATCGCCGGAATCGGCGCGCTCACGGTGCCCGTGCTCGTGCACACCTTGGCCTCGCCGCGCCAAGAGGTGCTCAAGGCCGCGAGGGACCTGAGCGCCGGACACGTGATCACCAAGGGCGACCTCGGCTCGGCTCCGGGGGACGGATCGTCAGGCTCGATCGTCCCGGCCAGTCGCGCCGCCGCGCTGATCGGACAGCGGTTGCGCGTGGAAGTGCCGTCCGGGGCGCTGCTGGCGCCCGGCGACCTGGGCTCATACCCGCCAGCCGGGACGACCCTGGTGCCCGTCGCGGTCAAGGCCGGACAGTACGCGCCAAATCTTGAGGCCGGCGACCAAGTCGCGGTCTTCCCGACGGCTGGAGTCAACGGCACCAGCACGCAGCCGGCAGCGCATGCTGCAGCCACGGGCCGCGTCGTTCAGATCCAGGCCCAGTCCGATTCGGCGAACGGCACCGTAGTGGTGCTGTTGGCCACCTCAACGTCTCAGGCACCTGTCATTGCGCAGGCTCCGAGCGTGGTCCTGGTCACGCTGGATGGTGAGGGGGACGCGCCGTGACCGCGATCGGGCTGCTCGCGGCCAAGGGCTCGCCAGGGGTGACGACGCTGGCCGCGGCGATGGTCCTTGCGCGGGGCGGAGTCGGTACTGCGGTGGTCGAGGCTGATCGAGCCGGCGGTGATCTGGCTCTCCTCCACGCGGTGCCTCAGTCCCCGGGCCTGGCGGAGTTGGCGGCGCGCGCCCGCCGCGCGGCCGTGGACGACGACCTGTTGTCCGCGCACCTGCGGCCGCTGGCCGACGGAATGCTGCCGTCCTTGCTGGCGCCGGTGGACGCGGCCGGGGCCGGCGCCGCGCTGGACCTGCTGGCCGACCGCGCACGGCTCCTCGCGCTTCCAGACCCCGCACACACGCTCGTCATCGACCTCGGCCGCGTAGACCCGGCAAGTCCGGCGGCGGGCTGGTTACGGCTGTGCGATCTGCTGGTACTGGTGACCCGGGGCGAGCTCACCGGGCTGGCACATACTCAGGCGCTCGCCCGTTCGCTGCTGGACTCCAGCCGACCCCTCGGCTTCGCACTGATCGACACGGGCCCGTACCCACCGGCGGACGCAGAAGCGGCACTCGACCTGCCGTGTGTCGGAGTGCTGCCATACGCCCCCAAGCATGCAGCCCGACTGCGCGATCCGCGGCACATCGCGGCGGCAGCCTCGTCACAGCTGGTCAGTGCGGCGGGCGCGCTGTTCGACACGGTGATCGCGCGCAGGAACCGGCAGGAGGTACTCGCCCAGAAATGAGCGTCAACGGATTCACCCACTTCATCACACCCGACGGCGCCCGCTTCGAGCCCTGGGACGAGCGACGGCTACGCACGCTGGCCGAGCAAATTAGAGCAGGCATCGCCGAGCACCTGGCTGGACACGCCCGAGATGCTGGAGGCCCGCTGCCCGCTGCCCAGAAGGTGGAACTGACCGAGCTCTACCTCGACGAAGGACTCGACGCCGCGAACGCCGCACAAATCGCAGCCGGCGGCGCGGGCCTGAGCGTGCGCGGTGAGCAGATGATCCGCGCGCGGGTACGCGACGCACTGCTCGGGCTCGGCGGTCTGCAGGCCCTGATGGACGACCCAGGCGTCGAGACGATCAACGCCAACGGCTGCGACGTCGTGTTCGCCATCCGCGCCGACGGGCAGAGCACACCGGAGGCGCCGATCGCCGACAACGATGAGGCGATGGTCGAGCTCGTCCGCGCGCTCGCCCGTTCCGGGGAGGAAGAACGCCGCTTCGACCGCGGCGTCGCCCGGCTGAACGCGATGCTGCCGGACGGATCCCGGCTGTTCGCCGCCATGGGTGTCGCGAAGCGTCCGTGCCTCTCGATTCGCAAGAACCTGCTTCAGGACGTCAGCCTCCGCGACTTGGTCGAGCGTGGCATGCTCGACGAGAAGCTCGCCGCGTTCCTGACCGCACTGGCCGGCGCCAAGTTCAACCTGCTGATCTCGGGCGGCACCTCAGACGGCAAGACCACGCTGCTGCGGGCGCTGCTGGGCGCCCTGCCGCCGGAGACGCGTCTGGTCACCATCGAGGACACCTTCGAACTGAACCTCGACCAATACCCGCACCGGCATCGCGATGTGGTCGCCTACCAGGCGCGCGAGCCGAACACCGAGGGCCAGGGCGAGGTCAGCCAGGCCGAACTCGTGCGGTGGGCGCTGCGCATGTCCCCCGACCGGGTCATCGTCGGCGAGTTGCGCAACGACGAGTTCATCCCCATGTGCAACGCGATGAATCAGGGCCTGGACGGTTCCATGGCCACCGTCCACGCCTCGTCCAGCGAGCAGGTCGTCGAACGGCTGATCAACCTCGGGCTGCAAAGTCCGGAACGCCTCAGCGCTGAGGCCACCGTGCGGCTGCTCGGGTCAGCCGTGGACTTCATCATCCAGCTCGGCCGGCAACGCGACAAGACCCGCGTGGTCACCTCGATTCGCGAGGTCTGCGGTTCGGACGGTGCCAGCCTGATCACCAACGAGACCTGGCGGCCCGGCGACGACCGGCGCGCCGTCCGCGGCGTGCAGCTGCGTCCGCAGACCCTCGAACGCCTCGTCGAGGCCGGATACGACCCCGCCGCATGGGAGTGACCGGTGAACAATCTGCTGCTCGCCCTCTCCGGGGCCCTTGTCGGCACCGGCCTCTACCTCGCCCTCGCCATCCGCTATCCGGCTCGCCCGCACTACCGCGATAGCAAGCCGCCGCACCTCGCTCCGATCCCTCCGAAGCGACTTGCTGCCGTCCTCGGCGCGGCTTTTGCTGTCTTTCTACTCACCGGCTGGCCTGTCGGCGCCCTTCTCGCTGCGGCCGCAGCCTGGTTCCTGCCCGCGCTCCTCGGTCCTGACCGCGGGCACTCGCAGCGCCTTGCCGTGATCGACGCGGTCGCCGCGTTCACCGAGATGCTGCGGGACACGTTGACCGCTTCCGCAGGGCTCAACCAGGCGTTGACGGTCGCCAGCGCCCACGCGCCTGAGGCGATCCGCCCCGCCGCGGATCGGCTCGCCCAACGCATCGAGGAACGCGGCACCACGACCCGGCAGGCACTGCGAGCTTTCGCCGATGAGATCCAGGACTCAACTGCGGACCTGGTCGCCCTGGCACTGGCCTCCGCGAGCGAGCATCCGACCCGCGACCTGGCCGGGTTGCTCTCCTCCCTCGCCGCGACGGCGCGGGAGCAGGCTGCGATGCGTACCCGCATCGCCGTCGCCCGGGCTCGTACGCGCACCGCGGTACGCATCGTCACCGGCACCACCCTCGCCTTGGCCGCCGTGCTGCTGGTGGCCGACCGGCACTACCTCGCGCCTTACGGCTCCGCAGCGGGGCAGTTGGTCCTGGTGATCGTCGGCGCGTTCTTCGGTCTCGGATTCAGCTGGCTGCGCAAGCTCAGCGCCGTCCCCGAGAACTCCCGTCTGTGGGCCACGCAGGAAGAAGGCAAGCCGTGACCATGCTCCTCGCACTGTCCGGCGTCGCTATCGGCGTCGGCCTGTATCTCGCATTGGCCACGGCGCTGCCCGCCCGAGCGTCCCTGACCGACGCACTGGCCGCGCCCCACCGCCAGCCCCGACCAC
>NZ_JAGSXH010000160.1 GCF_018283645.1 Actinocrinis puniceicyclus | reverse complement strand
GTTGCGCTCTTCGGGGCCGCGGGCGATGCGGCGGTGGCGGACCGGCTCGGCTGCGCCGACGCACTCGCGGTGCTCGTGGAGGTCGGCCCCGCGGTCGGCGCGGATGAGCCGGCACCGCTCGCGCCGTGGCCGCAGGCGGCGACGAGTGCGAGCGTCAGGGTGGCACAGACGCCCCACGGCGCCGCGAGTGACAAGGCCCTGCAAGACAAGGCCCCATGAGTGGACCGAGCGGACATCGTGTTCACCGCCTGGCATGCCTATACGCGTCGGCGATGTAAGTGTCTGGGCAAAGGCGGCGAAAGACATCGGGCCGTACGTCACCTGCGGGCGGGTCCAACGGTTCGGGTCGTGCGCCCGGGAGCGCGGGACCGTCGAGTGCTGTCTTATGCGCGCGCCGGAGAGCACAATGCGGTGAGGTCCTCGTTCGAGGACGGACATCGGTCCCGGATGGTGACTCACTTGAGCGAGACGGTGGTACGGACCGAGGCGCTGACGAAGCGGTACGGCGGCACCCTGGCACTCGACCGGCTCGACGTGGAACTGAGCGCCGGGCAGGTGCTCGGCTTCCTCGGGCCGAACGGCGCCGGAAAGACCACGACGCTGCGGCTGTTGATGGGTTCGCTGCGGCCCAGTTCCGGCCGCGCCGTGGTGCTGGGCCACGACGCTTGGCGCGAGCGCTCGGCGGTGCACGCCGCGGTCGGATACCTTCCGGGCGACGTGCGGCTGTGGCCGCGTCTGACCGGGGCGCAGACGCTGGAATACATGCGCCGGCTGCGCGGCCTCACCAGGCCGGCGGGCCCGGTTTCAGACCTCGACGACGTGGCCAAGCGGCTCGGCGTCGAGCTGGACCGGCCGGTCGGCTCCCTGTCGAAGGGCAACCGGCAGAAGGTCGCGCTGCTGCTGGCGCTGCTCGGTGACCCGCCGCTACTGCTGCTCGACGAGCCGACCGGCGGTCTCGACCCGCTGGGGCAGCAGGAGTTCCACCGGGTGGTGCGCGAGCGCGCCGAGGCCGGAGCGGCGGTGCTGCTCTCCTCGCACGTGCTCTCCGAGGTCGAGCGGGTGGCGGACCGGGTGGCGGTCATCCGGTCGGGGCGGCTGATCATGCTGGAGAGCCTGGAGGAGCTGCGCCGCACGGCCCGGCACTCGGTGCACGTGCGCTTCGCTCAGCCGCCGCCACCCGGCGCGTTCGACCGCGTTCCGGGTCTGACCGACGTGCGGCAGGACGGCGCGCAGCTGCGCTGTACCGTGCAGGGCGAGATCGATCCGTTCATCAAGACCCTCGCGGGTTTCCAGGTGGTCGATCTCGTCTCGCACGAGGCGGACCTGGAGGAGACGTTCCTGGCGCTTTACGGGCATTCGGATGGAGACGAGCGGCGATGACGGGTGTGACGCTCACGGCGGCTTCGGACACGCGCGCGCCGGTCCTGCGCCACACGCTCGCCACGCAGCGGCGCTCGCTGGCCGTGTGGGCGGTGGCGGTTGCCGCGCTGATCGGGTTGTACGCGGCGCTGTGGCCGAGCGTGCGGGGCAACACCGGGTGGCGCCAGTTGTTCGACACTCTTCCGAAGGGCTATCGGGCGCTGTTCACGGTGGGCGGCAACATCGACCTGAGTTCCCCGGCCGGCTACCTGGGTGTGGAACTGCTGGCGTTCATGGGGCCGACGCTGATCGCCGTGTACGCGATCGGTACCGGGTCGTCCGGGATCGCCGGGGAGGAGTCGCAGGGCACGCTGGAGCTGGTCCTCAGCACCCCGATCACCCGCGGCAGGGTCCTGATCGAACGCTTCGGGGCGCTGGCGGCCGGCCTGGCGGTGCTGGGCGCGGCGCAGACCGCGGCGCTGCTGGGGTTCTCGGCCGCGCTCGGCATGGGCCTGGATCCCGTGCGGATCGTCGCCGCGGGCGCCGCGCTGGCGCTCTTCGGCCTGTTCACCGGGTCCGTGGCACTCGCGGTGGGCGCGGCGACGGGCAGGCCGGGGCCGGCCCGGGCCACGGCCGCGCTGCTCGCCGTCGCCGCGTATCTGATCAACGCGCTGGCCCAGCTGACCTCCGTGCTGGGCCCGGCCCGCCCGCTGTCCCCGTTCTACCTGCTGCTGGGTAACAACCCGCTGGCCAACGGGCTGCGCGTCGGCCCCGCGCTGGCCGTCGCGGGCGTCAGTGTCCTGCTCGTCGGCCTGGGAGCCGTGCTGCTGGAACGCCGTGACCTGACCTAGGGCCGGGCGAGCCGGGCCGTTCGCCGCTACCGCGGCCGGCGCTTCGGGGCGACTTTGGCAACAGAGGGGGTTCCGCCTTTCGAAGGAGGGGCGATCATGAGACTGACCTGGCGCGACGCGGTCACCGCGGCGTTCATGGCCGCGATCGTCGCCGTCTACCTTGCGCACCTGAACGACGCCACCGGCTGGCTGTTGTCGAGCGTGCGCGGCAATGCCACCGCGATCCTCGTACTCGGCGCGGTCGGCGGCTGCGCGCTCGGGACCGCGGCCGAGCTGTACCGGAGCCCGGACGAGGACTCCGTGACCAAGCTGTACCTGATGCTGGCCAACCTGCTGGGGCTCACCGCGCTGGTCGGCGCGCTCGTCGCGCTGATCGCCGCGAGTGAGGCGGCCCTGGCCGTCCTGTTCGCCGCGACGATGGCGCTGTGGGTGATCTCCACGGTGCGGCACCTGAGCCGCGAGACGCCGCTACCGATCCGCGGCGCGGACCACCGCACGCCGGCCGGTTCACCGCCGATCCACTGATCGGCTGACGCGCGCTCACCTGTCTGGGGTCACGCGGTGACCCCGGACAGGTTCAGGCCGACCACTCCGGCCATGATCAGGCTGAGGGAGACCAGCTTCAGCACGGAGACGCTCTCGCCGAGCGCCATCATGCCGACAATGGCCGTGCCCGCCGTGCCCAGGCCGGTCCACGCCGCGTAGGCGGGCCCGACCTCCAGGCCGCGCAGCGCCACGGTCAGCAGCCCGAAGCTGATGATCGCGCAGGCGGCGAACCCTATCGTCGGCCACAGCCGGGTGAAGCTCTCACTCTGTTTGAGCAGCACGGCGAAGCCGGTTTCGAAGAACCCTGCGACCACAATAAGGAACCAGGACATCGCGGCCCCTCACCTCCCGGTTTTGCCTCGGCGCCTCGTCAAAGCATGCCCGTCGCCGGCCTGTCGGCAAACGACCGGCGCCCGCGCTTCATCGTGGGGCGTGTCGCGGGCCGGGCCAAGAGGCACGCGGGCCACGCACTCGGGACTTTGGTCCCCGCCGGTGCGGACGAGATGGTCGTGCCCTGCGGCCGCGCCGTCCGTACGGTGGTAACTGTGCAGCCTTCCGCTTCCGCCTCTGCCTCCGCGACCGACCCCGCCGCGCTCGCGCCGTCCCCCGCCGGGGGTCTGAGCGGCGCCGAGGCCGCCCGGCGGCTGCGCGAGGGCCAAGGCAACACGGTGCAGACCACGACCGGCCGCAGCGTCGGGGAGATCCTGCGCGCCAACGTCTTGACCCGGTTCAACGCCCTGCTCGGCGGTCTGCTCGCGGTGATCCTCATCGTCGGCCCGCTGCAGGACGCGCTGTTCGGCCTGCTGCTGGTCGCCAACAGCGGGATCGGCATCGTGCAGGAGCTGCGTGCCCGCAGCACCCTGCAGCGCCTGGCCGTGCTCACCGCGCCGCACGCGCGCGTCATCCGGGACGCCGAGGTCGCCAGCTGCCGGGTCGATCAGGTGGTGCTCGGGGATCTGCTGGTGCTGGACGCCGGCGACCAGGTGGTCGTGGACGGCGAGATGGTGCGCGCCGAGGGGCTGGAGGTGAACGAGGCGCTGCTGACCGGCGAGTCCGAGCCGGTGCCGAAGGCGGTCGGCGACCGGGTGCTCTCCGGCAGCTTCGCCGCCATCGGCCACGGCTGGTACCGCGCGACGCGGGTGGGCCAGGACGCCTACGCCGCCTCGCTGGCGGCCCAGGCGCGCCGTTTCGCGCTGGTGCGCTCGGAGCTGCGCGAGGTGACCAACGAGGTGCTGCGGCTGGTGACCTGGGTGCTGGTGCCCACCGCGGTGCTGCTGGCCGCCACCCAGTTCACCCTCGGCGGCCACCAGGGCTGGCAGGACGCCGTGCGCGGCAGCGTGGCCGGCGTGGTCGGCATGGTGCCCGAGGGTTTCGTGCTGCTGACCAGCATGGCTTTCGCGCTCGGCGTCATCCGGCTGGCCCGCCGCCGGGTGCTGGTCCAGGAACTTCCCGCGATCGAGGCGCTGGCGCGGGTCGACGTGGTGTGCCTGGACAAGACCGGCACGCTCACCGAGGCCGCCATGCGCGTGGCAGACGTGGACGTGCTGGCCGACGCGCTGCCCGTGCCCGCCGCGCTCGGCGCTCTCGCCGCGGCCGATCCGCGCCCCAACGCCACCCTCGCCGCGCTCGGCGCCCGCTTCGACGACCCTGGCTGGCAGGCGACCGGCAGCACCGCGTTCTCCGCCGCGCGCAAGTGGAGTTCGACCAGCTTCGCCGGTCAGGGCACGTGGATCCTCGGCGCGCCCGAGATGGTGCTGCCGGCCGGGCACGCGCAGCTGGCGACGGCCACGCGGCGCGCCGAGTCGGGCCAGCGCGTGCTGTTGCTCGCCCACGCCGACGCCCCGCCGGCCGACGGCGTGCTGCCCGGCTCGCTGCGTCCGGTGGCGCTCGTCGCGCTCCAGGAGCGGCTGCGCCCGACGGCCGCGGCGACGCTGGAGTACTTCGCCCGCGAAGGCGTCACCGTCAAGCTGATCTCCGGTGACGCTCCGGCCACGGTCGCCGCGGTCGCCCGCCGCCTGAACCTGCCCGGGGCGGATGAGCCGTGCGACGCCCGAGAGCTCTCCGGCGACCCGGACGCGCTGGCGGACGCCATGGAGCACCGTCACGTGTTCGGCCGGGTCAACCCGCAGCAGAAGCAGCAGATGGTCGACGCGCTTCAGCGCAACGGCCACACTGTCGCGATGACCGGCGACGGGGTCAACGACGTGCTCGCGCTCAAGCAGGCCGACATCGGCGTGGCGATCGGCGCCGGGGCCTCCGCGGCGCGCGCGGTGGCCCGCCTGGTGCTGCTCGACAGCTCCTTCGACGCGCTGCCCGCGGTCGTCGTCGAGGGCCGCCGCATCATCGGGAACATCGAGCGGGTCGCCGGGCTGTTCCTGACCAAGACGGTGTACGTGATGCTGCTGGCCGTCGCGGTCGGCGTCACCCGGCTGCCGTTCCCGTTCTTCCCGCGCCACCTGACGGTGATCTCCACGCTGACCATCGGCGTGCCGGGGTTCTTCCTCGCGCTCTCCCGCGAGGCCGAGCGCGCCCGGACCGGCATCCTGCCGCGGGTGCTGCGCTTCGCCGTGCCCGCGGGCGCGGTGACAGCCGCCGCGGCCTATATCGCGTACGCCATCGCACGCGCGGAGAGCGACGCCGACGCGGCCGATGCCCGCACCACGGCGACCCTGGTCACCACGGCGCTCGGCCTTTGGGTGCTGGCGCGGCTCGCCCGCCCGCTGCGGCCGCTGCGGGTGGCGCTGGTCGCGTCGATGGCCGCCGCTTTCGTCGGCGTCCTGGCGGTGCCGCCGCTGCGCGACGCGCTCGCGTTGCGCGCGCTTTCCCTTGAGGTGTGGCTCAGTGCCACGACGCTGGCGGTCGCGGCCGGCCTGCTCATGGAGGTGTTGCTGCGGATCGCCGCGCACCTGCCGCCGCGAGAGGTCTCCTCGCAACCGGAGCCGGAACCGGCCCCGCGACGAGAACCGGAGCCGGAGCCTGTGCAGCTCCCGCAGCCGGGTCCACCGGCACGACCGCTCTCACCCGATCGGCCGCAGCCACCGCCGTCCGATTCCTGACTTCCGGGTCTTTCGCCCCGCTGCCGGCGGGTGCCGCGCGGCATAGGTTGTCCTCATGAGCCAGCAGACACACGCCGCTTTCGGCCACGACGAGGCGCACGCGGGCGGGATGGCCGTGCGGCTGAACTGGCTGCGAGCGGCCGTGCTCGGCGCGAACGACGGCGTGGTGTCCCTGGCCGGCCTCGTGGTCGGCGTCGCGGGCGCGACCACGTCCCGGTCCACGATCCTGACCGCGGGTCTGGCGGGACTGTTCGCCGGAGCACTGGCCATGGCCGTCGGCGAGTACGTCTCGGTCAGCACGCAGCGCGACAGCGAACGGGCGCTGCTGAACCTGGAGCGGCGGGAGCTGGCCGAGTCGCCCGAGGCGGAGCTGGCCGAACTGTCCGGGATCTACCGGGCCAAGGGGCTGACAACCGAACTGGCGACCGAGGTCGCGCGGCAGTTGACCGCTCACGACGCGTTCGCGGCGCACGCCGAGGCGGAGCTCGGGATCGATCCCGAGGAGCTGACCAATCCCTGGCACGCGGCCGCGGCCAGCTTCCTGTCGTTCACCGGCGGGGCGCTCTTCCCGCTGCTGGCGATCCTGCTGCCCACGAGCATGCGCGTCCCGGTCACGGTCGCCGTCGTGGCGGCCTGCCTGGTCGTCACCGGTTACAGCGGGGCGCGGCTCGGCAAGGCCCGGCCCGGGCCCGCGGTCGTGCGCAACGTCATCGGCGGCGCGCTCGCCATGGCCGTGACATACGGAATCGGCAGCGCGATCGGCACCGGGGTCGGGTGAGCCCGGCCGGGTCGCGGCGGCGCCGGCGGCGCAGGTGTGACGAAGAACCCTGTCGCGCGGCGGGAACGCGCCGCTTCAGGCCGCCGCGGGCATCGGCACGGCGAACTCGTCCTGGACGGCCTGGGCCATCAGGGTCCGGACAAGATCCATCGCGGGAGTCAGCGCGACCTGGGCACGGTAGACCAGGGCCACCGCGCGTTGCAGCCGGGTTCGGGCAAGGGGGCGAAGCACGACGGTTCCCGCCGGCGCCAGCGCGGCAACCATCCTGGGCACCACCGCGATCCCGATGCCCGCGCCGACCATGCGCAGCATCGCCTGGTAGTCGTTGGTCTCGGACACCACGCGGGGCGCGATCGCGGCGCGGCGGCACGCCTCGTCGAGCGCGTCGCGGCACTGCGATGGCCCGGGCGCGATCCAGGAGTGTGTGGCCAGGTCGGCCGGCGTGATCTCGGGGCGGCTCGCCAGCACGGTGCCGGCCGGTACCGCGACGGCCATCGGGTCGAGCGCGAGTTGCTCGCGCACCAGGCGCGGGTCCGGCGGCCCGGAGATGATCGGATAGTCGTAGACCACCGCCATGTCGGCGTCGCCGCCGAGCAGGCGCGGCAGGGCCAGCGGCGGATCGAGTTCTGACATGGCGACGTTCACTTTGGGGAAGGCCGCCAGCAGCCGGGCGAGCGCGGCCGGGACGAAGGTGGCGGCCGCGCTCGGGAAGACCGCCAGGCGCAGCCGCCCGCTGTCCGCGCGCGCGACGGCGGCCAGTTCCCGCCGCGCGTCGTCGAGGCCGGTCAGCAGGCGGCGGGCGTGGTGCAGCAGCACCTCGCCGGCCGGCGTGAGCACGACGCGGCGCGCGGAGCGCTCCAGCAGCACCGCGCCGACCTCGCGTTCGAGTTTCGCCACATGCTGCGAGACAGCGGGCTGGCTGATGTGCAGGGCGGCCGCCGCCGCGGTGAACGAGCCGTGTTCGGCGACGGCGAGAAACGCCTGGAACCGCGCCGTGTCGATGGTCGCGAGCATAATCGAACGCTAACGCGCGCGGCCGCGCTCGAACAGGTGCGCGTGTGACATTTTCGCGGTCCGCCCCTTCTCTTCGACGCTGCGCCTCGATGGCGCGCTCTGGCGGTGCGCTCTGGCGGTGCGCTCTGGCGGTGCGCTCTGGCGGTGCGCTCTGGCGGTGCGCTCTGGCGGTGCGCTCTGGCGGTGCGCTTCGACGTTTCCTTTCGACGCGATCCGTCGGCGGTGCATCGGCGCGAAGCGGCCTCATGGCCGAGCGCGCGTTCATAAGCTCGCACTTATCCGTACCACAGCCTTCCCCGGGCGCTCTGTACAAGTGTCCGGCTGATGCGGGACGGCGCCGGGGCAGCGAGCACGGCGCCAAATATGAGAAGGCTTATTCAAGGGGGCTAAGAACCATGAGGAAGATCCTCTCCGGCCGCGGCGCGCTGCGCGCCGGCGCCGCCGCGCTGACCGCGTCGGCCGTGCTCGGTGCGAGCGTCGGTGCCGCGCATGCCTCGGCCGGCGCGTCCTACACCTCGGGCGGGTACACGGTGTACCAGAGCTCACAGGCGAAGTGGATCACCGCCGAGCACGACGGCATGAACGTGGCCGTGGCCGACAACGGCACGGACGCCGGCCACCGGGTCGTCCAGTGGTACAACGACGGCGGCGCCGAGCAGAAGTGGTACTTCGACCAGGTGTACGACTCGACGAGCGGGTTCGAGGGATACCTGCTGCGCAACCAGAACAGCGGCCTGTGCCTGTCGACCGACGGCAACGCGGGCGACACGCTGTTCCAGGACTACTGCAACCCCGCGAACGGCGCCGAGTGGTTCACCGTCGGCACCTCCGGGGCGGACAACCGGATCTTCAACCGCTACACCGGCCTGTACCTGGACGTGTCCGGCTACAGCTACGCGGCGGGCGCCAACATGGACCTGTGGTACTGGAACGGCGACTCCAACCAGTGGTTCTGGATCGACAACGCGTGAGCCGCTGACCGTGTGATGTGACGCCCGAGCGCGCGCCGGGGACGGGTCCAGCCCGTGCCCGGCGCCCGCGTGTCCGCACCGGATCAGGGTTCGGCCACGATCGGGCGGACCACGGCGGACCACGGCCGCCGGCGGACCTCCTACCAGCAGTACAGAACGACGTTCGCCCCGGACCACGCCATCGGCGTCATTACCCTGACCTCAGCCTTCTTCAATTCGCTGGCTGACGGGGCGCGGGTGACGTTCACCTTCCGTTTCTGGAGCGGCGCGTCGGTGACGTACCACGTGACCAAGTCGGCCGGCGCGGTCACCGGCAGCGTTTCCTGACCGTCCGACTCCGACAGCCCGCCGGGCCGGGCCGCGTGATCCGTTCGATGGATCGCGCGGCCCGGCCCGGCGCGTGTCCGCCCCGAGGCGAGGTCGCGCGGACAGCGCGCTGACGCAGACGCCTGCGAAGCCTGCGCCTCGCCCCGCCGCGCCCGCCATGGGTCGAAACTTTCGCGCGAGATCGGCCGAATCGTTGATCCAACAGCGTCGTCGAGTGCTCATTCCGCACCCCTCGCCGAGTGCCCGGCGTAATGGCCTGCCGTCATGGCTGATGAAAGTCTCGCAGGCCACGATCATGTTTCCGAAATATGTCCGAAAGTTGTTGACAGCTCATCAACTCTGGTCCAATACTCTCGCCATCGACGCAGTTCGCGAACATCGTCGATGCGGGTCGCGCACCGCGATCCGGCGCACCCGGCCGACCGCCACCACCACGGCGGTCCGGACCGGTTCGTCAAGCCCCGCGCGTCGCTGCGCCATGCGGCCGCGCCCGGCTCTTCCACAGACCTTCGACGAAGAAGGACAACACCCACATGAATGAAGAACCCGCGCGGCTCAAACGCCGCGGTTCCGGCCTGGGCCGGCTTCTGCGCCGCAACAAGCTGCTCCTCGCCGTCGGCTTCGCGCTGACCGCGGCCATGACGGTCATCCCGGCCGGCGCGGCCAACGCCGCGATCTGTTCGAACCAGACCGGTTCGAACGGCAGCGGCATGTACTACCAGATGTGGTCCAACGGCCAGGGCTCGGCGTGCATCAACCTGTCCGGGAGCAACAGCTACTCGACCAACTGGAGCGGCGTCGGCGACTTCGTCGCCGGTCTCGGCTGGCAGCCCGGCAGCAACGAGACGGTCAGCTTCAACGGCAACGTGAGCGCCGGCGGCGGCACCACGCTGATCTCGCTCTACGGCTGGTCGACCAACCCGCTGGTCGAGTACTACGTCATCGAGGACGACCAGGGCGGCGGCCCCTCGCTGGGCAGCTTCATGGGCACCACGACCAGCGACGGCGCCACGTACAACATCTACGAGCACCAGCAGGTCAACCAGCCCTGCATCACCGGCAACAACTGCACCTTCGAGCAGTACCTGGCGATCCGGCAGGGAAACACCACCAGCGGCACCATCACCACGC
>NZ_JAGSXH010000015.1 GCF_018283645.1 Actinocrinis puniceicyclus | reverse complement strand
GGCTGGGGCCGTGGTCGAGGCTGTGGCTGTGGTCGAGGCCGGCGCCGTGACGGATTCGGGGGAAGGCTTCGACGGTTCGTCATCCATGTCACCGGCCGAGGCCGGCGCTTGGGGGGACTCGGCCGCGGCGCGCTCGCCGGATCGCGTTCGCTTCGGCCGGCTTTCCGGGCTCGTGGCGCTCTCGTCCATGGCCTGTGCACCTTCCGACGCTGTGTCAGACCATGGCGCTGACGATCCGTGACCCGGAGCACCGGCACCGGCCGATTCGGTACCACTTCGCGACCCAGACTGCGCCGATGATCCCCGGCCCGCCTCGTTCCTCAGCGACCCAGACTGCGCCGATGATCCCGGGCCCGCCTCGTTCCTCAGCGACCCAGACTGCGCCGATGATCCCGGGCCCGCCTCGTTCCTCAGCGACCCAGGATGAGACTCATCGCCTCCGCGCGTGTCGCGGAGGAACGCAGCATCCCCCGCACCGCCGACGTAACCGTCTTCGCGCCGGGCTTCCGTATCCCTCGCATCGACATGCACAGGTGCTCGCACTCCACTACCACGATGACCCCGCGGGGCTGCAAGATCCGCACCAGGGCATCGGCGACCTGGGTGGTCAGCCGTTCCTGGACCTGCGGGCGCTTGGCGTAGACGTCCACCAACCTGGCGAGTTTCGACAGACCGGTGATACGCCCGTCCACCGAAGGAATGTATCCGACGTGGGCCACTCCGTGGAACGGAACAAGGTGATGCTCACAGCAACTGTAGAGCTCGATGTCCTTAACCAGGACCATCTCGTCGTGACCGAGGTCGAAGGTGGTGGCCAGCACATCCTCAGGAGCCTGCCGCAATCCCGCGAACATCTCCCGGTAGGCCCGCGCCACCCGTGCCGGCGTATCCCGCAGGCCGTCGCGGTCCGGGTCCTCCCCGATCGCGAGCAGCAGCTCGCGGATCGCGGCACGAGCCCGAGGCTCGTCGAACGGCCCGACCGCGCGCCCGGCGTCCGGAGGGTCAAGCTCCGGTTCGCCGGGCAGCGACACCGCGTCCACCCCGGAACGTCCGGGCGCGGACGCAGTCATCGAGACTTCGTGATCGCTCATACCCGCAGATTAACCGCCCGTGAGTCCGCTCTGCCCGGGCAGGTCGGTGAACGAGCCGCCGCCGTTGACGTTGAAGCTGCCGTTGGCCAGCTCCAGTTCCTTCGGCGTCTTCACCGGCGGCCGGTCCGAAGGTACCCGCCGGGTCGAGCCGGTCCAGGCCGGGCGCGCCGGGCGCATCCGCACATCCCTGAAGATGTCCGCGATCTGCGCCTTGTCCAGGGTCTCCTTCTCCAGCAGTTCCAGCACCAGGCGGTCGAGGATGTCGCGGTTCTCCACCAGGACCTCCCATGCCTCGTCGTGGGCGGTCTCGATGAACTTCTTGACCTCCTCGTCGACGATCGCGGCGACCTCCTCGGAGTAGTCGCGCTGGTGGCCCATGTCGCGGCCGAGGAAGACCTCGCCGCTGTCCTGGCCGAGCTTGATCGTGCCGAGGCGCTCGGTCATGCCGTACTGGGTGACCATCGCTCGGGCCAGCTTGGTGGCCTTCTCGATGTCGTTGCCCGCGCCGGTGGTCGGGTCGTGGAACACCAATTCCTCGGCAGCCCGGCCGCCGAGTGCGTAGGCGAGCTGGTCGAGAAGTTCGTTGCGCGTCGTCGAGTACTTGTCCTCGTCCGGCAGCACCATGGTGTATCCGAGGGCGCGGCCGCGCGGCAGGATGGTGACCTTGTGCACCGGGTCGGTGTTCGGCAGCGCGTGCGCGACCAGGGCGTGCCCGCCCTCGTGGTACGCGGTGATCTTCTTCTCGTGGTCGCTCATCAGCCGAGTGCGCTTCTGCGGCCCGGCGACGACTCGGTCGATCGCCTCGTCCAGCGCGCCGTTGTCGATCAGCTTCTTGTCGGTGCGGGCGGTCAGCAGCGCGGCCTCATTGAGCACGTTGGCCAGGTCGGCGCCCGTGAAACCGGGGGTACGCCTGGCCACGGCCATCAGGTCCACA
Organism: Actinocrinis puniceicyclus; assembly: GCF_018283645.1. Classification (GTDB taxonomy): domain Bacteria; phylum Actinomycetota; class Actinomycetes; order Streptomycetales; family Catenulisporaceae; genus Actinocrinis; species Actinocrinis puniceicyclus. The sequence goes on along the minus strand of NZ_JAGSXH010000015.1, from coordinate 83,989 downwards.
TCCGGCGTGAGCGGCTTGCCCTTGGCGTGCACCTGCAGGATCTGCTGGCGGCCGTTGAGGTCCGGGGCGTCCACGGCGATCTGCCTGTCGAAGCGGCCGGGCCGCAACAGCGCCGGGTCCAGGATGTCCGGACGGTTGGTGGCTGCGATGAGGATGACGCCGCCCTTGACGTCGAAGCCGTCCATCTCGACCAGCAACTGGTTGAGGGTCTGCTCACGCTCGTCGTGGCCGCCGCCGAGTCCCGCGCCGCGGTGACGGCCCACCGCGTCGATCTCGTCCACGAACACGATCGCCGGAGCATTCGCCTTGGCCTGCTCGAACAGGTCACGCACCCGGGATGCGCCGACGCCGACGAACATCTCGACGAAGTCCGAGCCGGAGATCGAGAAGAACGGCACCCCGGCTTCCCCGGCGACCGCCCGCGCGAGCAGGGTCTTGCCGGTGCCGGGCTGACCGTAGAGCAGCACGCCCTTGGGGATCTTCGCCCCGATCGCCTGGAACTTGGCCGGCGATTCCAGGAAGTCCTTGATCTCCTGGAGTTCTTCGATCGCCTCGTCCACCCCGGCGACGTCCGCGAAGGTGGTCTTCGGCGTGTCCTTGGTGATCATCTTCGCCCGGGACTTGCCGAAGTTCATCACCCGGGAGCCGCCACCCTGCATCTGATTCATCAGGAACAGGAAGACGATCACGAGCAGCGCGAACGGCAACAGCGTGACCAGCACCGAGATGATCCACGGCTGCTTGGACTGCACGACGTTGTAGCCGTCGGCCAGATGCCCGGCGCCCACCTGCTCGTCGAGGAGCTTGGTGATGTCCTCGCCCTGCCGGTCGTTGAGGTAGGTGGCGATCTGCTTGGTGCCGTCGTTCAGGGTCACCTGCACCGACTGGCTCGACCCTGTGGTCACCTGGGCCGATTTGACCTGGTTGTGGGTGATCTCGTAGATGATCTTCGAGGTGTCCACCGAGGTGGCTCCGCCCCCCGAGGACACGATGTTCATCACGGCCAGCACTGCGAGCACGGCCAGCACGACCCAGATCGCTGGGCCACGGAAAATACGCTTCACGTCCATCGTCCGGGGCTTCCAGCCCCGTCCCTTCTCGCCGGCTCGTCCCTGGTGAGTACTGCTGAACTGATGCTTGCTGGTGCTGCACTGACCTCTACTGAGCGGTACTACTACCCAGCAGCGGCCGGTTGCCCCTCTCCGTTCGCTCAACCGTCCCCAAAAGGGTCAGACCGAAGCCAACGGCGTCCGACGCTGAGGCGACCAACACTGTGCCAACGATCCTACGCGGTGCGTGCGTTCCCGAGTTGCTCCGCAGCAGGCCAAGGAAGCCTGCAACCGCGCTACGACGCCACGAGACCGGATCGAACCGTGTGGATCACGGGCCCGCCGCGAGTGCTCGTAACCAGGAGACGTGCGCGGGGCGAGCGTGCCGATACAGCGCCCAACGGTCCACCGGCACGCCCGCCCACCAACAACCGATCACGAATACACATGCGGGGCGAGCGTGCCGATGAACGGCAGATTCCGAAACCGTTCGGCGAAGTCCAGGCCGTAGCCCACGACGAACTCGTTGGGGATGTCGAAGCCGACGTACTTCACGTCGATCTCGACCTTGGCGGCATCCGGCTTGCGTAGCAGGGTGCACACCTCCAGCGAGGCCGGGTTGCGTGACCGCAGGTTCGACAGCAGCCAGGACAACGTCAGGCCGGAGTCGATGATGTCCTCGACCACCAGGACATGCTGGCCTGCGATGTCGGCATCGAGATCCTTGAGGATGCGCACGACACCCGAAGACTTGGTGCCCGCGCCGTACGAGGAGATGGCCATCCAGTCCATCGTTGCCGGCCGGTGCAACGCTCGGGAAAGATCCGCCATCACCATCACGGCGCCTTTGAGCACCCCGACCAGCAGCAACTCCCTGCCGTTGTAGTCCGCGTCGATCTCAGCGGCGAGCCGGGCGATCCCCTCCGCCAACTCGCTTTGGCCAAGAAGCACCCGCTCCAGGTCGGGGCCCATGTCCTTCTCGTCCACCGCGGCAGTCTCCTCGTGTTGTCGGCGCAACCGGGTCGGCGGCGGGCGCCCAACAGCAGGTCGCCGCTGGAAACGTCGGTCACACCGGCGTTGCCGCGCACGGGTGCTGCCCGCTACGCGTCGTCACCGCGTCGAGACCGTCCAGGGTCCGCTCGCCGAAAGCCAGTCTGCCATCAGCCCTGTGCACGACGACCGGCCCGGGCAGGTGCAGCGGGCCCTGCCCGCGCCAGTTGGTCACAAGAGCGTCGACGGCCTCGATGTGTACAGCGGCCAACGTGCCGGCAGGTGCGCCCGAGCCAAGCGCAGCCAGCCGTATTACGCGGCGCCGAACGGCCGTCGGGAGCCCTGCGAGCCGGGCCGTGTCCAGACCGCCCTGCGCGTGACGACAATCCTCCAGCGCGCTCGCGGCCCACTGATCCAGGGCTTCAGTGTCTTCACGCAGCATGCGCGCGGTACGCGCTAATGCCTCCGGCATGCCCGGGCCCAACGCCTCATGGATGGCAGGCAGAAGCCAATGGCGGATGCGGGAACGCGTGTAGGCGGGATCGGCGTTGTGCGGATCACGCCACGGAACGACGCCCTCGGCCATACATGCCTCTTCGGTCACCGAGCGGGCCTTCTCCAGAAGAGGCCGGCGATACCTGTCTCCCGGGCCGAAACGTGCCGGCATGCCTGCCAGCGACCGGGCACCGGAACCGCGGGCAAGCCCGAGAAGCACGGTCTCGGCCTGATCGTCCCTGGTATGCCCGAGCAGAACCGACTTGGCGTCGAGCCGCTCGGCACAGTGGTCGAGCGCTTGATATCGGGCAGTACGGGCCGCGGCCTCCGGGCCGCCTTCCCGGCCGACCACCACCGCCACCGACTCGACCGGCGCCAGCCCGCGCTGGCGCAACAGCCTGACAACCTCGTCGGCTCGCCGCCCAGAGCCGTCCTGCAGCCCGTGATCCACCGTCACCGCTCCGCAGCGCAGGCCCATCCGGGGGGCGACGAATGCCGCCGCGCAGGCCAACGCGAGGGAATCCGCGCCGCCGGAGCAGGCGACCAACACCAGGTCGCCCGGCTGATGGTCTTTCAACGTCTGACGTACCGCCAGACGTATCGCGGCTACCGCGGGCACCGGTCCCATAGCTGACCACTCCTCAAAGTCGGCCGTGACGGACCGCCGCCGTCGCGGCCCGTCAGCCGCGGCGCAGCGGAACCCGTCGGATCCACGCGGCCGGATCGCCGATCTCCGCCTGGGTCGGGAGGGTGTTCGGCGAGGTCCACACGCGGTTGAAGCCGTCGATACCGGCTTCGTCCACGACGCTGCGCACGAAGCGCTCGCCGTCGCGGTACTGCCTCATCTTCGCGTCGAGTCCGAGCAGCTTGCGCAGCAGCGCCTCCGGCCGCAGCCGAGCTTTCGACCTGCGGCGGCCGAACTCCCGGCTGATCTCCGCGACCGACGGTACGACCAGCGGGCCGACCCCGTCCATCACGTAGGTGGCGTGTCCCTCAAGCAGCGTCATAACGGCGGTCAGCCGTTCGATGACAGCCCGCTGTGCAGGGGTCCGCACCATATCCAACAACGACAGTTCGGTAGCGGGGGTGACGGGATCGGCGCCCTCTCCCACTCGTTCGGCCGGTACGTCGGCGTGTCGTGTGGACGGAGCGACGCCTGTACCCATCACCGTTCGAATGACCGCCTTAACGCGCTCGACGAACACGGCAGGCTCGACTTCGAGTTCGGCGATCAAGGTCCCGATCTCACCGAGGATGTGCTCACGCAGCCAGGGCACGGCACCGAACTGCACGCGGTGGGTCTCCTCGTGCAGGCAGACCCAAAGCCGAAAGTCGGTGGGGTCGACGCCGAGTTCGCGCTCGATCTGCACGATGTTCGGCGCGACGAGCAGCAACCGGCCGGTACCGTCACCCGGGCCGAACGGGTCGTACTGGCCGAGCACCCGGTGCGAGAGGTACGCGAGCAATGAGCCGAGTTCGACGCCTGTGAGCTTCGCCCCCGCTACGCCGGCCGCTGAACGCAGCCCGCTGGGGACGATCCCCTCGCGCCACTGCCGGACCTTTTCGGCAAGCGGCGCGGACAGTTCCTGCACCGCCTCCAGGTTCGCGTTCACCCAGCCGCCGCGGTCGACCACCAGCACCGGCGAGCCGTCGTCCGGCACGTCGAGCTTTGCGAAGTTGCGCACGTGCCCTTGAGCGGCCTGTGCGCTGCGCCGCAATTCGGCCACCGCGGCTTCGGCTTGGCGCGGACCGACCGCGGGGCCCGGGCGCACCAGACGTCGCGCGGTCGCCTCGGCCACCGACCAGTCGATCAGTTCTTCACTCGCCACACCTTCAACGTATCCCGCACCGATACTTCTAAAAGCGCGCACCGATGGCCATTCCGCGCCCTCGAGCCAGATCGTCCTTGATTATGCCCATACAGCTTGCTGCGGCCGGTACGCCCGAAGATCCGGCACGCGGCCGGTGTTGCGTTGATCACTCACGACTCGGCTCCGTCTCGCGCACCCATCCGCGTACGGGACACTAGTTGCGTACGCCTGGTCATCCGAGGCATACCCCCGATAGCCGTCCGTCTTGACCGCGGGCACGCCCGGTCACTCCATCGGTAGAGCCAGCCGCCGCCGATCGAGTGGCCCCGACCCGACGGGCACCCCCATATGGAGGAACGATGGAGTTCGACGTCCTGATCGAGATTCCGAAGGGCCAGCGCAACAAGTACGAGGTAGATCACAAGACCGGCCGGATAAGGCTGGACCGGATGCTGTTCACCTCGACGCGTTACCCCGCGGACTATGGCTATATCGAGGACACGCTCGGTGAAGACGGTGACCCGCTCGACGCGCTGGTGCTGCTCGAGGAGCCGACCTTCCCGGGCTGCCTCATCCTGTGCCGGGCGATCGGGATGTTCCGGATGACGGACGAGAAGGGTGGCGACGACAAGGTGCTCTGCGTGCCGGCGAACGACCCGCGCGTGGAGCACATCCGCGACATCCACCACGTACCCGAGTTCGACCGTCTGGAGATCCAGCACTTCTTCGAGGTGTACAAGGACCTGGAACCCGGGAAGTCGGTCGAGGGCGCTACCTGGGTCGGACGCACCGAGGCGGAGGAGGAGATCCGCCGCTCACGGCTGCGCTTCGCCGAGAGCCCCGACGCGCAGCGCCACTGAGCCGGGCGGCGCCACCGGCCGCGCGGGCTCTGCATCAGTCCGGTCGGGCGAAGAACTGGATCGGACCCCACATCCACATGGACGAGATCTCCACGTTCTCACCGGAACGCGGCGCTTGGATCATCCGCTGGCCGCCGATGTACATGGCCTCGTGATAGATCGTGTTGGAGTCGCTTGCGTCAGTGGCCCAGAACAGCAGGTCCCCGGGGCGCAGCTCGCCGTAGCCGATCGGGTGGCCGGCCTGGTACTGGAACGCGGCGAAGTGCGGCAGCGTCAACCCGGCCGCCTCCCACGCACGCATCGTGAGACCCGAGCAGTCGAACGTGTCGGGGCCGGTCGCGCCCCAGACATAAGGCTTGCCGAGCTGTGCGTAGGCATAGGCCAACGCTCGGCCGGCCGCGGAGCCGTCGTACGCCGGTAACGCATGCTGAGCGCGTTGCACAGCCTTGGCCTGTGCGGCACGGCGCGCCGCTTCTTCCGCCATACCCTGCTGCCGCCGCCGCTCCAACTGCACGGAGACGCGCTCGGCCGCGGCGAGCTGAGCGAGCAGCGCATCACGGCGGGCGCTGACCGCGGCGAGCTGCACCTGCTCTGTCGCGACCGCAACCCGCGCAGCCTGTGCTGCCGCAGCGACCTGGACCTGCGCCATGGCTTGGTTGTGCACTGCGGCTTGCGCGGCGACCTGCGCCGCCTGAGCATCCTCCCGGGCCTGGTCGGCAGCCTGGAGCGTCGCCTTCAAGTTGGCGTCCTGATGCGCGATCATGTGAGCGCCGGTGGCCAGTTGCTCCGGCCCGTTCGCGTTGACCACGAGGCTGACTGAGCCGAGTCCTCCCCCGTCTCGGTACGCGGCCGCCGCCAGCCGCCCCACATCCGACCGTGCGTCAGCGTAGCGCCGCTGCGCTTTACCGAGCCGGTCAGTGGCGATCTGCGCATCCAACTGCGCTCGCTGCAAGCGCAGCGTCGCGGCGTCGTACTGCTCGGCCGCGATTTGGGACTGGCGCACCAGCAGGCTCAGCTGGCGCTGAGCCGCGTCGAACCGGGCTTGAATCGGCGCGATCGCGGACTTGTCCTGCTGCACCGCCCGCTGCGCCTGATCCACCTGGTGCTGACTCGGATACACCGGATCGGCGTAGGCGCCTTCGACACTCAGCCCGAGCAGCCCGGCGCATGCGAGCGCGGAGAACAGCTGCCGCGGCATGCGCGCCCGACGACCAGCCATCAGCACCTCCCACGGCCGACGAGTCCATCCCGTCGATCGTGCCCTGGCACCAGATGGTCATTTCTTCTGACACGCACCAAGTCACTCGCATGCATACCTAAACATTGACTTGGTGTGATTAACCGTCAGCTAGTTTGCCGTGCAGGCTGCTCTGTCAGGCGCGATGCCCTGGACGGTGGAACGGTGGAACGGTGGAACGGTGGGACGACGCTCCTACCCGCATTCGCCGACGGCGTCCAACAAGGCCCTGGGACGCTGCGCAGCTGGCACGTGCGAGACGAGCCGGAACGAGCACCCGATCGCCGCGGCTCCGGCGTCGGCGATCGCGTTGTCGCCGACCATCAATGCGTCCGCGGGCGAACACCCGGCAAGCTCGCACGCGAGCCCGAAGACAGCCGGATCAGGCTTCTTCATCCCGACCTCGTACGAAAGCACGTACCCCGCGATAAGATGATCGACGTTGAAGTGCTTGAACACGGTGCGTAAGTCCCAGCCGATGTTGGACACGACGACGACGGGCACACGGCGGTCCCGCAGCAACTTGAGTACGGCAATGGTGTCCGGATATGCCTCCCATGCCTCAGGCGCGCAATGCCGCTCGTACAAGACGTCCGCGAGCCCGGGCCACGGCAACTCGGCGCGCTCGACCAGTGCCGTATACGCAGCACGATGGTCATCGGCCGTGAGGTCCCGCCGCGCCCACAAGTCGGCCAGATGCGCTGGCACGTCGAACTCGCTGTGCCCGCCCGGCTGCCCTCCGCTTTCGTGCAGCCGCGCCGCGTATGTAGCCACCTCCGCGTCCGTAGCGGCGAATCCGGCCTGTGCCAGTGCCGCGCGCAGCCAGGACTCAGCCGACTCGCAATGAAAGAGCGTCCCAGAGAAATCGAACAGCACCGCATCCACCATGCGTCCGATCATCGCATTCGGCGAGATGCGCCCCCGGCGCAGGGCGGTCAACACTTCGCGCGGCAGGCGGAGCATCGCACGGCCTCGTCGATAGCCGAGCGGAGATCCAGAACGTGACTCATGGGCAAATCAGTCGGTGAACGACGAAGGCGGGAACCCGTTGCGAGGTTCCCGCCCTGGTCAGAGCAGAGCCCCCTATCGGAATTGAACCGATGACCTACGCATTACGAGTGCGTCGCTCTGGCCGACTGAGCTAAGGGGGCGATGCTGGCACGGCTCGCTGATGTGGCGCTCACCGACCGGTGCACAAGTGTAGCCGGTCTACCGCCCTTGCTTGCACACAGTTCCTTCAGCGGGGACGTTCCCGTAGATCAGATAGGTGTCGACCGCGTTGTTGATACAGGTCGAGCCGCGCAGATAGGCCGTGTGGCCATCGCCGTCCATAGTGAGCAACGTGGCGCTTTTGAGCTGGGAGGCCAGCCCTTGTGCCCAACTGTACGGGGTCGCCGGGTCGCGGTTCGTGCCGACCACGAGGATCGGCGCCGCTCCGACGGCCCGCAGCGGGTGCGGCGTGGCATCGGGTGCGGCAGGCCAGTAGGCGCACGGGAGGGAGGACCAGGCGACCATGCTGCCGAAGAAGGGCGCGGCCTTCTCGTACGCCGGAAGGTCCCGCTCGATGCCGGTGACGCCGGTCGCCTCGCCGGGATGGTCCACGCAGTTGACCGCGAAGTTGGCCTCGGTCTCGTTGACCTGGTAGTGGCCGTTCACGCGGTTGTTGTAAGCGTCCGCCATGGTCAGCAGCGTGGCGCCGTCGCCGGAGTAAGCAGAGGTGAGAGCCACACGCAGGTCCGGCCACCAGGACTGGTCGTACATGGCGACCGCGATGCCTGTCATCGCCAGCGATTCGGTCAGCATCCTGGTCCCGTCGCCACGGATCGGGTGCGCGCCGAGGCCGTCCACCCAGGTCTTGAGCCGGCTCAAGCCGGCGGTGTCAGGATCGCGGCCGAGAGGGCAACCCGCGTGCATCGCGCAGTCGACGGCGAACTGGCGTAGCGCCGCGTCGAAGGCCGTCGCCTGGGCGAGGTTGAGCTGATCGGCCGTCAGCGAAGGATCGATCGCACCGTCGAGCACGAGCCTTCCGACGTTTCGCGGGAACTCGTCGGCGTAAGTCGCGCCGAGGTAGGTACCGTAAGACTTGCCGAGGTAGTAGAGCTTCTTGTCGCCCAGCGCGCCGCGCAGCACATCCATGTCACGGGCGGCGTTGACGGTGCCCACGTAGGGCAACAGGGCCGCGGAATTCTTCTCACACTGCGCAGCGAAGGTCTTGGCCTGACTGGCTTCCTGGGCGACTTCGCCGGCGCTGCTCGGATCCGGCGGCAGGTTGAGGAAGGCGTCCATCTGGCTGTCGTTAAGGCAGTGCACGCCCGTGGACTGACCCACGCCGCGCGGGTCGAAGCCGATCAGGTCGTAGCGGGCCGCGACGGCGGCGCTCACCACTCGCGGCGAGCGGGCGTACGCGATACCAGAACCGCCGGGTCCGCCCGGGTTGACCAGCAGCGAGCCGATCCGGTGCGTCTCGTCGGCGGCCGGCTTGCGCACGATCGCGATCCGGATGGTGGTGCCGTTCGGCCTGCTGTAATCCAGCGGGACGTTGATCGAGCCGCATTGGAATCCGCCGCCGCAGTTCGACCAACTGATGGTCTGCTTGTAGTAGTTGATCAGTTCGCTGGGTGCGCCGGAGGGGTTCGGGGTCGAATCGCGAATGCTCGCGACCGGCAGCGAGCGGCTACCGGCGTCGGTGCATGAGGCGAGCGTGACAGCGAAGACGGCGGCGAGAGCCGCCTGCCCCGCACGTCTGTTGAAGCCCAGCCGCTGCGCCATCTGCGCCTCTTTCAGTCGTCCTGACCCGCGCCGTTAAGGCTACGCCGAACCAATGCCGTCAACCGCGCAAGCGGGCCTCGTGGTCGGCGGCGGTCGTCGTGGTGAGCGCGACCGTGCTGAGTGCGACCGTGGTGAGCACGACGGTCAGCCGGTACGCAGGGTCAGCGCCATCGCCTCGACAGCGAGCAGCGGTGCGACGTTCGCGGCGATGGCCTTGCGCGCCTCCAGCACAGCCTCGATCCGGCGCAGTGTGGCCGCAGGGTCCGAGTTCTCGGCGATGGCGCGGGTCTGCCGCGCGTGATCCTCGTGTACGAGGCGCAGTTCCTGCCCACCTGAACGATCGAACTGCTGGGCGAGCACGTCCCGGTAAAACGCGGCTATGTCGATCAGCGCTCGATCAAGTGCGTCGCGCTGGGTGCGAGTGGCGCGCCGCTTCTGCTTGGTCTCCAGTTCCTTGAGAATTCCTGCCGAGCCGGCGACCCCGCGCGCGCTGCCGGATCCCTTGCCCTGGCCATAGCCGAGGGCCACCTTCAACTCTTCGGTCTCCTTGGCGTCGAGCGCGTCGCTCATCGCCTTGGCCTCGGCCGCCGCGGCGTCGACCAAGCTCTGCGCCGCCCTCAGCGCTCGCCCCACATCCCCGACCTCGGTGGGCAGCCTCAGCGCCTCGGCACGTCCGGCCGCCGCGGCGGCGTCGAGCAGAAGGGCGCGGGTGCGGCCGATATGGCCTTGAGCCGCTTTCGCGAAGGCACGGGCATGTTCACGGTCCACCCCTTCGGTCCCGCTGAGCGCGTCCGCGATCGCATCCGGCGACGGAGTGCGCAGGGCGAGATGCCGACAGCGGGAAAGGATGGTCGGGATCATGTCCGCAGTGGATGGCGCGCACAGGATCCACACGGTGCGCGGCGCGGGTTCCTCGATCGCCTTGAGCAGCACGTTCGCCGCGCCCTCGGTCATCCGGTCGGCATCTTCGACCACGATGACCTGCCAGCGGCGGCGGGATGGCGACATGGCCGCGCCGAGCACCAGTCCCCGAGTCTGGTCGACCCCGATGGTCAGCTGATCGGTCGAGACGACGGTCACATCGGGATGCGTTCCGGCCAAGGCGGTGTGACAGTCCTGGCAGTCGCCGCATCCAGGGACACCAGGATCAGCGCACTGAAGCGCCGCTGCGAACGCCCGCGCGGCGGTGGACCTACCGGATCCCGGTGGCCCGGTGAAGAGCCAGGCATGTGTCATGGCCGCCACGGCCGCGCCGGAAGCACCGGCCAACACCGCCCGAGCCGACCGCGCCGCCGCGTGCAACCGCTCGACGGCGTCAGGCTGCCCGATCAACGCGCTCCAGGCGCCACCCGGCCGCGTCACAGTTTCCTCTTGCCCAAACTCAGATGCCACCGGCTACGCGGCGCATCATCATCATCATCGTCGTCGTCGACGTCAACCCCGCCGCGGTCGGCGCTGAGACCGTCAGGCAGCGCGCTGAGAGCCTGGGTCGGCTCCAGATCGACCGGCAGCACCGCCGTCTGGTCGATACCGGCAGACGCGGATGCATCGGACTGCGCAACGTCGCTCCCGGCCTCATCGGGTTCGGACCCGGGCTGGTCCACACTCCTCCTGGCGGCTGTGGCCGCGGCCGCGGTTGCACCGGGTGGCAACTCCCGGGCGGCCCGCTCACGTGCCGCGCCCTTGGCTCGCGCCTCTATCTGACGAACGGCCAGTTCGATCTGCCGCCGATGCTCGGCGTCGGTCTCGGCCTGTTCACGCCGTCCGGCTTCACGAAGTTGTTCCTCCCTGCGCTCCTCGTCGGCGCGGCGGCGCTCCTCTTCCTTCTGCCTCTCGTATCGCGCCCGCTCCTCGGCCGCCCGCCTCGCCTGTTCCTGCCGGGCCTGCTCACGGCGGCGTTCCTCCTCCTGCCGCGCGGCCTCCTGCTCGGCCCGCCGCCGCTGTTCGGCGCGCTCGGCCTCCGCGCGCTCGGCAGCCAGCCGCGCCTCTCGCTCGCGCAACTCCGCCTTCTCCGCCTCGCGCAGCGCCTTCTCCCGCGCCCTGGCCTCCGCCTGTTCCTGCGACGAGAGGGGGAGCAGCTCCTCAAGCCGGTCCTGCACGATCGCGATGATGACACCGGGCGGCTCCGCCGCATCCACCACCAGGTATCGGTCGGGGTCAGCGGCGGCGCGAGACCGGAACGCTTCACGCACCCTGCCGTGGAACTGCTCGGGTTCCGCCTCAAGCCGATCAGGCTCGCCGCCGCGGGTCTGCGCCCGCTCCCAGGCGACCTGCGGGTCGACATCCAGCAACACGACCAGGTCCGGCCGCAGCCCCTCGGTCGCGAACTCGGAGAGCGCCGCGATCTGGTCGACCGGAAGGCCGCGCCCGCCGCTCTGGTAGGCGATCGAGGAGTCCACATGCCGATCGGTGAGCACGATCGCCCCGCGTTCCAGAGCGGGGCGAACCACCTTCTCCACGTGGTCGGCGCGGTCGGCGGCGAAAAGCAGCGCCTCGGCCCGGGCGCCGACGGGCTCACGGTCCTTCGTGTGCAGGAGGATCTCGCGAAGTTTCGCGCCGAGCACGGTGGCGCCCGGTTCACGGGTGGTCACCACGTCGAAGCCTCGTTTGCGCAGCCACCTGGCCAGCGCGTCGATCTGCGTGGTCTTGCCCGCGCCGTCGCCGCCCTCGACCGCGATGAACCAGCCGGGCAGCGCGTGCGCCGAGGGCCGCGCCGCCGAAGGGCGCCACCCGCCGGTCGCCGCGGCCGTGATCCGGCTCAGCCTGGCCCGCATCCCGACCGCCCTCCATTTATCGCTTCAGCCGGCCGCTCATCCCGCGTTGACAGCCTACTTCTCGGCACGGACAACCGGCCGGACAACGTGCCGCCCGAGGCGGCGAAACGGCGGTGGCGGATCGGTGAGCGGCAGCCGGCCGACACCGCTCAGGAGGGCGACGAGGCCGTCTTCTTCGTCGCGGCCGTCTTCTTCGCGACATTCTTCGCCGAGGTGCTCTTGGTCGCGGCCGTCTTCTTCGCTGGGGCGCTCTTCTTGGCGGCGCGTTTCGTCGGCGCCGGTCCCTTCGCCCGCTTCTCGGCGAGCAGTTCGATCGCCCGCTCCTCGGTCAACTCCTCCACCGAGGTGCCTCGCGGCACGGTGATGTTGGTCTCGCCATCCGTAACGTACGGGCCGAAACGGCCGTCCTTGACGGAGATCGGCTTGCCGGAGACCGGGTCCGCGCCGAACTGGCGCAGCGGCGGCTTGGCCGTGCCCCGCGCGCCGCGGGCCTTCGGCTGCGCATAGATCGCGAGCGCTTCGTCCAACGTGATCGAGAAGATCTGTTCCTCGTCGGTCAGCGACCGGGAGTCGGTGCCGCGCTTGAGGTACGGGCCGTAGCGGCCGTTCTGCGCGGTGATCTCCTCGCCGGAGGCGGGATCGACGCCGACGACCCGTGGCAGCGACATGAGCTTGAGCGCCGTGTCCAGGTCCACGTCATCGAGCGACATGTCCTTGAAGAGGGAGCCGGTGCGCGGTTTGATCGCGTTCTTGCCAGACCCCTTCTTCGTTCGCTGGGGTGCTGCTTCGGGAAGTATCTCGGTGACGTAAGGGCCGTAACGGCCGGCCTTGGCAACGATCATGTGCCCTGTCGCCGGGTCCACACCCAGTTCCCTGTCGCCGGTCGGCCGTGAGAACAACTCCTCGGCGACATCAGGTGTCAGCTCATCCGGTGCCGTGTCCTCGGGCACGTTCGCACGCGCGAGCGTTGAGCCGTCGGGGCCGAGCCTCTCGACGTAGGGTCCGTACTTGCCGACGCGCAGCACGATGCCTTCACCGATCGGGAAGGTGTTCACCTCGCGGGCATCGATCCCGCCGAGGTCGGTGACCAGCGCCTTGAGCCCCTCCAGCGCGTCACCGTCGCCGAAGTAGAAACGCTTGAGCCACGGCACCGGCTCGGCCTCGCCGCGCGCGATGCGGTCCAGATCCTGCTCCATGCGCGCGGTGAACTCATAGTCGACCAACGAGCCGAAGTGCTTCTCCAGCAGGCCGACCACGGAGAACGCCAGGAAGGAGGGAACCAGCGCCGTGCCCTTCTTGAACACGTAATCACGCTGCTGGATCGTGTTGATGATCGTGGCATAGGTCGAAGGTCGACCGATCTCGCGCTCTTCCAGCTCCTTGATCAGGGACGCCTCGGTGTAGCGCGCGGGCGCCTTGGTGGAGTGGCCCTCCGCCTCGATCTCGGTCGCGGCCAGAGGGTCGCCCTGCGCGACCGCGGGCAGACGGCGCTCGCGGTCGTCCAACTCGGCGTCGGGGTCGTCGGATCCCTCAACGTACGCCTTCAGGAAGCCGTGGAACGAGATGATCTTGCCGGACGCGGTGAACTCGACCGCGCGTCCGTCGGCCGCGTCTCCGCCGACGCGGACGGTCACAGAACTGCCCGTCGCGTCCTTCATCTGCGAGGCGACCGTACGCATCCAGATCAGCTCGTACAGCCGGAACTCGTCGCCGGTCAGCCCTGTCTGCGCCGGGGTACGGAAGCTGTCGCCGGAAGGCCGGATCGCCTCGTGCGCCTCCTGGGCGTTCTTCACCTTGGATTCGTAGCGACGCGGCGCGTCCGGCAGATAGGCGGCGCCGTACAACTCCCGCACCTGTGCACGGGCGGCCGTGATCGCCGTCTCGGACAGTGTGATCGAGTCGGTGCGCATGTAGGTGATGTGGCCGTTCTCATACAGCTTCTGCGCGACCTGCATAGTGCGCTGGGCGCCGAAGCCGAGCTTGCGCCCCGCTTCCTGCTGAAGCGTCGTGGTGCGGAACGGCGCGTAGGGCGAGCGACGGTACGGCTTGCTCTCGACGGACGTCACCGTGAATTCGGTGTCCGCTAGGGCTGCCGCGAGCGCGCGAGCGGCCGCCTCATCCAGGTGGACGACCCCGCCACGGGACCTCAGCGCGCCATCCGGGCCGAAATCGCGGCCCTGCGCCACCCGGACGCCGCCTACGGAGGCGATACGCGCGTTCATGGTGTGCGGGTCGACCGAGTTGAGGCCGTCGCCTTCGCGCTGCGTATCGAACTGGGCGGTCAGATCCCAGTACGCGGCGGGCACGAAGGCCATCCGCTCCCGCTCCCGCTCGACGACCAGGCGGGTGGCCACCGACTGCACGCGGCCGGCCGACGTACCGTTGGTGATCTTGCGCCAGAGTACCGGGGAGACCTCGTAGCCGTACAGCCGGTCCAGCACTCGACGGGTCTCCTGCGCGCTGACCAACTGCATGTTGATCTGCCGCGGATTGGCCACGGCACGCTGGATCGCGTCCTTGGTGATCTCGTGGAAGACCATGCGGCGCACCGGGACCTTGGGCTTCAGCTCCTGTTCCAGGTGCCAGGCGATGGCCTCACCCTCGCGGTCCTCGTCAGTGGCCAGATACAGCTCGTCGGCGTCCTTGAGCAGTTGCTTGAGCTTCCTGACCTGGTCGTCTTTCCCGTCGGAAACCACATACACGGTCTCGAAGTCGTGATCCACGTCGACTCCGAGCTTGGCCCAGGGCTGATTGGCGATCGCCGCCGGGATCTTGTGCTTCGTGTCCGTGGTCGGCAGGTCGCGGATATGACCGACGCTTGCCTCGACGGTGTACCCGGGACCCAGGTAGCCCTTGATCGTCTTGGCCTTGGCCGGTGACTCGACGATGACGAGACGGCGCGCGGGCGCGCTGGTCCCGCTCCGGGCCTTACTGCTCGGCGGCACAGTCGTCCGTCCTTCCTGTCCTCTTCGAAGCCACGCACGCGCGAGGGGATACCCCTCGCGGCATGAGCAGAATCACCCGCCTCGGTCGCGCCGCCCGTTGGGCGAGGCGCGGGCGACTGGAAAGTAATACCTTCGGCCCCGTGAGCGCGACTCGGACACCAGAGTACGCCCAGAGACGCCGTGGTTACGTTCACAAGTCAATCGCCCAGCCGTTCAGCCCACCGCCAGGAAGCCCTCCTCGATCAGCGCGCGAACCGCGTCCAGTGCGCTGGAGCGCAGCGCCTGCGGGGTAAGGCCGTGGTCTTCGGCGACGCGATCGAGCACGTCACCCAGCGTTCGTTGACCGTCCAGCGCACCGAGCAGCGCGATGCCGAACGGGTCGATTTCGCCTGTGCGATGCACGCCGGTGGTCTGCCGCAGCCTTGTGGACACCGACTCCCATCCGCCCGCCGAGGGGCGGGCGACCTGCTCGAGCACCAGGTCCGGGGCGGGTGCCGGGGTGCTGGCGAGCAACTCGTCGTCCTCGGTTTCGCGGACGAACGCGTGCCGGCGGAACCAGTCCGGCACCAGCGCGCCGAGCGGCTGCTCGATCGGACCGGTCAACTCCTCCAGGCGCACCGCCGGCAACTCGGCTCCGGCGGCGCGCAGCGTGATCCAACCGAAGCCGACCGCCTCTATACGCTGCGCGCTGAAGTAGTCGAGGTACGCCTGATAAAGCTCGATGTACTGGGGCTTGCCGTAGTCACCCGAGTCGCGCAGCCAAAGCTCCGCGTACTCGGCCGGATCCTGCACCTCACGCTGCACGACCCACGCATCGCAGCCGGTCGCGCGTACCCACGGCGCCACGCGCTCACGCCAGTCGACTCCCTCGACGTGCAGCCAGTTCGCCAGGATCTGGCACCAGCCGTCCTCGGCCAGATAGCCGGGAACCTGCTCCAGGAAGTGCCGACACAATTCATCGCCGGGCAGGCTCGCGTCACGGTATACGAAACGACCTGCGCCCCGCGCCGATTCCGGGGAGATCACGAAGGGCGGGTTGGACACGACGAGGTCGAAGCGTTCCTCGCGCACCGGCTCGAACAGGCTGCCGGCACGCAGGTCGATGCGCGAAGCGTCCGTGTCAAGCGAGAGCGCGGCGGTCAGGCGGGCGAACGCAAGCGCCCGGTGGTTCACGTCTGTCGCCACGATCCGGTCGGCGTGGCGCGAAAGGTGCAGGGCCTGCACGCCGCAGCCGGTGCCCACGTCCAGTGCCCGGGCCACCGGTTCTCGCACGGTGAGTTGCGCCAACGTGGTCGAGGCCCCGCCCACGCCGAGCACGTAGTCTGGCCGCATCGGCGAGCTGTGGCCGGTGACGAGGCCGGAGCCGAGGTCCGAGACCAGCCACCAATCCGCATCCGACTCGCCGTAGGGGCGTATGTCCGCCAGCGCGCGCACTGTCTCGTCGAACCGGTCCTCGGCGAGCAGGCCGCCTGCGAGTGCGTCGTCGAGCGGCAGCGCGCGGGCCGCGGCGGACCGATCGACGCTCTCCTGAAGCACGAAGAGCTTGAGCAGAGTCGCGACTGGGGAATCGTTCGTCCGTACCGCCCGCGACGCAGCTACAGACTCGCTGCGTGACAGCGCGGAGTACGCGATAGGCCCAAGCGCTTCAAGGCACCCGTCCACTGTGTATTGAGCCTTGAGCAGCGCCTCACGCAGCCGCTCGATCACGCTCGGGTCCGTCATCAGCTCGGTCACAGTCAGCACTCTATGCAATGTCCAGTCCGCGTGAAGCGCACTTCGCACGTCGCCGACGGGGCGCCAAAGCGCGTGCCCTCCAGCGCCTGCGCACTCGACGGCACGGCCCGCGAACCCCCGTGCGGTGGGTTCGCGGGCCGTATCGAGCTTCCCGCGGCGCCTTGTCGGCGCGTCAGACGTGCGCGACAGCGCCGTTCGACTCGTCCGCGGAGTTGCCCTGGCCAGGCACCTCCGCCTTCACGGCGATCGACTTGCGCTTCGAGTTCCACACCGACCAGATGATCACCAGGAAGGCGACTGCGGAAATGGCGGCGCGCGCCGGGGAGTTGGCGCTGGTGCCGATGGACATCGCCACGATGGCCGGGGCTACCAGCAGCGAGACCAGGTTCATCACCTTGATCAGCGGGTTGATCGCCGGGCCCGCGGTGTCCTTGAACGGGTCGCCGACCGTGTCGCCGATGATGGTGGCCTCATGCGCCGGTGAGCCCTTGCCGCCGTGGTGGCCGTCCTCGACCAGCTTCTTGGCGTTGTCCCAGGCCCCACCGGAGTTGGCCAGGAACACGGCCATCAAGGTTCCTGTGCCGATCGCGCCGGCGAGGTAGGAACCCAGCGCGCCGACGCCCAGGGAGAATCCGATCGCGATCGGCGCCATCACCGCCAGCAGCCCCGGGGTGACCAGCTCACGCAGCGAGTCGCGGGTGCAGATGTCCACGACCCGGCCGTACTCGGGACGTCCGGTGCCCTCCATGATCCCGGGGATCTCGGCGAACTGGCGACGCACCTCGAAGACGACCGCGCCGGCCGCCCGGGAGACCGCGTTGATCGCCAGGCCGGAGAACAGGAATACCACCGCGGCGCCGGCCAGCAGGCCGACCAGGTTGCGCGGGTCGGCGACGTTCAGGATGCCCGCGTACTGGCGCACGGCCTCGTTGCCCAGGTCCGGCAGCACCTTGGCCTTGGCCGCGGCCTCCTGGACGGCGTCCTGGAACGAGCCGAACAGCGCGGTGGCCGCGAGCACGGCGGTGGCGATGGCGATGCCCTTGGTGATGGCCTTGGTGGTGTTGCCGACCGCGTCGAGCGAGGTGAGAACCAGGGCGCCCTCAGGGCTGACGTCGCCGGACATCTCGGCGATGCCCTGGGCGTTGTCCGAGACCGGGCCGAAGGTGTCCATCGCGACGATGACGCCGACCGTGGTCAGCAGGCCGGTACCAGCCATCGCTACGCAGAAGAGCGAGACCCAGATCGAGGCGCCGCCGAGCAGGTAGGCGCCGAAGACACCCGCACCGATCAGCGCCGCGGAGTAGACCGCGGACTCCAGACCGAGCGAGATGCCGGAGAGGATGACGGTGGCCGGGCCGGTCAGCGAGGTCTTGCCGACGTCCTTCACCGGGCGGAAGTGGGTGTCGGTGAAGTAGCCGGTCAGCTGCTGGATGAGCACCGCGACCGCGATACCGATGACCACCGAGATCAGCGCGATCACCCGTGGGTCGCCGCTCGCTCCGGCACGCGCGCCGTGCGCGACCAGGTCGGCGAAGGAACTGGGCAGGTAGGTGAAGGCGGCGATGCCCACGAGCACGATGGAGACTGCCGCCGAGATGAAGAAGCCGCGGTTGATCGCGTTCATCCCCGAGCGATCGCCGGGCCGCGGTGAGACCGCGAAGATGCCGATCACCGCGGTCAGCACGCCGATCATGGGCACGATCAGCGGGAAGACCAGCCCCTTGGAACCGAACGCGTTAATGCCGAGGATCAACGCGGCGACCAAGGTCACCGCGTAGGACTCGAACAGGTCGGCCGCCATGCCGGCGCAGTCGCCGACGTTGTCGCCCACGTTGTCCGCGATGGTCGCGGCGTTGCGCGGGTCGTCCTCGGGGATGTTCTTCTCGACCTTGCCGACCAGGTCCGCGCCGACGTCGGCGGCCTTGGTGAAGATGCCGCCGCCGACTCGCATGAACATCGCAAGCAGCGCCGCGCCGAAACCGAAGCCCTCGAGCACCTTCGGTGCCTCGTCCTTGTAGGCGAGCACCACGATCGACGCGCCAAGCAGGCCGAGGCCGACGGTGAACATGCCAACCACGCCGCCGGTACGGAACGCGATCCGGGTGGCTCGGTTGGCCCCGGACTCGTTCGCCGCCGCGGCGACGCGCACGTTCGAGCGTACGGCCAGCCACATGCCCACGTAACCGGTCACCGCGGAGAATCCCGCGCCGAGGAGGAAGAACAGCGAACGGCCGATCCGCACGCTCCAGTTGTCCGCCGGCAGCGCCAGCAGCAGGAAGAAGGCGACGACCGCGAAGCCGCCGAGGGTGCGGAACTGCCGGGCGAGATAGGCTGCGGCGCCCTCCTGTACGGCGGCCGCGATCCGTTTCATGTTCTCGCTGCCCTCGCCGGCGGCGAGGACCTCGCGGACCAGGTAGCCGGCCACGGCGAGCGCCCCGAGAGCGACGACCGCGACAACGACGACCAGGGTGAGATTGCCGCCGGTGAGACTGACGGCGCTTGCCAGGTGATGCCCGGAAAGCCGGGGCATTGCGTCCTCCTTGACGTGGATACCCCGTGAGCGCGTCTCAGAGCACCCGGCCAAAGTACGCGGGCCCGGCCTCTGCCTGTACGGGGGTTTAGGCGGCCCGCACGGGCGGCCCGGCCGGGGCGGCGCGCAGCTGACCGGGTCGAGACGGCTGCGCCGCTCTCCCGTCGCCACCCGCGACAGCCGTCTTCGGCCTGGTCGTTCGCATGAGCCTGTGGTTCACCGTGTTCTCAATCGCAACGACCGCCCGCCAGCTGAGACGGTGCGGTCGGTGGGCCGGAGTTTACGCACGCCAGCCGGTACATACCAGCACCTCGTGAGGATTCGAGACGGAACGGCGTGTGACGAGCGTCTCACCGGATGGGCTTGAGTCGTCACACCCGGCCTGCCGCCCGGCCTGGCCCATTCAAAAATGAGCACGGTCGGATGGCGCTCCTCGCCGCCGCCCCGGCCGAGCAGGGGCCGATTTCGCGCGGGCGTGCAGAATCACCCGAACCGGTGATACCGCCCAGGTTGACGGGGGCACTTGCAGCCTCGGTGGCTCAGCGCACCCAGTGCGGAGTGATCACCGGCCAGCCCATCCGGATCACGCCTCCGCTGGCGGTCACCTCTACTTCGAGGTCGTCGACCAGGCCGCGCAGCACCGCCAGGCCCATGTCGGAGTCCGCGTCATCGCTGAAACCGCTCTCGGAACCGAGCTGTTCGGCGGCGCCCTCCTCCTCGGGCTTGGGTACAGGGCCGCCGCTGACCGCGTCCACCACCTCGACGCCGAAACGCTCCCGACCATCGTCCAGTCGCACCACGACCGGCACGGCGGGAGCCGCGGAACGATGCAGGCCGACCGCCCGGGAGCACGCCTCGCCGACGGCGAGCCGCACCTCGTCCAGCAGGCCGTCCTCCACTCCGGCCCGGCGTGCCAAGGCAACGGCCACCAGGCGGGCTGTACGGACATGCTCAGGCAGCGGCGCGAACCGCAGGACGACCGGGGCGCCGCCCCCCGCCTGTTTGGAGTCCGGCTTTCCGCCGCCCTGCCCCGCCAAGCCGCCGGGCTCAGCATCGAGCGGCGTGAGCGAGTCGGCGGCGTGTGCACCCGTCATGACGAAGGTCCTCCCGCGGTGTTCCGGTGGTGGATTGCGTCGCCGGATCCGGGCCGTGCCCGCCGCTCGGGCGGGACGGCCCGGCCGCGCATCAGTCGGTAGCGGCGATCGCGTCCTCGACCGTGGTGTGGATCGGGAACACCTTGGTCAGCCCGGTGATCCGGAAGATCTTCAAGATCCGCTCCTGGGTGCACACCAGGCGCAGCGAACCGTCGTGCGCCCGCACCCGCTTCAAGCCACCGACCAGCACGCCCAGGCCGGTGGAGTCTAGGAAGTCGACCGCCTCCATGTCCACGACCAGGTGGTAGCGGCCCTGATTCACGAGATCCACCAGCTGCTCGCGCAGCTTCGGGGCCGTGTAAACGTCGATCTCGCCGCCCACTTCGATGACCGTACGGTCACCTTCGTGCCGGGTCGACAGGTTCAGATCCACGGATCCTCCAGCACTTTCCTGTTCGCGACTTCCCCGCGAGGGGTGAGTACGCATTCAATCACTCCCCGCCCACACCTGACGACGGTATGCGGTTGGTTCACCGCGAGGAGTGGCTTTTTCTCTTCCAGGTGCATCCTGGAGAACACGATGCCACGAACCAAGTCCGCTGAGGAGATCCTTCGCCGACTTGTCTCGGTCAGCGGCGCCGAGCGCGCTGACGCGATGACACATGTCGAGCGGGTACCTGCGCGCCCGGCCCGTCACGCCGACTGGCCCGGCTGGGCCGACCAACGTGCCGTCGAGCGCTTCCGGGCACTCGGAATCGGGCGACCCTGGGAGCACCAGGTAGCCGCCGCCGAACTTCTGCACGCGGGCCGCAACGTCGTGCAGGCCACCGGCACCGCTTCCGGCAAGTCGCTCGGTTACCTCCTTCCGCTGCTGACAGATCTTCTTGACGGTACGTCAGACCTTCACGGCCGACCCGTGCAGGTGCCGCGCCGCGCCACAGCGCTTTATCTGGCCCCGACGAAGGCACTGGCCGCGGACCAGGCCCGCCGCATCCGGCAGTTGAATCTTCCCCTGGCCCCGGCCGCCTGCCTCGACGGCGACACCACGCCCGAGGAACGCCGCTGGATCCGCGACTACGGGGTGCTGGCGCTGACCAATCCGGACTTGGTCCACTACACGCTCCTGCCGGATCACCGGCGCTGGGCACCGTTCCTTCGCCGCCTCAAGTACGTCGTCATCGATGAGTGCCACGCCTACCGGGGCGTGCTCGGTTCGCACGTGGCCGCAGTGATCAGGCGGCTGCGCAGGGTGTGCGCCCATTACGGCGCCAACCCGGTGTTCGCGCTGGCTTCGGCGACCACGGCCGAGCCGCGCGCCGCCGCGGAGCGGCTGATCGGCATGCCGGTCGAACCGATCACCGAAGACGGATCGCCGCACGGCGAGGTCTTGTTCGCGCTCTGGGAGCCACCGCTGACCGACCGGCGTGGTGAGGCCGGCGCGCCGGTGCGGCGGTCCGCGGTCGCTGAGTGTGCCGGCCTGCTCGCGGATCTGGTGCGCGACGAGGTGCGCACGGTGGCGTTCGTCAGATCGCGCCGCGGCGCCGAACTGGTCTCGCTGATCGCCCGCCAACAGGCGGACCGCAGCGGCGGGGGAACGCACACGCCGGCCGTCCAGCGCGCGGAGACCGAGCACACGGGCGAACTCGGGCGGGATACGGCCCCGGCAAAGCGATCGGCGGCGAACCGAATCGCCGCGTACCGTGCGGGTTACCTGCGCGAGGACCGCCGCGCGCTGGAGGCGGACCTGCTCTCCGGGCGCCTGCTGGGGGTCGCCGCCACCAATGCGCTTGAGCTCGGCATCGACCTCGCCGGTTTGGACGCGGTGCTGCTCGCCGGTTATCCGGGAACTCGCAGTTCCGTATGGCAGCAGGCCGGACGGGCTGGACGCTCGGGGCGCGACGCCTTGGCGATCCTGGTGGCACGGGACGACCCGTTGGACACCTATCTCGTACACCACCCCGAGGCACTGTTCGGCAAGTCGGTGGAAAGCACCGTGCTCAATCCGAGCAATCCCTACGTTCTGTGGTCTCACCTGTGCGCCGCGGCCGCGGAACTGCCGCTGACCGCCGCGGACTTGGATCTGTTCGGACCGACCGCCGGGGCGTTGGCCGCCGAACTGAGCCGGACGGGGTGGCTGCGGGCGCGGCAGGGAGGGTGGTACTGGACCCGTCCGGAGCGCGCGGCGGACCTGACCGACCTGCGCGGCAGCGGAGGAACCCCGGTGCGGATCGTTGAGGCCGCGACAGGTCGGCTGCTCGGTCAGGTTGACGCCGCAGCGGCCCACACCACGGTCCACGAAGGCGCGGTCTATCTGCACCAGGGCGAGACCTACGTGGTCGAGAGCTTGGACCTGAATGACGCTATAGCCGTCGTCAAGGCCAAGGATCCCGGGTACTCCACACACGCGAGAGACACAAGCGTGCTGCGGATCACCGCGCAGGAACGGTTCGAGGATTGGGGCCGTCACGTGAGACTCGCTTTCGGTGCGGTGGAGGTGACCAGCCAGGTGGTCGGGTATCTGCGTCGTGATTCCGCGACCGGCGCGGTGCTCGGCGAGGAGCCGCTGAAACTGCCGGCGCGCACTCTGGCCACCAAGGCGGTGTGGTGGACCGTCGCGCCGAGCGCGCTGGCGGAGGCCGCTCTGGCCGCCCCGGACGTTCCCGGCGCCGCGCACGCCGCGGAGCACGCCGCGATCGGGCTGTTGCCGCTGTTCGCCGAGTGCGATCGATGGGACATCGGCGGGCTGTCCACCGGCTGCCATCCCGACACCGGCTTGCCGACCGTGTTCGTGCACGACGGGCTTCCGGGCGGCGGCGGCTTCGCCGAGCGCGGCTACCACCAGGCGCGTGCGTGGCTCACGGCGACTCGCGACGCCATCGCCGCCTGCGAGTGTCCAGCAGGGTGTCCGTCCTGCGTCCAGTCGCCCAAGTGCGGCAACGGCAACCAGCCGCTGGACAAACCGGGCGCGATTCGCCTGCTTGGCGTACTTCTCGGTGACCGGTGACGGGTAGTCATTCCCTGGTATCAGTCCGGCAGGGCGTCCCCGAGGCAGGTGACCGTGATCGCAGTGGCAGTAGCGGTGATCGGATCCGTACTTCTGTTGACCTGCGGTGTCGTGGCCGGTTCCGACGTCCCGGGCACTCTCTCGTTCTTCGGCGTGACGGTGCACACCACCAGTGCCCAGATCTTCCTGACCGGAGCTATCTGCACCTGGGCTCTGCTGGCCGCCGCCTGGCTGCTCACCGCGGGTATCCGCCGATCGCGGGAGCGCGGGGCGCAACTGGCGATGTTGCGCGGGAGGGTAGCCGACGTGCAATGCGGGGCTGAACCACCCGGTTTCGCGGGCCAAAGCGCGTTTGCCGGACTGCTCGGTCTCGCCGTCGGCGGCGAGCGCCCCGGAGCCGACCGGGCCGGCTCTGGAAGTGGCGGTGACCGCGACAACTCCGGACAGGACACGGCCGAACAACCACCTGTTCGGCAGTGACAACCGGACCGTGACCGTACAGTCGAGCACGTCGCAGGCACAGGACTTCACGACCGCGCCGGCGGTGGCGGCCTCGGCTTGCGCCCGCGCGCAAGCCCTCACAGCGTCGGGTTCACCGCGTCGGACCAGGCCCAGCACCGCCTCGCCGGCGGCGGCCAAGGCGGCCTGGTCGGCGGCCCGTTCCGCCCGGTGCCGTGCGGAAACGGCTCCGATCCAGATCAGAGCGCAGACCGCCGTACTGGAAACCAGAAGAACCATGGCGATCGCCCAGACTGTGGCGGATCCTTCTTGGCCCCGGGCCGCGGCGGCGTCGCGATCGCGCATCTCAACGCCCCACGTCGCTCAGGCCGTCGACCGCACACGGTGCCGCGGGCTCGCAGGCGACTTGCGCGTGTCCTTCCACGTGGAGCGCGGGCAGGAAGGCGCTCGACAGCGGGAGTCCCGCCGAAACGCGTACGAGCACCGTGCCGTCGGCCGCGTCCACTGAGACCGTGGAGCCCGGGGGACCGAAGCGGTGCACCGATTGCACAGCGAAGTCCGGCGGCTCGCCTCTTGCCAGCCCGCGCGCCGCCTCCCACGCGGCGTCAGCGCAACGCAACTGTATGGCCGCGGCCACCACGATCACGACGAGCGCCAACCCGAGCCCGATCAAGGTCGGGAGCACCATCGCCGTTTCCGCGGTGATATATCCGCCTTCGACGGCGTCACCGGGCCGAGGGCGTCCGTGCATCGCGAAGCGGCGAGTCATCCGACTGCCCCCAAAGCCCTGTGGATGATTCCGGAGAGCAGGGTCGAGACCGAACCGCTGGTGACGATCTTGTAGAGGAGAGCGGCGAAGCCACAGGCCGCGAGGGTGCCGATGGCGTACTCCGCTGTTGTGGTCCCCGCCTGGGGACCGCGTCTGCCAGCGGTTCGGCCGATGGCTCTGCGGTGATCGCGCATTACGGCGCGACGTAGTTCGACGACGGCAGGCAGTAAGGGGCGGCACATGTCGGTAGGTACTCCTTAACTCAGAGGATGTTGTCTCAGCGATGCGCGATCAGCGATCGCTGGTCATGGACGCAGTTCGTTCAACAGGCCCAACGCCGTCGGCACGACGCCGACGAGTACGAAGGCCGGTAGGAAGCACAGAGCCAGCGGTGCGGTCGCTCGGACCGCGACCGCGCGGATGCGGGCTTGGGCCGCCTGTTCTGCGGCGTGCCAGGTATCGCGGGCTGCCTTGACGACGGTCTCGCCGGCTGGGGCGCCGGTGCGGGAAGCGCGCAGCGCGGCGGCCGCGACAGTGGCAGTAGCGGCGTCGACGCAGAGCAGTCGCCACGCGGCTTCCGGATCCGCGCCCTCGCGCAGCGCCCGCGCCACCGCGGCGAAGCGGGTGGCGATCTCGCGGGCCGGATCGACGGGCCCGGGCGCTTCGTGCTGGTCCTTCTCGTCGTCGTCGCCGCCGAAAGCGGCGGCGACGACCCCCGCGGCATCGGCGGGCAGCAGCCCCGCGGCCAGTGCCGCCGCGAAAAGGTCGACCAGCGGCGGAGCGGCCGCAATCAGCCGCTGCCGATTGCGCTTCTCGTGCTCGTGGGCCGCGCGCGAGCTCAAGACGATCACGCAGACACCGGTCAGGACTCCACCCACGACACCGCCGACGCCCCCAAGGAACAGTCCGACGGCGCAGCCGGTGAACGCCGCCGCCAGCAGGTGACGGTGCGGCACCCGCCGGGCGTTCGACACCCATCTCGCGGAGGCTGCCGCGGCTTCCTTGAGTCCGCCGACGCGGTGCGAGGGCGGCGGAGCCCATCTGAGCACCATCGCCGCGATGATGAACGCCGCGGCCACACCCAGTTCGACGGGTCGAGACGAAGGCCCAGACTCGTGCATGGCGCCCTGCGATACCTGTGCCCAGCATGCATTCATTTCCGCCTCCCGACGAGCAAAGCGCGCCGTGCCCACCGACGTAGCGGATCATCGGCGCGACTCCCGTTTCGCCGGTGGTCGACCGAGTCGACCAGCCGGTCGGTCCACCGCAGGCCGATCAGTTCCAGTAAGCAGCCGGCCAGCAGGCATGCCTGCCCCGCCGGTCGCGTCAGCAGCACGTGGATCGGATTGGTGCCGAGGGCCGACCCGAGCGCGAGGCCGAAAGCGGGCAACACCCCGAGCAGGGCGACGGTCGTTCGCACGCCGGACAGTTCGGCCGCGAGGTTCTGCCGCCGCTGCTGTTCCGCGCGCAGGCCGTCCTCGATGCCGCACACCGCACCGGTGAGCGGTACCCCATGCCGTTCGGCGGCACGCCAGCAGGCACCCAGCGCGGCGAGACCTTCGCGGCCGGGCCGACGGGCGGCCGCGGCGAGCATTGCCGGCTCATCGCGTTCGGGATCCGGGATGCTGAACGCGTAGGCGAGGTCACGAAGCTCGGGTCGGCACCACACCGCTTCGATGAAGGCCGCGGCCGGCTGCCTGCCTGCCTGTAACTCGCCACGCAGCGCGGCGCAGAGCTCCACCACTGCCGAGCGCTGCGCCGCCTCGGCGGTCCGCATCTGCACGCCGGCCAAGCGCGAACGCAGGAGCAGGCCGCCGAACAGGGCCGGCACCAGTGGGATCGGCGAGTGCGCGATGAGCGAAAGCAAGGCGCCGGCCAGCAGAGCACAGATCACGAATGGAACCACCGGCAACGGTTGATCGTGGCCGACCGCCGATTGAGCCTGCTTCGACAACGCGGGAGCGATGGCGCCGCAGATCCGGTCGCTGCGTACGGTCACAGCTGCTCCCGTGTCTCGTGTTCTCGCAGCGTCGCGGTGGCCGGGAACTCACGCGTCAACTCCGCTTCGAAACCCCTGGGCACGAGAGCGGCGTCCGGTCGGGCCGGACGACCCAGTTCGTCGAGCAACTGCGGCAGACCCGGCCATTCGCGCATCTGTCCGCCCTGGTCGAAGCTGACCGCCAGCGTCGCCTGCACCGGCCCGACGGCGTTACGGCGACGTACGACCGCGATCGACTGGAGGTACCGTCGGCCGAACTCGTTACGGTCGAGGTGGATCGCGATGCGCAGCGCCGCGGAAGCCTGGCTGTGCACCGCCTCGCGGGACACCCCGGCGAGCAGGGCGAGCGCCTCGATGCGGGCCGGGATGTCGTGCGGCCGATTGGCGTGCAGCGTGCCGCAGCCACCCTCGTGTCCGGTATTGAGAGCATTGAAGAGGTCCATGATTTCCGCGCCTCTGGCCTCGCCGAGCACGATCCTCGTCGGACGCATCCGCAGCGCCTGTTTGATCAGGTCTCGGATGGTCACCTGACCGCGGCCCTCCTGGTTGGCCGGTCTGCTTTCCAGGCGCACGACGTGCGGATGATCGGGCATCAGCTCCGCGCAGTCCTCCACGAGCACGAGGCGCTCGTCCGGTGCGCACAGGGAAAGGAGGGTTGAGAGCAGCGTCGTCTTTCCGGTGCCTGCGCCTCCTGTGACCAGGAACGGCACCCGCTTGCGCACGATCTCCTCGAGGATGGCCGCCGCGGTGGCGTTGAGTGCGCCGAGTTCGGTCAGCTCTTCGAGTGAGTAGAGCCGACGCCGGGGAATGCGCAGCGACACCGTGGTGCCGTTGACTGCGACGGGTGGAAGCACGGCGTGCAGTCGAGTGCCGTCGGGCAAGCGGGCGTCCACGAAGGGTGATGCGTCGTCGAAGCGGCGGCCCGCCTGCACGGCAAGACGCTGGGCGAACTTCCGCACGGCGGCCTCGTCCGGGAAGCCGGCATCCACCCGTTCCAGCCGGTTGGCTCGTTCGACCCAGATCTCCGTCGGCCCGTTCACCAGTACGTCGGTCACGTCGGGATCGGCGATCAGACCGGCCACCGGATCGGCGGCAAGCGCTTGCTCGCACAGCGATTCGGCGATCGCCTGAAGCGCGTCACGGCCGAGCAGGCAGCGTCGGGCGCGCAGTGCCGCGATGACGTCGGGCACTTCGGGCGCGAGAACGCCCGCGGCGAGCTCGTTGCTGATGGTGCGCAGCACGCCTTCGTACTGCGGCGAGTACTCCGAGCTGACGACGCTGGAGGCCACCGTGCCGACCGGGTTGTTCGGCGGGTTCATACGATCACCTGAGTTCCAGTGGCGCGCTCTTCGGCCGCGCTCGCGATCCCACAGCGCTCGATGAGTCTTCGGCTGAACCGATCCAAGGAGGGGGCATAGCGGCCACCGAGTTGCCCGGCCTGTCCGCCACGCGGCAGCGAGCCGCGGCGCGGCTTGATGACTCCGGCCAGGGGCACGCCGAGGGCCTGCGCGAACTGCCGGGCGGTCAGTTCGTCGCGGCCGGGCAGCCGGGCGACGAGCAGCGGAGGAGGACCGAGCAGCGCCAGCCTTGGCAACAACCGTCCGGTCGCGACCGCCGCGCGCTCCGACACCGGTGCGATCACGAGCGTGTGCGTCGCCTCGGCCAGCACCAGTTGAGTCGAGTCATCGATGCACCTCGGCAGGTCGACTACGACGATGTCCGCTGAGCCGCGCAGGGTGCGTAGCGCGTTACGCATAGCTGCGACAGGGATCCTGTCGCCGTCTTCACCACCCCAGGTGACCAGCGCGAGGTCCGGCTCAGTACCATCACGCTGCGGCAGCGGCTCCCCGTCAGGCGGGTCGATGCCGTGTGGCCAGGGCTGTTCCGCTCTCTCCTCGCGGCCGCACAACAAGGTGCCGAGGGCGACGAGCGGTGCCAGACCGCCGCCGAGCGAATCCGCGTCGAACAGAATGACCTGCCGACGCATCCTGAGCGCGGCGACCGCGACTGAGGCGGCGAGCGTCGAGGCGCCCGCTCCCCCGCAGCCGCCGATCACGGCGATCAGCGGGACGGACGAGTTCGCGCGTTGACGCGACTTGACGCGGTCGAGCCTGGCTGCGGTGGATGCTTCGCCGTTGCGGTGGCTTGCGTTCGAGGCCGTGGTGGTGGACATGGGTTCCCTCTCAAGTCCCGATGATTGCTCAAAGTGTTCACTCAATCACGGTGGGACATAAGAGGGGATCTTGGCCAGCACTCTTTGAAATCTGTGGATAACCCCTGTGGATAACTCCGGCTCACGGGCCTGTTTCAGAGCTTTGATCACACAGGGTGATCAAACGCCGGGGCGCGCCGTTACCCACAGGTAGCGAATCGTTTGCGGGATGATCGACTCGCGCGTCCGGCGACCGGCCGAGTTCGCTCGCTGAGGGCGATGGGCTGGGATTTCCCGGGAAAAGAGACGACCCCCGCCGGGGGGGAGAGCGGGGGTCGTCACCTTGGCGCGGCTCGGGGGGGGAGGAGCCGGGCCAAGGCAGCACGGTCGCGAACGATCCGTGACTTCCATGGTGTACCCGAACCGCTCAGAAGGCAAACTGACCCCTCCGGCATTACGCCAAACGATGAAAGAAGACCTCCTGAGCTGGCGTGACACCGATGCAAGAGGCAATCCGAACGCTTGCACACCCGCGAGAGACGGCACGGGCGGATCCCAGAGGCGGTCACGCTGTGTAATCGACCGCCGAGCCGATCTCAGACAGCCGGCCGTCAGACGCAGCGGGGGCGCTCGTGAAGCAACCCGTGGCACGAAAGGAGCGCAGACGTTCGATGGGCTTGGAGAATTCACCAACCACCCGCGATTGCTTACCGCTCGGGCTACTGCAACGCGTAGGCTGCCATCACTGCTTAGCACTTCGTACAACGGCGAAAGAAGCTGAGGGAGCCACCGCCGATGGGCACCGCCGCGTTCTTCGATCTCGACAAGACGATCATCGCCAAGTCCTCGACACTGGCGTTCGGCCGGTCGTTTTACCAGGGCGGGCTGATCAATCGGCGCGCCGTCCTGAAGACCGCCTACGCGCAGTTCGTCTACCTCGTCGGTGGGGCGGACCACGATCAGATGGAGCGGATGCGGCAATACCTCTCCGCGCTGTGCACCGGCTGGGACGTCGGTCAGGTCAAGGAGATCGTCGCCGAGACCCTGCACGACCTGATCGACCCGCTGATCTACCAGGAGGCCGCCGACCTGATCGCCGAGCACAAGAGCGCGGGTAGGGACGTCATCATCGTCTCGTCGTCAGGCGCGGAGGTGGTGGAGCCGATCGGCGAGTTGATCGGTGCGGACAAGGTCGTCGCGACTCGGATGGTGGTCTGCGACGGCCGCTACACGGGCGAGGTCGAGTTCTACGCCTATGGCGACAACAAGGCCGGCGCGATAAAGGCCTTGGCGGAGGCCGAAGGTTACGACCTCGACGGCTGCTATGCCTACAGCGACTCGATCACCGACCTGCCGATGCTCGAGCTTGTCGGGCACCCGTGCGCGGTCAACCCGGACCGAACGCTGCGCAAGGAAGCGGCGGCTCGGGACTGGCAGATCGAGGTGTTCGCGAACCCTGTCTCGCTGCGGGCCAAGATGGCGAACCTGAGTATTCCGGCCAAGCCGGTCATCGCAGCCACGGCGCTCGGCGTGGGCACGGCGGCGGCCGCCGGAATCATGTGGTACGCCCGCAAGAAGCGCTCGTAAGCGACGGCCGAAGCGCGGACACGCTGGGCGTCGGACACACAGGGCTCGGATACACAGGGCGACGGCGCCCCGAGTCAACTTGGGGGCGCCGTCCGGTTAGTACGGGTGGTCCGAGATACCAGGCGTGCACCGCTTGTATTCGCCAGATCAGTCCACTCACGGGCTCAAGCCGCTGTGTCTGTCTCGGCGGGCCCTAACGCGGGTCGGTCGCGCGTGGGTTTCCGGGCTTCCGTACACGGTCCGCGGGCCAGTTGACTTCTACTTCCCAGCCTCCTCAAGAAGCGGTCTCACGGGCCGTTACTTCCTTTGTAGGCCGGGCCCGCAGCGTTTGAAAGGCCGACCGCGGGCGCCTGGAGCGCACATCACCCGAATGGGCTATGGGTCCGGGAGGCGGAAGGGGTGCACCGTCATACCGGGTCGTATGTGGGTGCTTCGCCAGCAGCCCAGCCGTGGCCCAGCCGATGCCTTTAGCCACGCATGAGCGCTTCACACACGGCCAACGCTTCCTGAGCGCCCCCCACGACCGCAGCCCCGCAGTGGGCGATCCACGAGCCGAGCCCCTCTGCGGTGCCGCTTCGGTATGCGTCAAGTGCCGCGCGCCGCGCTTCGAGCCCCAAGTCCAGGAATCCGACCTCAGGCACCACCAGCGACTGCGGGTCGAGCCCACGGGCGACCAGCAGCAGCCGGAACACCGCGCGGCCAAGCAGTCCGTCACCCCACCCGAAGGGAGTGGCGGCGAGCAGTTCGCCCTGCGCGACGGCGGCCACCACCAGCGCAGGCGCCTTGCTGGGCGCCGCGATCAACCCGGCGAGGGCGGTCAGCCGCGCGGCCGCCTCATCCGCTGCCACCGGTGTGGATGGACCGCCCGGCTCGATGGTCACAGGCTCGCCACCAACACGCGGTCGCCCGATCCGATCAGGCTCGATCTGGCCGGCCGCGGCGAGCATGTGCATCCTCGTCAGTGCCTGAGCCGGCGCCTGCCGCAGCACCACCAGCAACTCGGGCAGTTCGCCGCAGATACGCACGGCCCCGCGCACGAGGCCGGCATCCGGCTCGTCACCCAGACCAGTGCGCCGCCTCAGCTCCTCAAGCGGCCAGTCGGCGCCGGCGACAGCGGCCGATGCCCGGGCCCCGCGCAACGCGGACTCGGCGCTGACGTCTGCAGCGCGACTCCGCAGCACCTTGTGCGCACGGAGCCTGTCCACGGCGGCGCGAGCTTCATCGACCGCCTCGGCGACTCCGGGCAGGGAACCGAGCGCGGCGAGCGGATCAGCGGAAGTGGTCGTCACAACCGACAAACTTAAGCCACGCCCGGCAGAGCTATCGCACCGCACCCAGTCAGGGTTGTCAGCCTATGGTCGGGTCCTGGAGCAATCACCCTGGCCATGATCTTGTGCGTAACGTACCGTCATGTAGGTGGATTCCACGGCAACGATGATCGCGGTCGCGGGAGTGCTGGCCGTCCCGGTCGGCGCAGCGGTTCGGGCGGCCAGACGACACCACGTCTACGGGACCCCGACAGAGCGTGCCGCTTACGAAGCGATGCACACGGTTTCCCTCGCGGCGCCCGTCCTGCGCGAAGGTCTCTCCCCCGACTCCGCGCGTAAATCCGCGCGTCATCTGCGCCGGCTGCTCGGAACTGCTGCCGTCGCGATCACAGACGCCGAGCGTCTCCTGGCCTGGGACGGCGAAGGCGATCGGCACGCCGAAGACGCGCTCGTCCACGCCAAGAACGTCATCGCGACCGGGCGCGTCAAACTGCTGGACTGGGTCACCTGCGGTAGCGAAGAGTGCCCCATCCGCGACGCGGTCATCGCCCCCTTGATCGTCGACGGCCAAGTCGTCGGCGCGCTTGCCGCCTACAACGCGACGGCGTCGGTCGCCCTCACCCGAGCGGTGTGCGAGGTGGCCCGCTGGGTCTCGTCACAGCTGGAGCTGGCGCAGCTCGATCAGTCACGCACGCGCGCGATGGAGGCGGAGATCCGGGCGCTGCGCGCGCAGATCTCGCCGCACTTCATCTACAACTCGCTGACCGCGATCGCATCGTTCGTGCGTACCGATCCGCCCCGAGCGCGCGAACTGCTCCTCGAGTTCGCCGACTTCACCCGGTACTCGTTCCGGCGTGGCGGCTCGATGACCACCCTCGCCGAAGAACTGCGGTGCATCGACTGCTACTTCCAGCTGGAACAGGCGCGTTTCGGCGATCAGTTGGAACTCGTGGTGCGGGTCGCGCCGGAGACCCTGGGCTTGGAGCTGCCGTTCCTGTGCTTGCAGCCGTTGGTGGAGAATGCGGTGCGACACGGCCTTCGAGGTAAGTCAGGCAAGGGAACGGTTACGGTCTCCGCTGCTCACACGGACCAGGAGTACGTGATCACGATCTCGGATGACGGTATCGGGATGGACCCTTCCACGGCAGGCGCGGCACTAAGCGGAAAGAGCACGTCAGACGCTCACGCCGTGGCCAACATCCAAGAACGGCTTCTGGCGGCCTTCGGTTCGGACCATGGGCTTCAATTGGACAGCGCACCGGGCGAGGGAACCACCGTCACCATCCGCATCCCCAAGCCGGTGTCGCGCAGAAGGCCGATCACCCGACGGGAGAGCGAATGACCCAGCCGTTGGACCGCCCCGGCCTGGCCGTGTTGGCCGTCGATGACGAGCGGCCCGCTCTGGAGGAGCTGACCTACCTGCTCAGCGCGGACACCCGGATCGGCAGTATCCGGACCGCCTCGTCAGGCGCCGAGGCCATCCGCGTACTGACCAGCGAACAGCGGATCGACGCGCTCTTCCTGGACATCCGAATGCCCGGCGCGACGGGCTTGGACATCGCACGCACCCTGGCGCGCCGAGCGGACAGCCCACAGATCGTGTTCATCACCGCGCACGAGGACTTCGCGGTCGGGGCGTTCGAGCTGCATGCCGTGGACTACGTGCTCAAGCCGGTGCGACAGGATCGGCTCGCCGAAGCAGTCCGGAGGGTGCATGAACGCCTGCACGCACGCACCCGTTCAGCCCCTAGCGACGACGAAGTCGTGCCGGTCGAACTCGCCGGCGTCACCCGGTTCCTGACCCGGTCGCAGATCCGGTACGTCGAGGCGCACGGTGACTACGCACGGTTGCATACAGCCGCCGGGTCGCACTTGGTGCGGATATCGCTGGCGACGCTCGAGGAGCGCTGGACCCCATACGGGTTCGCCCGAATCCACCGCTCGTACCTCGTCGCGCTGCGGCATATTCAGGAGGTCCGCTGGGACGCCGGGCATACGACTGTGAAGGTCGGTGACAAGACACTCGCGGTCAGTCGGCGTCATGCCCGCGAACTGCGGGATCGGTTGCTCGGAGACGCCAATCGACAGCGCTGAGCTACCGCGGGGGGAACCCCTCCGGGCGTGACGCGACCGGAAAGCCGCAGCTCCAGGCTGTTTCGAAATACGTCGAACCGGTCGGCGCGCTCGTTAGGCCACTCGGCGCAACGAAGCCCTGTCCCGTCATGAGAACACCGAAAGCTGGGGACGACCGGAGCAGGTCCCAGTTCAGGGGCTGACAACCACTGGCCCAACCCGGACACCGGACGAGCGAACGCCGACCGGGGCGCGGAGCGGGCCTCATGTCTGGTCGAAAGGATCACGGTCGTGAGCAACGAAGCACCCACGACTAGCACCCCGGTGACCGTCGCCGATCCCGCGCCACTCGGTCTCGCCGGGTTCGCGATGACCACGCTGGCGCTCTCCTTCGGCAACGCCAACCTCATCAAGGAGACCGGCGCGATCACCATCGTGCTGGGCCTCGCCACCTTCTACGGCGGTATCGCCCAACTGCTGGCCGGCATGTGGGAATTCAGGCGCGGCAACACGTTCGGCGCCACCGCGTTCAGCTCGTTCGGCGCGTTCTGGCTGTCCTTCTGGTACATCAACACCCACCTGACCGCAGCCAGCGGCGATGTGCACCAGGCGATCGGCCTCTATCTACTGCTCTGGGCGATCTTCACCGCGTTTATGACCGTCGCGGCGCTACGCACCTCGCTGGCCGTGCTAGTCGTCTTCGTGCTCCTGACGCTCGCCTTCCTGTTCCTCGCCATCGGCGCGTTCCAGAACGGCACACCCGCTCCGGACACGATGACCAAGATCGGCGGATGGCTCGGCATCGCCACTGGTGTCGCCGCCTGGTACGCGGCGGCAGCCACGGTCATCAACGCAACGCACCGGCGGGACGTGCTGCCGACCCTGCCGCGCTGAGCAGACGGCCAAGAGGCACCATCGGGCCGAAGCCGCGCCCCGGCCGACGCCCAATTGCACCGCACCGCCGGCGAGGCGCGACCTCGCCGGCGGTGTGGTCTAGACCTATATTGGCCGGAAACCCTTGCGTAACAGCATGAGTACTGGTCTGCTGTTGGGCTGAGAGAAGCTCACACCGACCACGGCGGCGCGGCGCTGCGCCGTGCCTCCGTCCGGCCCGCAAACGGACGTCTGACGAGGAGCTCGTGTGTCCAACGAAACGCTGTCGAATCTATTGAACGAGGAGAGGCGGTTCGAGCCGCCGGCCCAGCTGGCGGCGGCGGCGAACGTGACGGCCGATGCCTACGCGCGGGCCGACGAGGACCGCCTGGCCTTCTGGGAGGCCCAGGCGAACCGGCTGTCCTGGGCACAGCCGTGGAACGAGGTGTTGGACTGGTCGAACCCGCCCTTCGCCAAATGGTTCACCGGCGGGAAACTGAACGCCGCCTACAACTGCGTCGACCGGCACGTGGAGGCCGGGTACGGCGACCAGGTCGCCATCCACTTCGAGGGCGAGCCCGGAGACACGCGCACTATCACGTACGCGGACCTTCAGCGTGAGGTGTCCAAGGCGGCAAACGCACTGACGGAGCTGGGTGTGCGGACCGGCGACCGGGTCGCCATCTACATGCCGATGGTCCCGGAGACCGTGTTCGCGATGCTGGCCTGCGCCCGGATCGGCGCGCCGCACTCGGTGTGCTTCGCCGCCTTCTCGGCGGAGGCGCTGCGCACGCGGATCGAGGACGCCAGCGCCAAGCTCCTGATCACCGTGGACGGCTACAACCGGCGCGGCGCGGTGGCGAACCTGAAGCCGAACGCGGACGCGGCGGCGGACGGAGCGACCACGATCGAGAAAGTACTCGTGGTGCGCCGTACCGGGCACGAGGTGCCGTGGAACGCAGACCGCGACGTGTGGTGGCACGAACTGGTGGACCGCCAGTCCGACCAGCACACCCCGGAAGCCTTCGACGCCGAACACCCGCTCTTCATCCTGTACACCTCGGGTACCACCGGTAAGCCGAAAGGCATTCTCCACACGACAGGTGGCTACCTCACCCAAGTGGCCTACACACACCATGCGGTCTTCGACCTCAAGCCTGAGACCGACGTCTTCTGGTGCACGGCCGATGTCGGCTGGGTGACCGGACACTCGTACATCGTCTACGGCCCACTGGCCAACCGTGCGACGCAGGTGATGTACGAGGGCACGCCGGACACGCCGCATCAGGGCCGGTTCTGGGAGAACATCCAGAAGTACAAGGTTTCCATCCTGTACACGGCGCCCACCGCGATCCGGATGTTCATGAAGTGGGGCGACGACATCCCCGCGAAGTTCGACCTGTCCTCGCTGCGCCTGCTCGGTTCGGTGGGTGAGCCGATCAACCCCGAGGCATGGATCTGGTACCGGCAGAACATCGGCGCCGGGCGCACTCCGATCGTCGACACCTGGTGGCAGACCGAGACCGGCGGCATCATGATCTCGCCGCTGCCGGGCGTGACCACCACCAAGCCGGGCTCGGCGATGCGCCCTCTCCCGGGCATCTCGGCGAACGTCGTCGACAAGGACGGCGATATCGTCCCGAACGGCGGTGGCGGCTTCCTGGTGCTGGACAAACCCTGGCCGTCGATGCTGCGCGGCATCTGGGGCGATGCGGACCGCTACCGGGACACGTACTGGTCACGATTCGCCGAGCAGGGTTACTACTTCGCCGGCGACGGCGCGAAGAAGGACAACGACGGCGACCTGTGGCTGCTCGGCCGAGTGGACGACATCATGCTGGTGGCCGGGCACAACATCTCCACCACCGAGGTCGAGTCCGCTCTGGTCTCGCACCCGGCGGTGGCGGAAGCCGCTGTGGTGGGCGCCAAGGACGAGACGACCGGCCAGCGGATCGTCGCCTTCGTGATCCTGCGCGGCGGCCAGGTCGAGGACGCCGCGCTCGACTCGGCGCTCAAGGACCACGTGTCCAAGGAGATCGGCCCGATCGCCAAGCCGAAGCAGATCCAGTTCGTGGCCGAGTTGCCCAAGACCCGCTCCGGAAAGATCATGCGACGGCTGCTCAAGGACGTGGCCGAGGACCGCGCGCTGGGCGACACCACGACGCTCACCGATGCCTCTGTCATGGACCTGATCGCATCCAAGCTGCCGCACGCAGGCGAGGACTGAGCGGTTCGCCACCCGGCGGCATGCACCCGATCACTCATCGGGTGCATGCCGCCGGTGCGTTCGACCTCACGGCCGGCCGGTTGCGGCCCTCGGTCAGAAGCCGAACGGAATCCACGGTTCCAGATCTGCGGCGAAAGCGCGGGCCGCGGCGGCCAGGGCGCCGCGGCGGTGTTCCTTCACCAGCCCGGCCGCCCCGAGCGCGGCCAGCGAGGTGCCTCCGAGGTAAGCCGCGCCGAGTTCCCGCACGTCGAGCGCGAGATCGGCGGCGGCGGCGGCGGTGGGTTCGCAGCACGCGCCTGCTTCATCGCCGGTCAATCGCCAGCGGCCGGCGTTCCAGGGGCACAGCGCGTCGGCCACGTCAAGGACGAGGTCGATCGGCGCGGCGTAGCTACGTGACGCCAGCGCTCGATCTATGTCGACCAGCCGGATGTAGAGCGCGTCTTTGACATGCACATTGGCAGCGCGCACGTTCTGAAGGAGATGCATTGCATGGCCGTCGAGCGGGATGCCGTCCAGACGGGTGATCGTCATGAGATCGATTTCGGTGAGATACCGCAGCAATGCCGCGTATGACGCGGCATCGTCCGCATAGAGTTCAGTCACACTCACTTCACCAGCAGGTCTGCCGTCGCTTTCACGATATTTGGTGCGATAACGCGTATAGCCGACTGCTTTACCGTCGCGTTCCGCCAGTACCGTCCGGAGACGGGAACGGCCGGCCCGCCACTGGTCAACGTCCGTGAAGTACGCCATCGCCCAACTCGGCGTGCGCACGAGCATGCCGGGCCGTTCGGGTACCTGGCGCGCGTAGATCTCTTCGCAGACCTCGTAGGATTCGTCGGTCGGTACGAATCGGAGAGCGATGGAGTCCACGCCCTCGGGAATACGCAACGCGCTGTACGGGCGCTGGATCGTCAACGCAGCGGCGCGCGAGGCCGACCCGTAGCCGAAGCGTCCGTAGATCGGCGGCTCGCTGGCGGTCAAGCCGGCCACGGCCTCGCCGCCCGACTCGTGGAGACCGTGCAGCTGACAGCGCATCATCGAGCTGAGAATGCCGCGGCGCCGGTGAGTGGGCATCACGCTGACCCAGCTGACGCCGGCGAGCGGGATCCGCCCACCCGGCACGGTCATCTCAAGGGTGAAGATCGAAGCGCCGCCGACCAACTGCGGGCCGTCGAACACGCCGATGGTCCGGTCGCGTTCCAGGAGCCGCCTGCTGACCTCCGCGGCTTGCTGGCTTGCCGGTTCCTCCCCGAAGGCCAGTTCGTCGAGTCGGTAGAAGTGCTCCAACTCGCTTTCAGTAAGCGCGCGCGGCGCGGACGGCTCTGTCGGCATGGGTAATGCGTAACACGCGCGGCCGCAGGTCGCGAACGGTTTTTCCGCCGGTTCGGCCGCCGACCGGCGCCGGTTCCAGAATCCACCCAAGGGCGATAAAGCGATATATCGATAAAGCGACTGATCAACTTGTAGCTATTCACCGGCTGGCCCGCGCCCTCCGCGGATGCGAGTCCGCACGGGGAAGCGCACCCCTCGCCGATTCCAGCCTGCGCGTTCAGCCCAATGACCGCATAATCCGACGACTCCCGGGGTACTTGGGCCGGGACCTGCCCGCCGATCAAGTCCGCCCTGTGGAGGTACCCGTGGCCGTGACCATCGGTTCCCCGTCCGAGCACGCCGAGACGGACCAGAAACTCTCCGCCCTGGTCATGTCTGCGACCAAGGACATGTCCGCCCTGGTGCGCGACGAGATCGCGCTGGCCAAAGCGGAGTTGCGCCGAGACTTCAAGCAGGCGGCCACGGGCGGCGGACTGTTCGCGGTCGCGGGCATGCTGCTGTTGTTCGCCCTGATCATGTGCTCCTTCGCGATCGCCTACGGCATCCACGCCGCCGGGATCGGGCTGGCCTGGGCCTGGCTCATCGTCGGAGGCGGTTACCTCTTGCTCGGCGCGGTGTGTGGCGGCGTCGGGTTGGTGCGGTTCAAGGCGATCCGCGGCGTCGACGCGACCAAACGCACGACCAACGAATCGCTCGCCGTACTCAAGCGAACCCCGCGGTAGAGCAGCAACTGTTGTTGGGCAAGTTGTTGGGCCCGCGCTACCCCGAGTTTGAGAAGTAGCTTCGGATCAGGCCGCGGCGCCTGGCGCGTGCGATCGCCAGGCGGGCCCGGAGCGGCAAGTGCGGCCAGGTCACTTCCACCACCACGCCGCAGGTCCGTGACCGCCCATTCTGTGCTTCGAGTCGCCCAACGCACGCCTCGACGACACCGTACGGTCAGCCATCTGTGCAATGCTGGCGCCCATGCCTTCAGACCTGTCACCGGTGTACGTGGAAGGCGCCTGGACACACCGCGAAGTGTCCGCCAACGGCGCCCGCTTCCACGTCGTCGAGCTCGGCGAGGGCCCGCTGGTACTGTTCGTGCACGGTTTTCCGCAATTCTGGTGGACCTGGCGAGACCAGCTGACCGCCTTCGCCGAGGCCGGTTACCGCGCCGCCGCGATGGACCTTCGGGGCTTCGGCGGGAGCGACAAGACGCCGCGAGGGTACGATCCGATAACACTGACGATGGACGTCACGGGCGTCATTCGCGCTCTCGGCGAGGCTAACGCTGCAGTCATCGGACACGGCTGGGGAGCCACGCTCGGCTGGACGGCCGCGACCGTGCGTGCGAAGACCGTTCGGCGGCTGGTCGTCGTCGGCGCAGGTCATCCGAGGCGTCAGCGTGCGGCGCTGTTGACCGACCCGGCGCAGATCGGTGCGAGCAAGCATGTCTTCGCCGCTCAACGGCCGCTGGCCGCCGAGCGATCGCTGCTGCGCGACGCAGGCGCCTCCGTCGGACGCATGTTGAGCGAGTGGAGCGGCCCGGACTGGCCACCGCCCGAAGTCGCGCAGCGCTATGAGCAGGCGATCGCGATCCCCGGCGTGGCACATTGCTCGTTGGAGTATTTCCGCTGGTGGGTGCGCTCGCTGCCGCGACCGGACGGGCTCCAGTATCAGCAGCGCATGCGCACTCCGACCGAGGTGCCGACGCTGCACCTGCACGGAGCGCTGGACCGCGCGGTGCTGACGAGTACGGCCCGTGGCTCCGGTCGGCACGTCAACGCGCCCTATCGCTGGCGGCTGCTTGAGGGAGTCGGCCACTTCCCGCAGGAGGAGGCGCCGAAGCTGTTCAACACGGAGGTGTTGAACTGGCTCGCGGACGACGAACCAGACCGCTGAACTGAACGCGTCCTTCGCATTTATGCCGGCAGCGGACGCCCTGTTCCCTCATCTCTCACTTGTGGGTAAGGGGCGTTGTCGCGAAGTAGAGCGATACGATCGCGCCGATGGCCATGAGTGGGGTGAGCAGCGCGGTCTCCAACTTCTCGCCCGTGTGTTTGATCAGCGGTATGCCCAGGCGGGCGGGTATCGGCCACAGCAGCGGGCACCCGCGTTCGGTCAGGCAGTCTCCGGCGAGATGGGTGAGCGCACCCAGCCCCACGGCGACGGGCAGCCAACTGGGATCCGGGCCGATCCAACGGTACATCAGGAACGTCCCGCCGACCGCGAGGAGGAGCACCACGCCCCAGGAGTGAATGCCCTTCCCGGGAGGGCACAGATGCAGTGCCCGGATGGCGAGCGATAGCAGAAGGTAGACCAACCCGAGCGTGAACGGGCGCCCGAGATAGTGAGCGCCGGCCCAGGTTCCCGCAGTGGCCGCAGCCACGAACAGGAACGAATGGGTCGCGTGCCTGTGGCCGCCGGAGATCCACTCGACGAAGCGGCAGAAGGCGTGCGATATCGGGCCGAGGAAGTGCGCGATCGTACCGTCGGGGTGGTCCAGGTCCGGTAGCAGCGCCGAGCCGGCCGTGATGAACGTGCCCAGCAGGATGCCCTTGGTGTCCAGCCGGGCCGGCCACACCGCGGCCGGAACCCAGGCCGCGGCGGCGGCCCAGGCGAGGGCGCCGCTGGTCGAATGCGAGTGTCCGAGCACGGATGATCCCCCCACAGTCGCGACCGCGGGCCGAACCCCGCCGAGTGTAGATCAGACAGTAGCAATAATCTGGATCACTGCCATGCAAAGCTGCGCCCCTTCGTGCAGCGCACCGAAGCGTTAGATGGCGCAACCCTGCGTGTCCACCGCAGCCGTCTCACTCGCTCCGCGCTGTGCATCCGGCCCGACCTGATTGGCGGTCAGCGCGTAACCCGTGGACGCGTCCTCCAATGACTTGGCGAACACGACGCCGTACACCTCCCCGGTCCGGGTGAGCAAAGGCCCGCCGGAGTTGCCCTGAAGGACCTGAGCGTAGAGCGAGAAGATGTCACGCGTGGCCGAGCCGCGCTGATAGATGTCCTGCCCTTGGGCGTTGATCTCCTGGCGGACGCGAGCGGCGACCGGCGTGAACGGTCCGTCCTCCGGGAAGCCGGCCACCACGGCGTTGTCGCCGCTCGCGCCCGTCGTGTCGAAGGCGAGTGGCGCGGAGTGCAGACCGGGGACGTACAGCACTGCGATGTCGCTTGTCGGATCGAACAGGACCACCGTCGCTCGGTATAGCCGCCCCTCGCCGCCTACCTGCACCGTGGGATGCGATACGCCGCCCACCACGTGCGCGTTGGTCATCACGTGCTGCGACGCGAAGACGAAACCGGAACCCTCGATCTGCTTGCCGCAACTTGGCGCGTTTCCGACGATCTTGACGATCGAATTGCGCGCCTTGACCACGCCCGCCTCGTTCAGCACCGCGGGATCGGGCGGTGGCACATTGGCGATCTGCTCGTGTGTGAAGGGCGCGAACACCTGCGGGAAACCGCTGCGGTCAAGCACACTCGCGAACGAGTGAAACCAGTTCTGCGCGTTCGCGGGCAGTACCTGCTTCATGCCGTTGAGCAGAGCGGAGCCGCGTACCTGCTGCGAGACCACCGGCATGGTCGAGTTCACCAGCGCCAGCCCCAGGAACCAGGCGACCAGCATCACCGAGATCACGGACACCGCCGCGCCCGCGCTCTGGTCGACCGCCTGCACCGGACGCCAGGTGATCTCTCCCCGGACACGCCCGCCGAGCGCCGTGGCCAACACCTGTCCGAGCACGGCCAGCGCCAGGACCGCGCACAGCGAGACCGTGGAGACCACCAGCGAGGTGTTGGAAGT
This sequence comes from Actinocrinis puniceicyclus, assembly GCF_018283645.1. Taxonomy (GTDB): domain Bacteria; phylum Actinomycetota; class Actinomycetes; order Streptomycetales; family Catenulisporaceae; genus Actinocrinis; species Actinocrinis puniceicyclus. The sequence goes on along the minus strand of NZ_JAGSXH010000015.1, from coordinate 42,165 downwards.
GAAGCGCTGTATCACCATGGGCACGAGCCACAGGCCGAGGAGCAGACCGCCGACGAAGCCGAAGAAGGACAACACGCCGACCACGAAGCCCTGACGGTATCCCGACACCGCGAAAGCGATAGCGATGATGATCAGGATCAGATCGAGCAGGTCCACGGGTACACCCTCACTCGCCGTCGCAGCCGGCCAGGCCGCTCGCTCTGTCCGAACCGTTCCCCGCCGAAAAGCTCTGTGCCGGATCGCTCCCGGTGGAATCCGCGTCGGTGCCCGCGGCGAACGGGCGCTGATCGGCGGGGCGGGTTGAACTGGACCGCACGGCGAGGGCGCTGACCTCTTCGGGCAAGTCCTCGAACCGGTCACGGTCCCACGGCCGCTCCCAGCCACCGAGCCGCAAGACCGCGTCGAGCAGCCCGGCGGTGAAACCCCAGACCAGCATGCCGCCCGCGTGGAAGGCCGGGCCGACGTATCCGGACGGGTGGCGCACGCGCACCCGGTTCGCGGGGTCGGCAAGCTGGGCCACAGGCACTCGGTGCACTGCGGCCACCTCCAGCGGGCTGACGATGCGTGGCGGCGACGGAGTGTGCCACCACCCGAGAACGGACGCGACCATGAAATCACTCGGTTGCAGGTAGATCTCGGGCAGGCGGCCGAACACGGCCACCGAGCCGGGATCGACGCCGGTCTCCTCCTGTGCCTCGCGCAGCGCGGCCTGCACCGGACCGTGGTCCTCCGGGTCGATCCGACCGCCGGGGAAGGCCGGCTGCCCGGCGTGCGCCCGCAGTGTCGCGGCGCGCTCGGTGATCAGGATGTCGGGCTCCGGGCCACCGGCCGGGCCGCTTTCGCCGAGAAGGATCAGCACAGCGGAACGGCGCGGCTCCCCGGGCAGTGTCCGCCTCCTGGGCCGGAAGCCGAGCCAGTCCGGGCTCAGCTCGCGCAGCGCCCGGGCGAGCGGTCGCAGCCAAACCGGCAGTTGTTCCGGGACGGCCATCGGTTCGCCGATACGCAGCGTGGCCATGTCTCCTTCACCGCCGCCACCGCCGGCGGCTTCCAAGCCGACCGCGTCGTTCACGAAACCGCCTTGCGGGCGGCAGCCAACAACGCGGCCTCACGCGCCGAGGCTGGACGTAACAGCGCCTCCGCCTTGACCAGGTCCTGCTCGCCGATGCCACGCGAAGGGCACAGCGGCGCGACCGGGCAGGCGCCGCAGGCGGGCCTGCGCGAGTGGCACACGCGTCGGCCGTGGAAGATCAGCCGGTGTGACAACATCGTCCATTCGGCCCTGGGGAACAGCGCGCCGACCTCGGACTCGACCTTGACCGGGTCCTCCTGCCGAGTCCAGCCGAAGCGGCGGGCCAGCCGGCCGAAGTGTGTGTCCACGGTGATCCCTGGCACGCCGAACGCGTTGCCGAGCACGACATTCGCGGTCTTGCGGCCGACACCGGGCAGAGTGATCAGCTCCTCCAACGTCCGCGGCACCTCTCCGCCGAACCGGTCGCACACCGCCGCGGCGAGCCCGAGCAGCGACTTGGCCTTGTTGCGGTAGAACCCGGTGGGCTTGATCAGCTGCTCCAGTTCGACCGGATCGGCTGCGGCCATGTCCTCGGCGGCGGGGTAACGGGCGAAGAGCGCCGGGGTGGTCAGATTGACCCGCACGTCTGTGGTCTGCGCGGACAGCACGACTGAGCACAGCAGCTGGAAGGCGGAGCCGAAGTCGAGCTCGCAGTGAGCATCGGGATAGATCTCGGCGAGAACCCGGTTGATCCGCCGCGCCCGCCTGGTGAGCGCCAGCGGACTCTCGTTCGTCGCGGGCGCGCGTTCAGTCGTCTCACCGGCCATGCTCATTCGGTAAGCGTAGATGGTCCGGGAGGCTGCGCGGCGACGAACCGTGCCGGGCAGGGTTGGGGTGTGGCGTTCCTGAGTATGTGAATTACCGTGTGGTAGGCCACACTGTTCGATGCAGAGGCATAACAGATTGCGGCGTGGCGTCGAGTCTTACCGGACGACCGGCGACCGGCACCGCAGGAGAACGGCCAGAAGGCCGATGGAGGGTTCGACAGTGGAGGACGTGCTGCGCCGGAGCCCGTTGTTCGCCGCGCTGGATGAAGAGGCGTCGAACTCGCTGCTCAAGTCGATGACCGAGATCGCGCTGAGCCGTGGGGACGCCCTGTTCCACGAGGGCGATCCGGGCGATGCGCTGTACGTCGTCGTCGAGGGGAAGATCAAGCTCGGCCGCTCCTCCGGCGACGGCCGGGAGAACCTGACCGCGGTGCTGGGACCGGGCGACATGTTCGGCGAGCTGTCGCTGTTCGACCCGGGGCCGCGTACGTCAACCGCCACCGCACTCACCTCCACTCGACTGCTCGCGCTCGGGCACAGCGAACTCCAGCCGTGGCTGTCGACGCGCCCCGAAGTTGCCCGCGCGCTGCTGCGGGCGATGGCGCGTCGGCTGCGGCGCACCAACGAGACGCTGGCGGATCTGGTGTTCTCGGACGTACCCGGCCGGGTGGCGAAGGCGCTGCTGGACCTGTCGACCCGGTTCGGGCAGCCTGCCGGGGACGAGCAGGAGGGGATCAAGGTCTCGCACGACCTCACTCAGGAGGAGCTGGCACAGCTGGTCGGCGCGTCTCGGGAGACCGTTAACAAGGCGCTTGCCGACTTCGCGCAGCGCGGCTGGATCAAGCTGGAAGCGCGTGCGGTCGTCCTTCTTGACACGGAGCGTCTGGCACGCCGCGCGCGGTAGCACTCACAGGCCGTCAGGCGCGGCGAGTCAGGTGTTGCGCCTGCGGTTCAGATATTCAAGCTGGGCGAGAACCGACAGCTCGGCGGCGGGCCAGAGTCTGGGGTCGATGTCAGCGTAAACGCGTCGCACGATCTGGTCCGCCGTGCGATCTCCAGCCTCCAGCGCCGCTTCCACCTGGGCGAGGCGCGCTGCACGGTGGGTGAGGTAGAACTCGACCGCGGCCTTCGGCTCCGTCACCACCGGACCGTGCCCGGGAAGAATCACGCCAACTGCCTGCGTCTCGGTCATCCGGCGGATCAGCCTGAGCGAGTCGAAGTAATCTGCGAGGCGACCGTCCGGATGCGCGACGACCGTCGTGCCGCGGCCGAGCACCGTGTCGCCGGTCAGCAGGGCCCGGTCGGCGGGAATCAAAAAGGACAGCGAGTCGCCGGTGTGCCCCCGGGTCGAGACGACACGGACTTCGAGGCCACCGATCATCAGAACGTCGCCCCCGCCCAGAGCCGCCGAGCCCAGGCAGTACGCCGGGTCGAGCGCGCGCACGGGGGCGCGGGTCAGTTCGGCGAAGCGTCGTGCGGCCTCGGCGTGATCGGGGTGGCCATGTGTCAAAGCGATCGAGGTCACGCGCGCCCCGGCCGCGTCCACGTGCTCAAGCACGGCCGCCAGATGGCCCTCGTGCAGCGGTCCCGGATCGACCACCAGTGCCTCGTGCGAGCCGGGCTCGATCAGCACCCACGTGTTGGTGCCGTCGAGCGTCATCGCGGACGGGTTCGGGGCCAGCACCAGCGTGGCACGCGCAGTCACCGGGCCCGAGGCGACCGGCTGCCGCGAACCGGCCCCGGGAATCAGGCCACCTCGAGCGGCGCCGAGTCGACCTGGAAGCTGTCGATCTCGACGGTCAGCTCCACCTCGACCGGGGCGTCCAAGGGCAGCACCGCGACCCCCACGGCCGAGCGGGCGTGCGCCCCGGCCTCGCCGAAGATCTCGGCCAGCAGCTCGCTCGCACCGTTGACCACACCGGGCTGGCCGGTGAAGTCCGGGGCGGAGGCGACGAACCCGACCACCTTGACCACCCGCCGCACCCGGGACAGCTCGCCGATCTCGGCCTTGACCGCGGCCAGCGCGTTCAGGGCGCACCGCTCGGCAAGCTGTTTGGCTTCCTCGGCGCTGACCTCGGCACCGACCTTGCCCGTCTTCGCCAGCCGCCCGTCGACCGTGGGCAACTGGCCGGAGGTGAAGACCAGGGAACCGGACCGCGTGGCCGGGACATAGGCGGCCACGGGCTTCGCCACGGACGGGATCTCGAGTCCCAGTTCGGCCAGCCGCTGCTCGGGGGTGGCGCCCTGGGGTCCGCCGCCCTCGGTCACTACTGCTTCTCCCGCTTCATGTAAGCCACCAGCTGTTCGGGGTTCGGCCCCGGCACCACCTGGACCAGTTCCCAGCCGTCCTGGCCCCAGTTGTCCAGGATCTGCTTCGTCGCGTGCACGAGCAAGGGCACGGTTACGTACTCCCACTTGGTCATGCCCCAGAGCCTAACGGGTACGTGACGGGTGGGCGCCCCGGTACTCGACAGGAGGTTAGGCTCATTCCTGTGACGAATGCAGTCGAGGCGCGGCGCGCGAAGGCGGACTGGTCCGCCGTTCGCCTGCACGTGGTCACCGGCAAGGGTGGCACGGGCAAGACGACCGTCGCGGCCGCGCTGGCGCTGGCCCTGGCGGCGGGCGGCGAGCGGCCCGGAGACCGTCGCGTGCTGCTGGTCGAGGTGGAAGGTCGGCAGGGACTCTCCCAGCTCTTCGACGCCGGACCGGTGGTATACGAGGAGCGCCGGGTCGCGGTCACGCCGGACGGTGGCGAGGTATGGGCGCAAGCCCTCGACGCCGAACAGGCTCTGCTCGAGTACCTCGACCTGTTCTACAAGCTCGGTCCGGCGGCCCGCGCTCTGCGCAGGTTCGGCGCTATCGACTTCGCGACCACGGTCGCCCCCGGTATCCGGGACGTTCTGCTCACCGGCAAGACGTGCGAAGCGGTACGCCGCCGCGCTGGTCATACGCACAGCACACATACGCACAGCGGACACACGCACAGCGGACACACGCACAGCGGACACACGCAGGGGCGCGGCAAGACGCAGGACCGGGTCTTCGACTACGACGCGGTCGTCATGGACGCACCTCCGACCGGCCGGATCACCCGCTTCCTGAACGTCAACTCCGAGGTCTCCGGGCTGGCCCGGGTCGGCCCGATCCGTAACCAGGCCGACGCGGTAATGCGCGTGCTGACCAGCGCTCAGACCGCGGTGCACTTCGTGACGCTGTTGGAGGAGATGCCGGTGCAGGAGACTCTGGACGGCATCGCCGAACTGCGCGCCGCCAGCCTGCCGACCGGCGGCGTGATCGTGAACCAGGCGCGGCCGGTCGTGCTGCCCGAGGACCGGCTCAAGAAGGCGGCGCAACCCGGCGGCCTCGACTTCGCGGAACTGGAGGCCGGGCTCGCGCCGGTGGGTCTCGCGGACACGGACCTCGTCTCGGCGCTCGCCGAGTTGGCCACCGAACACGCGCAGCGGGTGCTGCTGGAAGCCGCCCAACGCGAGGAACTGACCGCGACCGAGGCGCCGCTCTATGAGCTGCCGCTGCTCACCGACGGGGTCGACCGGGTCGGACTAGATCTGCTTGCACAGCGGCTGCGCGATCAGGGGGCGGCGTGAACGAGACCGGGACGGCGGGACCGGACCTGGCCGGCAGGGGCCCCGAGCGAGGCGCCAAGCACCTGGACCTGGACCGGCTGCTGGACAGTCCGCAGACGAGGATCGTGGTGTGCTGCGGCTCCGGCGGGGTCGGCAAGACCACCACGGCCGCGGCCTTCGCCCTGCACGCGGCGGAGCGGGGCCGGGACGTCGTGGTGCTCACCATCGATCCGGCACGGCGCCTTGCGCAGTCCCTCGGTCTGAGCGCACTGGACAACACCCCGCGCGAGGTCGCCGGTATCGACCGGTCCAAGGGCGGGCGGCTGCACGCCATGATGCTCGACATGAAGCGCACCTTCGACGAGATCGTGCTCGATCACGCGGATCCGCAGCGAGCGGAGCAGATCCTGGCGAACCCCTTCTACCAGTCGCTGTCCGCGAGCTTCGCCGGAACGCAGGAGTACATGGCGATGGAGAAGCTCGGGCAGTTGCGGGCGCACGGCCGGTGGGACTTGATCGTGGTCGACACCCCGCCGAGCCGTTCCGCGCTGGACTTCCTCGACGCCCCGGAGCGGCTCGGGTCGTTCCTCGACGGGCGGCTCATCAGGATCCTGTCGGCTCCCGCGAAGGTCGGCGGCCTGGGCGCGTTCAAACTGCTGACCGGTGGGGTGGGTCTGGTCACCGGCGCGCTGGGCAAGGTGCTCGGCTCCTCGCTGCTGAGCGAGGTGCAGTCCTTCGTCGCCGCCCTGGACACCATGTTCGGCGGCTTCCGTGAGCGCGCCGAGCGCACTTACCGGTTGCTGCAGACCGAGGGCACCGCCTTCGTGGTGGTCGCCGCCCCGGAGCCGGACGCGTTACGCGAAGCCTCCTATTTCACCGAGCGGCTCGCCACGGACAAGATGCCCCTGGCAGGGCTCGTACTCAACCGCGTACACCGGCCGCAGGCCGACATCACCGCCGAGCGGGCCTTGGCCGCCGCCGAGCAGTTGGCCAACGGCAAGGCCGGGCGACGTGCCGCGCGCAAGAACGGGTCGGCGTCCGTTCGTTCTACGGACCCTTCCGGAGCCGCACGATCCGCAAAGCAGACGTGGGCCGAGCCGGACTGGTCCGAGGAGCAGTCCTCGTTCGAGGCGGCGCAGTCCGCGCAACTGGCCGCCGCGCTGCTGCGGCTTCATGCGGAACGCGTGGTTCAGTCGCGGCGGGAGCAGCGGCTGACCGGTCGCTTCCTGGCCAGTCACCCGGGAATCGCGATGCTGGAACTGCCCGCGCAGGCGGAGGACATTCACGATCTGGACGGCCTGCGCGAGATCATCGCGCGTTCGGCCTGACGGGGCCGCGGCGGCGTTCCGCAGCCGACCGGGAAGGCTCGTGAAGGATCATCCATGAGCCGTCGTCGCACTTCGAGTCCAGATCCGCCGTCCTGACGACAGCGCGGGCGCGTTCCGGGTCCGCCGGAGTCTGCGAGCCGCTGGTCAGCTGCCGGCGGTCACCATCGCGGCGCGCTGGCGCAGCAGGTATGCCTCCCGCTTGCCCTCCAGGACTTTGCGCCATGAGCGCACATCCGGTCGCCGCCGCAGCAGTGCCCGCCGTTCGCGCTCGGTCATGCCTCCCCACACTCCGAACTCGACTCTGTTGTCGAGCGCGTCCGCGAGGCACTCGGTGCGCACCGGGCAAGCCGCGCACACCGTCTTCGCCCTGTTCTGGGCGGCTCCCTGGACGAACAGCTCATCCGGGTCCATACCCCGGCACGCCGCCGCTATCGTCCAGTCCTCCACCCAACTCCTGACCGCGCTCTCGTCAGCGGCCATCGCCCTCATCATCGGCACTTCGTTCTCCGACCCTGCCATCTCCGGTGCCGTCCTCTCAGCATCGAGGCTCCCCCAACGGCGGCCGGCACATCCGACCGCGGCGACGGCCCGCTTGCGTAATGGACTTACGCAACACACGAGACCAGCGCCCCGATCGATATGACCGACACGACATCCGCACTTGTCGCACTAGCCTTACCGATTCCAGCCGACGGCCCAGACTCCCCGGCTGTTCTCCACCTGATGAAACTCCCGCGGCGTTACCGCACGTCTCGGATCCGTACGCGGAGAGATCTCTTCAGCTAGCACGACATTACGGATAACCATCAGCACTCGACAGTCCCCGAACTGGTCAATCTGGTATGGCCCGTCCGGACTACCTCCCGTGTAGCAACTGGGCCACAGATTCGCCGGCAGCAGCCTCTCCCCACCGTGCTGTCCGACTCGACCCGTACTGTGGTCGCCATGGTGACGGGACGTACTGGTTACTCCGGCGCGAGCGGAGTCGGGCGGCTGATATCGCACCTCGGCACGTTCGTGATGGTCAGCGCCCTGGCCGGGGTCCTCCTGGCCGGTCTGACCCTGCCCTTCGTGGGCAGTTTCGGTCTGACCGCGAAGGCCGCGTCCGACCACTTCGAGGATCTGCCCGACGACTTCGAGACCCCGGTGCTGCCACAACGCACGAGGATCCTGGCCGACGACGGCTCAGTGATCGCGTACACGTGGGGCGACTTCGGCAACCGGGTGGTGGTCCCGATGGCGCAGATAAGCCCGAACATGCCGCACGCCCTGGTCTCCATTGAGGACGTCCGGTACTACCAGCACGGCGGAATCGACCTCAAGGGAACTCTGCGGGCCCTCGTGAACGACTCGGCCGGCGGTAACACGCAGGGCGGCTCGTCCATCACGCAGCAGTACGTGAAGAACGTGCTGCTGTTGGAAGCGGGTACTGACAAGACCAGGCAGCAGGCCGCGACGGCCGACACGTTCTCTCGTAAGATAACCGAACTCAAGTACGCGATAGCCGTGGAGAAGACGCTCAGTAAGGACCAGATCCTGGAGCGTTACCTGAACCTGGTGTATTTCGGCAACGGCGCATACGGTGTCGAGGCGGCGGCGGAGCGCTATTTCTCGACCACGTCGGCCAAACTGACGGTTCCGCAGGCCGCGCTGCTCGCGGCGATCGTCAACAGCCCCACCGAGTTCGACCCCTTCGCGCACCCCGCGGACGCGTTGAAGCGGCGCAACATCGTGCTGCAGGACATGGCGAACCCGACGCTGAACTACATCACGGCGGCGCAGGCGGCGCAGTACGAGAAGATGCCGCTGAGCCTGAGCCCGACCTCGCTGCGAGACGGTTGCATCACCGCGAAGGGCTCGGCCGCTTACTTCTGCAACTACGTCTACAACACCTTCATCCGCGACAGCGCGTATGGCAAGACCATGGCCGATCGCGAAGCGCTGTGGCTGCGCGGCGGGCTGACCATTCAGACCACGATGAGCGTCAAGGACGAGCAGTCGGCGGACGCCGCCATCGCCAAGCGGGTCTACGCCACCGACTTCCAGAAGCACGACATCGCGTCGGCCCTCGTCATGGTCGATCCCGGCAGCGGGCAGATCAAGGCGATGGCGCAGTCCATCCCGATGGGCAACGGTTCCGGCCAGACGTTCATCAATCTCTCCGCGGACAGGAACCACAACGGGACCAACGGATTCCAGGCGGGTTCCTCGTTCAAGATCTTCGTCGGCATCGCAGCTCTGGAGCAGGGCATCGATCCGAATCAGCCGATTGACGCCCCGGGCACGATCGACGACGCCGGGACTCAGTTCGCCGCCTGCGCTGGAAGCCAAACGCAGGTCGTGTGGCCACCGGACGTGCCGGCCAAGGGAAAGTACACGCCGTCGAACGACGATATGGCGGACCACAAGACGGCAATGCCCAACGCGTTCGCGCAGTCCATCAACACCTACTTCCTCCGCATGGAGGAGCAGACCGGCCTGTGCAAGCCGGCGCAGGTCGCCGAGTCGATGGGTGTGACGCAGGACAACGACACGGGCAAGGGCCAGTCGCTGATGCAGATCCCGTCGTTCACTCTCGGCACAAACCCGATCACCCCGATCGAGATGGCCAGCGCCTACGCCACCCTCGCGGCACAGGGCACCTACTGCGTGCCTTACGTCATCACGCAGGTGACCGATGTGTCCGGTAAGAACTACGGCGGACAGAACAAGAGCTGCCGGCAGGTACTGGACCCGAACATCGCCAACGAGATCACCTCGATGCTGCAAGGCGTCGTGCAGAACGGAACCGCCGCAGGAGCGGTCCCGCTCAGCGACAGCCGCCCGATCGCGGGCAAGACCGGCACTACCGACTCCAGCATCGCGACGTGGTTCGACGGCTACACCCCGCAGCTGGCCGCGGCGACCTGGACCGGTTTCATCAACTGGGACAGCAAGACGAAGCTGGAGAACATCAAGATCGGCCCGACGTACTACCCGGGCCAGGTCTTCGGTTCCTCGATCTCCGCGCCGACCTTCAACGACGCGATGACCGGAGCCCTCGCAGGGACGCAGGTGGTGCCGTTCACCGCGCCGACCGGCTTCAACGCCAACCCCAATCCGGGTGGCGCGGGCGGCGGAGGAAACGGTAACGGCCCGGGCGGCGGAGGCGGCGGTTTCCTCGGCGGGATCTTCGGCGGAGGCGGCGGAGGCGGCAAGGGCCACTGACCGGGTAATCACCGTACGGACGCGGCGGCGGGGAGCGGGTCCAGTCGGATCCGCTCCCCGCCGCCGTTTTCGGTCAAGCAACGTTCAGCTCGGTGGCTTCTACTCCGGCAGTGCGCTACCCGAGCGCGGCCTTGACCGCGGCCGCGACCCGCCTGCCGTCGGCCCGCCCGGCGATCTTCGGCGTGACGACCTTCATCACGACGCCCATCGACTTCGGGCCGACCGCACCGGTCTGCGCGATCGCTTCCGCGACGATGGCGTTCACTTCCTCGTCCGAGAGCTGCGCAGGCAGATAGGAGGAAAGCACCTCGCCCTCGGCTCGCTCGCGCGAAGCCTGCTCGGCCCGTCCCGCCCCCTCGAAAGCTTCCGCGGCCTCGCGCCGCTTCTTCACCTCGCGCGTGAGCACCGTGACCGTCTCGGTGTCCGAGAGCGCGCGCGCCGCGACCCCGGCGACCTCTTCGTTCGTGATCGCGGTCAGCGCCATCCGCAGTGCCGCGGTCCGCAACTCGTCGCGGCCCTTGATGGCGGTGGTCAGGTCTGCGCGCAGCTGGTCCTTGAGCGTCGTGGTCATGGCCCTAGGGTGGCACGGAGCCCCGCCGCCGCGCACGACGGTTATGCCTCCCGCGGATCATTCGGCGCACATACCGGCCTGGGGCCCCGGCGCCGCCGGTAGACTCAGCGGGTGCGCCGATCGTTCTCCATCCCGCTGGGCATCATGGCCGCCGGAACCGCCGCAGTCGCCTACGCGGCGGGCGTCGAGGTGAACCTCTACCGGCTGCGGCGCTTCAGTATTCCGCTGCTCGACCCGGGCGAGCAGCCGCTGCGCATTCTGCAGGTCTCGGACATCCACATGGTTCCCGGTCAGCGACGGAAGCAGGCCTGGCTGCGGTCCCTGGCCGAGTTGCAGCCGGACCTGGTGGTCAACACGGGAGACAATCTGTCTCATCCGGACGCGGTCCCCGAGGTCATCGACACCTTGGAACCGCTCACTGCGCTACCCGGCGTGTTCGTGCTCGGCTCTAACGACTACTACCAGGCCAGCCGTCTCAACCCGGCCAAGTACCTACGCCACGGCGACCGCTCGCACGCCCCGCGCCGCAAGCGCGCCGAGAACGACTGGCCGGCGTTGCAGGCCGCGTTCACCAAGGCGGGCTGGCTCGACCTGACCAACGCCCGCAGCACGCTCGACCTGCCTGGCCGCGGCCTCAGCCTCGACTTCGTCGGGGTCGACGACCCCCACGTGCGTCGCGACCGCTACCCCGCCAAGGCGGGGCCGGATGGCGATGCCCATGAGGAGCAGCCGGTGCCGCATAGCGGCGACCGGCGCAGCGTCGGACAGGACAGCGCTACGCACGAGGGCCAAGACGAGGGCGCCGGACGCCAAGGCATCGGCCACAGCGCAGGACGTACGAGGACGACGAGCGGCGGGGCGGGCAGGGATCTGACGATCGGCGTCACTCACGCTCCTTACCTGCGCGTTCTCGACGCGATGACCACCGAAGGCGTCCCGCTCATCCTCGCCGGCCATACCCACGGCGGCCAACTGTGCGTCCCGTTCTACGGCGCCCTCGTGACGAACTGCGACCTCGACCGTGCCCGAGCGAAGGGCCTGCACACCCACGCGGTCGGCGGTAATACGGCCCATCTGCACGTCTCCGCCGGCTGCGGAGCGTCCCGGTACGCCCCGGTACGCTTCGCCTGCCCCCCCGAGGCATCGCTGATTACGCTGCTCCCACGCGCCGGCTGACCAGCCGTTCCGTCATCGAAGCAGACCGCCCGCCAAAGGATTTCCACGATCCGCCTCAACTCGGCTAGACTGGGCAAGCACTTCCGGGGTGTAGCGCAGCTTGGCAGCGCGCTTCGTTCGGGACGAAGAGGTCGTGGGTTCAAATCCCGCCACCCCGACGCTGTTAGAGGCCGGTAACCAGTTGGTGGTTACCGGCCTCTTTCTTGTCCGTACAGCAGCGAAGTACAGCAGTCGCTACACGTTGCCAGCATCAAGGCACCCGACCTTCGGCCGGGTGCAGCCCGTCGCCGCCCGAACCGTCTCCTCCTGTCTTCGCCCCGTCGACGTCTCGGCCCGCGACGGGGCGAACACCGGAAGCAGGACGCGCACGCTCCTGAGCGAGAATAGAAGGTACAGGGAGCGCTAGCCCTACTGGAGCAGGAACCACGGTACCCGGGCTTGCACTCCCACCAGTACGACAACTTCCCCGGCCTCCCTAAGGCAAAGGCCTGGGACTCATACGTCGGAAACAAGACGCCGAGCGCGTGGCGCATCTTCTGGATGTACGGGCCGAACGAGACGGCGAACGGCAGGGAAGTTGCGGTCATCACGGTGCTCGCGATCGCGCCGCACCCGTAGGTGACATCGGGATTACAGCAGCGCAGTACAACGACCGGGCCGACCAACAGCGCTTCAAGATGATCGAAGCTGACCGTGATCGGGGGCGGCGTCCGCAGGCGCGGCGGGAAGCCCGGCCAAGGGCGCGACCGCGGCAGCCAGAACACCGGCCACTATCTCAGCCGTGCGGCGGAGTGCTTGAGCGGATCCATAGGTCGTTCCCTCCCGTGGTCTTGCGTCGAGGGCTGTCGAGGCTGGTGTCCGCTGCCGCACGGTAAGAGGCCTGATCAGAGCAACGGCCACAGAGCTTCGTTCATCGGATTGCTTTTCGCGCCCGCCGACGCCGACCACTCCAGCCGCGGCCGGTCCGCAGATGGGCTCCCGGCCTACCGCAGCGTTCTAAGAAAGGTCTGATTTTCCCGCGCGATCCTCAGGAGTGGACCGAGGCTCCACCCACCTCGACTGCCCACTCCGGAGGTCAGCATGACCGCACCCACAGCGGCCGACTACAGCCACCTCGTCATCGGCGCGGGCCCGGCGGGCCTGCAACTCGCCGGCCATCTGCATGAGGCGGGCCGCGACTACGCGGTGCTGGAGGCCGGACCCGCGCCCGGGGAATTCTTCGCCACGTTCCCCCGCCACCGCACCATGATCTCCAACAACAAGCGGCACACCGGCACCCAAGATCCCGAGCTAAACCTCCGGATGGACTGGAACTCCCTGCTCAGCCCGGATCCCGAACTCCTGTTCACCCGCTACAGCGAGCGCTATTTCCCGCCCGCCGACGACTTCCGCCGCTATCTCGCGGACTTCGCCGCGGCGCTCGGTCTGCGGGTGCGCTACAACACCCGCGCGGTGCGCGTCGAGCGGCCGGAACCGGGCGGCGAGTTCGTCGTGACGGCCGCCGACGGTACCCGCTACCGCGCCGGCGTCGTCATCGTCGCCAGCGGCGTCAGCGCGCCCTACATCCCGCCGATCCCCGGCATCGAGCACGCCGAGCAGTACGCGACGATGCCGGTCGACCCGGCCGGGTTCACCGATCAGCGAGTGCTCATCCTGGGCAAGGGCAACTCCGCCTTCGAGACCGCCGACAACCTCATCGAGAAGGCCGCGGTCATCCACGTCGCCGGCCCGCACTCGCTCCGGCTGGCCTGGCAGAGCCACTACGTCGGCCACCTGCGCGCGGTCAACAACAACTTCCTCGACACCTACCAGCTCAAGTCGCAGAACGCGATCCTGGACGGCTCGGTCCAGAGCATCGTCGCGCGCCCCGAAGGCGGGTTCCAGGTCCGCTTCTCCTTCGCCCGGGCCGACGAGGTCGTCAAGGAGCTGTATTACGACCGGATCGTGTGCTGCACCGGCTTCCGGCTCGACGCCGCGCCCTTCGCCGACGGGTGCCTGCCGAAGCTCGTGATCAACGACCGGTTCGCCGAGCTGACCTCCGCGTACGAGTCGGTGAACGTGCCAGGCCTGTACTTCGCCGGCACGCTGATGCAGCAGCGCGACTTCAAGAAGGCCACCTCGGGTTTCATCCACGGCTTCCGCTACACCGTGCGGGCCCTGGCCCGGATCCTCGAGCAGCGCGGGTACGGCGCTGCCTGGCCGCACCGGGTCCTGCCGCCCGAGCCGGCGGCGCTGGCCGACGCGGTACTCGCGCGGGTCAACCGCAGTTCCGCGCTCTGGCAGCAGTTCGGCGTGATGTCGGACATGCTGCTGATCCCGCAGGACGGCGACGCGTACTACCTGGAGGAGGTGCCGGTCGGCTATGCGCTCGACGGCGGCCTCGGCGAACCCGGCAACGGGCTGCCCGCCGAATCCCTGATGGTCGCTGTCACCCTGGAATACGGTCCCGACCACGACCGCGTCGACCCCTTCGACATCACGCTGCGCCGCGCCGCACAGAACGACGCCGGGCAGGCGCACGACGCCGCCTACCTGCACCCGGTCGTACGCGTCTACCGCGACGGCGACGTTGCGGCCGAACACCACCTCGCCGAGAACCTGGAAAACCAGTGGGACGACGAGCGCACGCACCGCGCTCCGCTCGTGGCCTTCCTCGAGAAGGCGGTGGCCTGGTGAGCGCTCCCCGGCGCACGACGACTCCCCGGACCGAAGAGCCCCCGGGCGCGCTCGAGGACCTCCTGACGGTGCGCGAGTTCGAGGCCCGGGCCCGCCGGATCCTCGACCCGGTCCACTACGACTACATCGCCGGCGGCGCGCGCGACGAGGTGACCGTGCGCGCCAACGAGGCAGGTTTCGCCCGGCTCAGCCTCCTGCCACGGGTGCTCGGCGGCACCGCCGAGCGCGATTCGGCGGTCAGCATCCTCGGCACCCGCGCCTCGATGCCGGTGCTGGTCTCGCCGACCGCGTTCCACCGTCTGGTGTGCGCCGAAGGCGAGATCGCGACCGGACGCGCGGCGGCTCGCGCGGACACGATCCTGATCGCCAGCATGGCGAGCACCGTCGCCATCCGCGAGGTCGCGGCCGCCGCCCGTGCGGCCGCGACCGACCGAGACCCGGCCCTGTGGTTCCAGTTGTATCTCCAGCCTGATCCGCAGGACACCCTCGCCCTGGTCCGGCGGGCCGCCGCGGCCGGCTGCACCGCCCTCGTCGTCACCGTGGACTCGCCCGTGCTGGGCGTGAACGAGCGCAACGTGCGCAACCGGTTCCACGACCTGCCGCCCGGCCTCGCCTGCGAGAACCTGCGCAACCTGCGCGGCGATGAGCCGGACACGGTGCGCCGGATCGGTATGTCGCCGGAGCTGAACTGGGACGACGTGGACCGGTTGCGTGCGCACACGAAGCTGCCTGTGCTGCTCAAGGGCGTGCTGCATCCCGAGGACGCGCGGATCGCGGTGGATCGGGGCGTGGACGGCCTGCTGCTGTCCAATCACGGCGGCCGCCAGCTCGACACCGTCCCGGCCACGATCGAACTGCTGCCCGAGTTCGCCGCGGTCGCCGGCCGGAAGGTCCCCGTGCTGCTCGACGGCGGAGTGCGGCGCGGCACCGACGTCGTCAAGGCACTCGCACTCGGAGCGACCGCGGTGGGCATCGGCCGGCCGCTGGTGTGGGGCCTGGCCGTGGCGGGCGAAGAAGGCGCGCTGCGAGTGCTCGAACTGCTGCGCGCGGAGCTCGATCACACCCTCGCGCTGTGCGGAGCCCGCGGCGTGAAGGATCTGACACCCGACCTGGTCCGGTCGGCTCAGGCGGGCGCGCGATGACGTCGGCCGGCTTGACCTGGATCGCGGCGTTGGCGGCCGTGTCCGCCGTGGCGAGCCTGCCCTACTGGCTGCCGGGAGTGGTCGTGGCACTCAGAGTACGCATATTCGTGCTCATCAACGGCGACGAGGGGATCGCGGTGCCGGGCGACCGCGTCGGCGTCGAGGACTTCAAACGGCTCTACACCGATCCCGCGGCGAACGGCCGCAGCCGTGGCGCCGCGCT
This sequence comes from Actinocrinis puniceicyclus, assembly GCF_018283645.1. GTDB lineage: Bacteria > Actinomycetota > Actinomycetes > Streptomycetales > Catenulisporaceae > Actinocrinis > Actinocrinis puniceicyclus. The sequence goes on along the minus strand of NZ_JAGSXH010000015.1, from coordinate 26,422 downwards.
GTCCGACCTGTTCTGGTACTGGCTGGCTCCAGGCCCCGAAGTGCACCAGGAGCATCTGGAACCAGGACCGCGCTATGACGACGTCGCCCGCACCACCCGCAGCACCCTGACGAGACTGCGCCGGGACGAATGGGCCGAACTGGTCGCCCGCTGCGCCGACCGCGAGCTCGACCGGCTCGCCGCCCACAAGCGTCCCGGCCGAGCCCGGGAGGTACGGCTGCGCGACGCGATGATGCCGCTGTGGGCCGCGGTCTACTACGAGGTCGTCTTCGACGAGCCGTGCCCGGATGAAGCCAGGGACCTGATCGTCACGAACGCCGACGATGTCGTCAGTGCCCTGAAATGCACGGGGCTGCGCCACATGGGCCGGCGCGACCGGCTCACCCGCTATCTTCGGGCCAGGCTGGCCTCAGGTGCCGTCCCGCACGCGCTGCCCGCGGCGCTCGACGACGCGGAACAGGTCTACTACCTGCAGGGCACGTACTTCAACACGGCCGTCGTGCAGATGTCCGAGGCGATGGCGCACCTGCTGCTCGCCCTCGCCGCCCGGCCCGACCTGCAGCGCCGGCTGCGCGAGGAACCGGAGGAGACCGGACTGATCGACCGGGTGATCGACGAGACCCTCCGGGTCTACCCGCTCTTCGGCGTCGCGCACCGGATCACCTCGGCCGACATCGCGCTCGGCGAGGCCGCGATCCCGGCCGGTTCGGTACTGCTGTTCAACTATCCCGCCTTCCACCATTCCGGCGCGCCCGACGCGGCCGCGTTCGATCCGGACCGCTGGGGGCGCGACCATGCCGAGCAGTTGCGCCACATCCCGTTCGGGGTCGGCGCGAACCGGCCCTGCCCGGCCCGCGCGGTCGCCCCGCTGACCATGCGGGTGGCAGCCCGCCGCGTGCTGCGCCGATACGCGCTGGCCACCGCGGCCGACCACAGCCGGTCGCTGCCCAACCGGGGACCGTGCCTGCTGTTGCCGCTGGGCGCCGACCCCGACGCCCAGCGCCCGCCCGCGCTCCGCCTCGCCCGCCAGCGGCTGCGCGACCGCTGGGAGGACGTGTGGCGCAGCCTCGTGCAGTTGGTCCTGGGCACCTACATGGTCTGGGACGCCCGGCGGCTGCGCCTGTGTACCACCCACTTCGCCTCCCAGGACGGCAGCCGATGAGCGTCAGTGTCCTTTCCCCGCGCTTCTTCATCGCCGTGGTCGTGATCCTGCTGGTGTGCCGCCTGGTGTCCTGGGCGATCGGCCGGGCCGGCCAGCCGCCGGTCGTCGGCGAGATGATCGCCGGTGTGCTGCTCGGCCCTTCGCTGCTCGGCGCCGTCGCCTCGGACGCCGAGAACGAGCCGTTCCCCGCGCTGCGCCGCCTTGCGATCGCACGCGCCAGACGCCGCGGCCCCGTCCGACGCTGCTTCTCAAACACGCTCTGGAACCCGCCCCCGACCGAACAAACCTGTTAAGAAGAACTCTGAGAGAGTGTGCCATAATGCGGAACGATGATCGGGTCGGGCACCGACGAGACACCGCGGCTGCTCCTCGTCGAGGACGATGTGGAGCTCGCCGCGCTGCTCGAACCGCTGATCGCGGGCGAAGGCTACAGCGTGGACGTCGCCTACAATGGACAACGCGGCCTGCATCTCGGACTCAGCCGGGCGTACCGCGTGATGGTGATCGACCGGCGGCTGCCCGGCATGGACGGACTGGACCTGCTCGCCCGCCTGCGCCGGCGCTCGGTGACCGCGCGCGTGCTGATCCTGACCGCGCTCGGCTCGCACCCCGAGCGGGTGCGCGGACTCGACAGCGGCGCGGACGACTACCTCTCCAAGCCGTTCGACCTCGACGAGCTGCTCGCCCGGATCCGGGCGCTGGACCGGCGCTTCGCCGACGGCGCCGACCTGCTCCCGCTCGGCACGGGCTACCTGGACCGGCAGGCCCAGGACGTCGTGCTCTGCGACGGGCGCCGCGTGCCGCTCTCCGCGCGCGAGTTCGGCCTGCTGTTCGCCCTCGCCGTCCGGCCGCGGGCCGTGTACACCCGAGCCCAGTTGCGGGCGCGGGTCTTCCCCGACACGACTGCGCAATCCGTCGTCGACACCTACGTCTACTACCTGAGACGCAAGCTCGGCCGGCAGGTCGTGCAGACCGTCTACGGCCTCGGTTACCGGATCGGACTGCTGTGAGCGGGCCCACGTGAGCAGGACGGCGATGACGCTCGGCCGGCGCCGCTCCGCCGTCACGCCGGAGCGGCGGATGCTCGCCCGCGCCACCGCGGTCCTCGCCTGCCGGATCGCCGCCGGCTTCCTCGCCGCGCTCACGTTGCTCGGCTTCAGCATCTACCGCGTCGTGCTGACCGAACAGCACAACCAGGCCCGCCAGCAGCTCGAGTTCGAGCTCGCTTTCGGAAACCCGGATCAGACGACGCCCTGCCTGTGGCTGTTCGAGATCGTGGACGGGCAGACGCCGAGGGGCCGGGCGGCGCCGGAAGGTCTCCCGCTCGCCTCCGCCGTGGCCGCCGCGCGCGACGGCGCGCCGCCCAAGCGGACCAGCTGGGCCTCGCACGGCGCGGTCTACGACGTGCTCACCGTGCGACACGGCGACGTCGTGCGCCAAGCCGTCCTGGACACCTGGTATCAGCAGGCCGACCTCGACCATCTGGTACGAGCCCTGGTCCTGGTGGGACTACTCGGCGTTGGAGCCGCGACGATCGTGGGAGCCGAGGTCGGCCGGCGGTCCATCGCGCCGCTCGGTGACGCATTGGCAAAGCAGCGCCGGTTCGTCGCCGATGCGAGCCATGAGCTGCGCACTCCGCTCACCCGACTGCATACCCGCGCCCAACTGCTGCTTCGCAAACCCGCCGAACAGGTACCCGAGCCGTTGGCCAAGGAACTCGGCGCACTGGTTCGGGCCGCGGGGGAACTGAACGAACTGATCGAAGACCTGCTCGTCTCGGCCGCGCTGCACAACGACCCGGAACGCTCGCGCATCGTCGACCTGGCAGCGCTTGCGCTCGAGGCGGCGGAGGCGGAACGCCCGCGGCTCAACGGCCGCACCCTGGAGGTGGAGATCGGCGACTGCGAGGCCGCCGCGGACGCCGCCTGCGCCTTCCTGGTCAACGGGGCAGACTCGCCGCTGCGCCGGATGATCGCGACTCTTCTGGACAACGCCATCGGCCACACCGAAGCGAGCGGCCGCATCAGGCTGCGCATCCGCTCAGCCGACCGGGGCCTGGTCGAACTCGAAGTCACCGACGACGGAACCGGCTTCGATCAGGCCGACAGCGAGCGGATCTTCGAGCGGTTCGCGCAGAGCGGCCACCCCGGGCCGCACCGCTTCGGCCTCGGTCTCGCGCTGGCCCGCGAGATCGCGGCCGACCACGCCGGCACCATCCGCGCCGAAAGCCGACCCGGCAGGGGCGCCATCTTCACGGTCCGCCTTCCCGCCGCGAAAGCCGCCGTGGAGCCCACCCCTGTCACTCAGGCTTCTTCCTAGCGGAAGATCACGACGCAGCCTCATCCACCGATCGACGTCCTCGACGGCCGTGCGGGCGCACTGGCGCACGTGGCAGCTCAACCCAAAAAGCATTCTCATTCACAGGAGCGAGAGCGCATGGTATTTCCGGACTCGGTTCTCCACGCATTGGCGGCGCGGCCGGAACACGTCGCCGTGGAGGACGGCGGCCACGCCGTGACCGGCGCCGAACTGCTTTCCATGATCGGCACCGTTGCCCGCGGGCTGCGCTCAAGCGGCATCGGCCCGGGCAGCGCAGTAGCCATGGACTTGGACGTCAGCGCCGAATCAGTAGCCGCATACCTCGCGGGTTACACGCTGGGCTGCCGGGTGGTCGGCGTGCACCCGGGTTATTCGGCACCCCAGCGTCGGCACGTGCTCACGCGCGGCGTGGACACGGTGCTCACCGGCGATCGGGTGGCCGGCCTGCTACGCGGCCCGGCGGCCGACCCTGTGGTGCTGGCTCGGCCGGACGACGTGGCGCGGGTGGCGTACACCAGCGGCAGCACCGGCCTGCCGAAGGGCTGCATGCAGACCTACAAGGCACTGTCGGCTCACTGGTCGTGGGGTGCGGAGACCTGGTGCGCCGATACCGTCGAACTGGCCCGGAAGACCGGTCGATATCTGCTCTTCGGCACGCTTTCCAGCGCGGTGGTACAGGACTACCTGGCGCTGTGCCTGCTGTCCGGCGGCACCGCCGTGATCCCGCGACTTCCCGCACCCGGTGAAGGCCCGCTGTTCCCCGGCGTGTTCGAGCGGCTGCGCGCCACCGCGACGATCATGAGCGTGCCACGGCTGTACCAGATGCTGGATTCGCTGCGGGATGCGCGGTTCGGCTTGTCCACCGTGGCGGCGATCATGGTCGCCGGGTCGCCGCTGCCCGCACACCGGCTGGCCGAAGCGGTCGAACTGCTCGGCCCGGTGGTCTACTCCTCGTACGGTCTGACCGAGACCGGCGGGCTCACCGCGTTGACTCCGACGGACATCGCCCACGGCGTGCTCGCGTCGGTGGGACGGCCGCTGCCCTCCGTGGACGCAGACGTCCGAGACGGCGAGATCTACGTACGCACGCCCTACCAGATGTGCGGATACTTCGACGAGCCGGAGTTGACCGCCGAGACCTTGACGCCGGACGGCTGGGTCCGCACCCGCGATCTCGGGAGGCTGGAGGGCGGCTACGTGTATCTGACCGGTCGCGCCCGCGAAGTGATCATCGTGGACGCCCTGCCGGTGTACGCGGGCCCGATCGAGCGCCTCCTGGCGGCACAGGAGGATGTGGACCAGGCATACGTGGTCGGCGCCCCCGACGACCGGCGCGGCGAGGCGGTGCACGCCTTCGTGGTCCCGCGCCCGGGACGCCGCCTGGACCACGCCGGCCTGCGCCAAGCGGTTCGGGCCGAACTCGGCGAGCTCAGCGTGCCGGAGACCGTCACCGAACTGTCCGAGGTCCCGGTGGCCGTCAGCGGGAAACCGGACAAGGCCGCCCTGCTCGGCCTGCTCCGAGGCCGGCAAACCGATTGATGGTCACGGGCCTCTTGCGTACCTGTTGAGCAGCGGAGTACGGCGCGGCCGACCGAGCAGATCGGGCGTCGCGCGCGGCTGCGGACCGCCGCAGCGATCAGGGCGACGGGGCAGCAGCCGGGGAGACCGCGCAGTTGATCATGTACCGCGGTTGCACGGGCGTGCCCGGCAGCGCGGGGCCGCACGGACCGGCGAGCGCGAAGAAGTCCTCATCGATGTTGATCGTGACGCCACCGTATGTCGCGTCCGTGCTGCTGATGAACTGATGCACGCGGTGCCCGCGCCAGTGACCGGCCGGGTCGGCGCCGGGATCGTCGTCGGACTGACCGTTCCAGTTGGCGACGTCGATGACGTCCGGTTCGGTCACGGTGCCCCAGCCCGACATCACCGCGCCGAGCGCACCCGTCTCGCTGCCGTAGACCGCCGCGCGGTAGCGCAGCGCGTGCAGTTCCGTGGTCCAGGCGGCGAGGAACTGCTGCGCCGTGGTGGTCTGCGTCGCGGTGTAGCCGCCGCCCTCCATGTCGTAATACAGCACCGCGCCCTCACCGATGCCGAGGGCGGAAGCCTGGGTCACGGCGTCGTCGGCGCTCGCCGTGCCCTGCGTCACGGCGTCGGTGACCTTGTTGAACACGATCTGCGGACCGACGTAGACCGGCAGCAGGCGCCATCCCGCACCCGTTTCCGCGGCCACCCACGACGCGGTCAGGTTCGGCTGGGTGCACGCGCGGCCGGCCCCGCCGATGTAAACCCCTACCGCTCCGAACGGCGATCCGGCCCACGCCGTCATCTGCGCAGTGCTCGGGGCAGTGCACGCGTCGAATCCAAGACCCGTGTAGACCTGTGTGAACGACGCGACCGTGGCCGGCGTGACAGAACCCTGGATCGAGCTGAGTTTCGCCGTGGCGCGCGCCGCGACGGCGGCCGTCGACGTGCTCGGATAGGCCACGGTGGGCGCCGGCACATGTGCCGCGGCAAGGAGGCCGACGACAGACTTGCGGTCGGTGCCGTAGGAGGCGACGATCGCCACTCCCGGCAGTGTGGCGCTGATTCGCTGGTCCAGCGTGTTGTCGACGGCGCTCGCTGCCGTCGCGGCGGAGGAAGGTTCGACGAGCACCGCACCCGTGACCACGGTGCCGTTCGCCGCCGGGCAACGCTGGTCGCCCGACGGCGTTCCGAAGTAGACGGCGTGCGCGTCGAAGCGGACGCACGCGGTCGGATTCCTTGTGAGATCGACCAAGCGCCATCCGGCCGGAACGGAGAACTCGTGGCCGTGGAAGGAGACCGCTCGGGCCACACCGGAGACGTCGGCCGACGAAGCAGAGCCGCGCGGATCCGGGGCCACCGGCCGCGCCGAGCCCGCGGAGTCCATCCTCGAATCAGACAGCGATGACGAAGCCGGGAGAGCAGGCGTGGGACCGGTCAGGGTTCGGGCACCGGGCTGCGCCGCCGTTCGCCCGCCCGCTCCCGCGTCCCCGGTCTCGTTGGCCGCCAACGCGGTGCCCGCTGTCGCGAGGAGGATCACCCCGGTAAGCCCCGAATACCAGAGCCCAGACCGTTTCCGAATATGCACAGGATTCCCCGTCGTCCGTGCCGAGATCTCACAGCAACCGGTCGATCGTAGCAGGGTACTCATTAGCGGGGCGTGGTGCCGTCCAGCGCCGGGGGCGCTCGGCTGCCCGGCAACCGGCTCCCGGGTCGGGCCCGGGGCCGCGCTGTGCGCATCGGCCCCGGGCACGGCATCTGAGCGAAACCTCTTATATCAGCCCACGGTGCACGCGTTCCCGTTCACGCTGAACGCGGTCGGGGAGGCGTTGCTGCTGTTCCATGTGCCCTGGAAGCCGAACGAGGTCGAGCCGCCCGCCGGCACGCTGCCGTTGTAGCTGACGTTCGTCGCGGTGACGCTGCTGCCGTTCTGGGTGACCTGGGCGTTCCAGGCGTTGGTGATCTTCTGGTCGCCCGGCCAGGCCCAGGTGACATTCCAGCCGGTCCAGGCCGCGCTGCCGGTGTTCGCCAGGATGATGTTCGCGGTGAAGCCGCCGGTCCACGCGTTCGGCGTGTAGGTGACCTTACATCCACCGGACGACGACGACGCGCCGGTGGTCACGGTGACCGTGCCGGAACGCGCGGACTTGGTCCCCGCGGTGTCCGTCGCATAGACGGCGAAGGTGTAAGCGGTCGAGGGGGTCAGACCGCTGATGGTCGCGGAGTTGGTGCTCGGCGACGCGACCACGCTCTGCGTTCCGCCGTTCACGCTGACCACTTGGTAACCGGCGATGCCGAGGCTGCTCGTGGAGGCGGTCCAGCTCAGGTTCACCGAGGTGGAGGTGACGGCGGAAGCGACGGGCGTGCCGGGAGTCGTCGGCGCGGCGGCCGTGCCACCGGGTTGCAGAGTGACGACGCTCGCCGTGTACGGCGCGATGACCTGCGAGGTCGCACTGCCCGTCGCCGCCGTGCCGATCGAGTTTCCGGGCGGCGCGAGCGTGGACACGCTCGGCGCGCCGGAGGCCGGTGAGAAGCCGCTGTAGCCGAGCAGGACCTGGTAGCTGTTAGCGGGGTCGTCGTTGACCAGCATCACGCGTAGCGAACCGTCGGCGGCCTTGACCGCGTACGACTGGACCAGCGACTGGCTGGAGGACGCGGACACCAGCGTGTCGCCGGGGTGGATGAACTGGCCGAGCAACTTCATCCCGTAGTAGGCGGGGAACGGGGTGTCGGCAGCCGGTTCGCATACCTGCGCGCCGTTGATCGTCGCACAACTGGCGTCCGACAGCACGCCGTAGTCGCCGTAGGTCGCGGTGCCGTAGAGCGAGGAGCCGTTGTCGCCCGTGGTGACGATGCCGTTGTGGATCTGCCACCAGTCGACGCTGGAGACGCCGCTGCGCAGCCAGCCGAGGTAGTCCTGCTCCAGGTAGAGCGCGTTGACCACGCTGAGGGTCTGCTTACCGGGATTCGACGACACCGAGTTCGTCTCGGTGATCATGATCGGCACGTTCGCGCTGCCGCTGTACTGGCTCAGCAGCGAACGCAGTCCGGAGACCATGGTCGGGATCTGGGCGCTGGCGCCGAGCAGGCCGGCGTCGGTCGGTCCGGGCGGGGTGATGGTGCTCGGGTTCTGCGGATACCAGTGCACGTCCGCGAAGCCGATCTGGTTGCCCAGCGCCGAAAGCACGGTCTGGTTCCACGGCTGCGGGCTCGCGCTGTTGGTCACCCCGTCGGGCCAGTTGCCCGGGGCGGTCAGCACCACGCCGATCACGATGCCGGGGTCGACCGCCTTCATGGCACTGATATACGCCTTGACGTTCTGCGCGTAGACGGCCGGCCCGCAGTTGGTCGGGCTGCTGCTTGAGGAGCAGTGCCGGTCCGGTTCCCAGCCGGTGCCGCCGTAGGTGCCGTTGCCGTAGATCTCGTTGCCGATCTCCCAGTACTTGATGCCGTAGTGGTGCGTGACATTGGCGTAGCGCACCCAGTCGGCGGCCACCTGTGCGCCGGTCTCGACAGGGCTCTGCGATGCACCGACCGCGTCACCGGTACCGTAGTTGACCGTGATCATGCCCTGCGCGCCGGCCTGGCTCAACATCGCGGCGTACTGGTCGAAGTTCACGGCCTGGGCCACACCGGAGATCACGTCGGTGTTGTTCTTCCAGTTGTACTCGTCCGACTCGGTGCCGCCCGGGAAGCGGACCAGCCCGACGCCGGCGTTCTTGAGTAGCCCCGGTACCGCCGCGTCGGTCAGATCCGCGTCGTACACGGATCCGTTCGTGCCGATCGCCGTCGCGGGCACGGTGCCGAGCGACTGGCCCGCGTCGACGTTGACGGTCACGGCGCTCGGGGTGGAGTTCGGCGTCACGGCGGCCTGTGCCGTCGCCGCCGGAGCCGCCAGCGCGGCCGCGGCCGCAAGCGCGGCGGCCGCCGGAACGAGCGCCGCCGCCGGAGCCCAGCGGCGCGCGCGGGTCGCGCCGCGACCCTCCGGTGCGCTGCGGGCGCGCGTTCTCGCCCGCGCGGTTGACGCTCCTGATGTGATCATCGAATGATCTCTCCGCTCATCGGATGTCTGGCTCTTGCCGGGGTGCCCCGTCCGAAATGGGAGGATCGATCGCATCGCAGCCGGGAGTCAACACGAAGGCGACCGCCGAGATCAACGCGCAGCGCAGGCCCGTCGCCCCCCGGAAAGTTTCGCTTGATCGCGCACGCCGTCCGCGTGCGTGGCAGACCGCGCAGGAGGGCCGCAAGCGCGTCGCGCAGCGGCCTGCCCGCACACTCCACGCGGGCCGCAGTTCGTCAGGGCTCTGTGTCGTCCGCGTCAGGTTGAGGATCGGCGCAACTACCCGGTGCGCACGCACACGGCGCGCATGGCGAGGGCACCGTCGGCTCAACCGGAGCGTCCGGGGCCGGCTCAGCCGCGCGAGCCGCAGTGGAGATCGCGACGCCTCCGCCGACGACCAGCGCATACATCGCTGCGGACTCGATGTTCGCAAGCCGCTGCGCCACGGTGTGACGGAAATGAGCCACCGCTTCCGCGGATTCGATCCGGACGTGCGAGCCCGTGTTGACGTAGTATCCGGGCGCGTGCGGATCGAGAGCGTCCATACCGGGGATGAGCGTCTCCAGCCGGTCGCGCAAGAGCGCGCACTCCTCCAGCAGGTCATGCAGTCGCGCTGGTTCGACGAGTAGATCCGCTTCGGCGAGCCGCGGCAACAGCCGCGCACCGAGGCTGCGCGCTCGCGGGGAACCCCACACGGTCTCACGCCACGAGTCGAAGCCGGCCGATCCCGCCGCCTCGGTGGGCGGATCGAACAGGTCGCGTCGGCCGTCTTCGCGGTCGATGAAGACTTGCACCGCCAGGTCCACGGTGGCAGTAGACCACGCGCCGCGCGCCGACCCGCCCGGCTTCGGCACGATCACGCCGAAGATGCACCGCAGCGACGTCCGCGCAGCGCCGAATGCGCCGAGCGCTGCGGCCAGGCCGGGCCGGGCCGGACCACGGCACGTAAGGTCAGCCGGATGAGGGCGCGTCCGAGTGCCGGTAACCGCAGTGGTCGAGTACCAGCTCACAGAACATCGCCTCCGCCCAGGAGAACCACGCCCGGGTCCACGTCGCGGGCCGGTCGGCGTGGAAGGACTCGTGGATGCGGGTCGTGCCCGCGTGGGTGTTCAGCAGAGTGTCGATCGCGGCGCGCCGGTCTGCGGGATCGGTGCTGGTGAGCGCGGCGGCCGCGATGGCGAGCGGCCAGACGTGTCGGCGCGGGGTGTGCGGGCTGCCGACGCCGCGGGCCGCCGGCCCTCGAAAGTAGTACGGATTGCGCTCGCTCAGGACGAACTCCCGGGTGGCCGTGTAAACCGGATCGTCGGGCCGGCAGCAGCCGAGCAGGGGCAGCGCGAGCAGGCTCGGGAGATTCGCGTCGTCCATTTCCAGAGCGCCGCCGCGTCCGTCGACCTCGTAGGCCCAGCGCTGCCCGGTGCGCGGATCGTCTACGAGTGCGTAGCGGGCGACACCCGTGTCGATCGCGCCGCGCAACCGCCGGATCCGGGTGAGCAGTTCGGCCGCCCGCGGCGGGCGGACGGCCACGGCGATCTCGGCGAGGCGCCCGAGTACCGCGGAGGCGAACAGGTTGCCCGGCACGTTGTAGCCGTAACGCACGGGATCGTCACTCGGACGGAAACCGCTCCAGGTCATGCCGGTGACCGCCACCTCGGGCCCGCGGCCGCCGCGGGCGAGTGGTCCACCCAGGACTCCGGGCAGCAGCCCGGCGAACACACTCGGCAACGCGCCTGACCGCGCGCCCGGCACAGGGACGCGCGGTCGGCGGAACCGGTACGCCGAAAGGCGCTCGTGATCCTGTTCCGTTTCCCAGGTGTGCAGGATGCGCTCGACCGCGCCCCAGAACCGCGGGTCGAAGATGTCGGCGCGTCCGTAACGCCGCCAGATCCGGTAAGCCACCAGCAGCGGATAGCAGAGCGAGTCGACCTCGTATTTGCGCTCCCACACCCACGCGCGGTGTCGAGGACAGGACGGCTCCGTCAGGTCCCTGTGATGCCCGGCGCCGTTCGGCCGCGGGTTGAAGGCGTTGGCGTAGGGGTCCAGCCGGATGTACTCCAGCTGGCGGCGCAGCACGGCGACCGCGAACTGCTCGGCCTGCGGGCCGCCGCCCACCCGCAGCAGCGGCATGAGTTGCGCCGCAGAGTCGCGCAGCCACATCGCCGGGATGTCGCCGGTGACCAGGAACACGGTGCCGTCCGCGAGGTGCCGGGCGGCGCGGCCCTGAAGCTCGGCGAAGAAGCGGGCGACGATGAGCGTCGCCTGCTCGCTGCGGACCACGGCGTTCACGCGACGGCCGACGGCGGCGAGATCGTCGTTGTTCGCGTCGGCCATCGAGCACCTCTCGGGACAGGTTCGTCGTCACGCCGCCCGCTGGAGAGCTGGTCCACAGCTGGTCCAGAGCTGCTCCGTGTTTGAGAAGCGCCGGATGGCGCGTGAGACCGCAAGACGGCGGGGCGCCCTCGGACACCCTCGCCGGGCCGCCCCGTTCAGCTCGGTGACCCGGCGCTCACGCTGCCGGACCCGCCGCTGCCGCTGCCGGTCCCTGCACCCGGGTTGGGCGCCGCGGTGGAAGCGGTCGGCGCCGGGCTGGAGGTGTCCGGCGGCGTGGAGACCGACGTGCTCGGCGGCGGCGCCGGACTGGTCGGCGGCATGGCAGAGGACGCCGACGTGGCGGGCGGCGGCTCAGGGGCCTTCGGCAGAGGGAAAGCCCCCGGCGCGTAGATGTCCGTCACATAGACCCGCGCACCGCAGCTCGCCGTAAGCGTCACCACGGCCGTCGGCGTCGTGCCCGTGACCGCGTAGCCGAGGTAGTAGGTGGAGTTGGGGGTCGGGCGCGCGCTCGGCGTCGGGGACGCGGAAGCCTGCGGGCAACCGCTCGACGCCCACGCGAACTGGAACTGATACGCCTGCCCCGGGTTGAGGACCATCGTCGCGCCCCAACTCGGCACGGCCGGCAGCAGCGCGGCGCCAGCCGGGTCCTCCCGGAGAATCACCACGGAGGAATCGGCGGTCCCGGCGGCGTTGGCGACGGTGAGCACCGGGGGTCCGACCACGACGCAGGGACTCTGCGCGACCGCGTCTACGTGCCCGTACTCGACGCCGTTCACGGTCGGGCCCAGTGTGGTGGTCGTCTTGAGCGAGTCCGCGGTGCACATCGGCACCTTCGCCGCGGCCGCCGCCGAGGGGGTCGCCGTCACCGGAGCCTCCGGACCGATCGCCAGGCCCACTGCGCCGTCACCGCCGGTCGACCACACGGTCTGGCCGCTTTCGCCGGCCGTCGTGGCCTGCCCGGAACCGCTGCCGCTTCGGTCCGGCGTCCCGGAATCCCCGCCGAGACCGACCGCGCTGGTGAGCGTCGGCACCAGGTCGAAGCGGTCCCCGGTGGCCAGGGTCACGGCCATGGCGAGCATGAGCACCCCGGCACTGCCGGCCAACACCATCCGGTTGCGGCGACGAGCGTGCGCCTTGCGCTGGATGCGGACCAGGCTCCCCTCGGGTGGACCGCCGGTCCCGACCGCGGCCACCCGGACCCGCAGCGCCCGGGCCAGATCCAGTTCGGCCGCGGAGAGCAGCCCTTCGCGCAGCGCCGAGCGCACCTGCTCCGACTCGTCCGTGGGCCTGCCAGCCGTCTGAGCCGGGCCGTGCCATGCGCCCCCGGCGTCGTGCTCTTCCCCGTCCGGCGAGTCAGACCACTGCGCAGGGGGCTGCGGGACCGCGTGGCCCTGCGCTCCGTACCGCCGCGCCGCGGGCCCGAGGGGTCTGCCGGTCCCCGAATGATTCGCAGGCCCCCCGCCCGGGCGGCGTGATGGCCCGCCTTGCGGCGGGACGACGCCGTCCTTGCTCATCGATGCTCCTCCATGCGGGCGCGCAGCGCCTCGATGCCGCGCGAGCCGTAAGCCTTCACCGAACCGATCGACACTCCGAGCGCTGTGGCGACCTGAGCTTCCGTCAGATCCGCGTAGTAGCGCAGCACCAGCACCTCCCGTTGGCGGCGTTGCAAACCGCGCAGCGCCTGGATCAGCGCGTCACGCTCCAGTGCGTCGTATGCACCCTCCTCCGCGCTCGCGGCGTCCGGCAGCGGCTTGGGCAGCAGGCGCAGGCCGATCAGCCGCCGCCGCAGGGTCGAACGGGACAGATTCACCACCGTCTGGCGCAGGTAGGCCAGCAGTTTCTCCGGCTCCCTGACGCGGCCGCGCGCGGCGTGCACCCGGATGAATGCCTCTTGAACGACGTCCTCGCAGGACCCCAGATCGTCGAGGAGCAGGGCGGCCAACCGCAGCAGCGACGTGTAGTGCGTCTGATACGTCTCCGTCAGCAGATCGGCCGTCACATCGACGTCAGTCGCCACCGCGCCCCCCACGGCATCCGGCGCCATGTCTGCCTTGCCAGGCTCGACCGTGCTCGCGTCGGACGCCGCGTTTGCGGCGGACGTCACCTCGGCAGGCACGAGCGGACCGGACGTGGCTTCCGGCATGCCATCCTCGATCGATCGGCGCTGCGCAGAGAGCGGACCGGCATCCGTACGCCGGTCCGCTATGCCTAGGCTCCGGTCGGTCATGGTGGCGATCACGACGGTTAGACATTCGAACCCCCTCCAGCGTTGTACCCCATCCGAGTGGATCTGTGGACGGGGTACCGGGGGTCGGTTTTCACGAGGGGCAGGATCCCATCCCGAATCGCCCCCGCGCGTGCCTTCCGGGCGAAAAGCACCCGCGCGGGTGAAGTCGACCGCCGTCAGCGTGCCGAGAATTCGCGGGCGACCAGTTCGGCGATCTGCGCCGTGTTCAGAGCCGCGCCCTTGCGCAGGTTGTCACCGCACACGAACAGCTCGATCTCGCGCGGATCGTCGAGGCTGGAGCGGATCCGGCCGACCCAGGTCGGATCGGTGCCGACCACGTCGTTGGGCGTCGGGAACTCGCCGTTCGCCGGGTCGTCGCACAGCACGATCCCCGGCGCGTCACGCAGCACCTCACGGGCCTGCGCGACCGCGATCTCACGCTCGAAGACGGCGTGCACCGCCAGCGAATGTGTGGTGATCACCGGGACGCGCACGCAGGTCGCCGAGACCTTCAGGTTCGGCAGGCCGAGGATCTTGCGCGACTCGTTGCGGACCTTCAACTCCTCCGAGGACCAGCCGCCGTCCTTGAGCGAGCCGGCCCACGGCACCACGTTCAGCGCCAGCGGAGCGGGAAACGGGCCGAGGTCGCCGACCGACCTGCGCAGGTCGCCGGGCTGCGAGCCGAGCGTCGGCGAGCCGGCCACCTTGGCGAGCTGCCCGCGCAGGGTGTCGATGCCGGCCTGCCCGGCGCCGGAGGCCGCCTGGTATGAGGCGACGATCAGGGAGGTGAGGCCGAATTCGGCGTGCAGCGCACCCATCGCGACGATCATCGACAGGGTCGTGCAGTTCGGGTTCGAGATGATGCCCTTGGGCCGGTTGCGCACCTGGCCCGGGTTGACCTCGGGCACCACCAGCGGCACCTCGGGGTCCATCCGGAACGCCCCGGAGTTGTCGACCACCACGACGCCCTTGGCCGCCGCGATCGGTCCCCATTCGGCCGAGACCTCGTCGGGTACGTCGAACATGGCGACGTCGACGCCGTCGAAGGCGTCCTCGCTCAGTGCCACGACCTCGACCTGCTCGCCGCGCACGGTGAGCCGCTTGCCGGCGGAACGCGCCGAGGCGATCAACCGGATCTCGCCCCACACGTTCTCGCGGGTGGACAGCAGGTCGAGCATGACCGTGCCGACCGCGCCGGTCGCACCGACCACCGCGAGGGTCGGCAGCTTGGCGGCATAGGGGTTGCGTCCCGCGCCGGAGGCACCGGAGGTGTTCGCCGCGCTCATCGTCCGGTCCCTCCGTAGACCACGGCCTCGCCGTCCGCGTCGAGGTCGAAGGCGGTGTGGATGGCCTGAACCGCCGGCTTGACCGCGTCGGCCCGGCAGACCACCGAGATGCGGATCTCACTGGTGGAGATCATCTCCGCGTTGACTCCGGCCTCGGAAAGCGCCTCGAAGAACACCGCCGTGACCCCCGGGTGGCTCTTCATTCCGGCACCGATCAGCGAGACCTTGGCGATCTGGTCGTCATAGGCCAGCGAGTCGAAGCCGATCAGCGGCTTGACCTTGGACAGCGCCGCGACCGCCTTGGCGCCGTCGTTCTTGGGCAGTGTGAAGGAGATGTCGGTCAGGCCGGTCGCGGCGGCGGAGACGTTCTGCACCACCATGTCGATGTTGATCTCCGCGTCGGCCACCGCCCGGAAGATCCGGGCGGCCTCGCCCGGCTTGTCCGGGACGCCCACCACGGTGACCTTCGCCTCGGTGGTGTCGTGCGCGACTCCGGCGATGATCGCCTGCTCCATCTCGGCCCCTTCCAGGCTGTTGCGGATCCAGGTGCCCTCCAGAGCTGAGAAGGAGGAGCGCACGTGGATGGGTACGTCGAACCGGCGAGCGTACTCGACGCAGCGCAGGTGCAGGATCTTCGCGCCGCTGGCGGCCAGTTCGAGCATCTCCTCATACCGCACGTTGTTCTGCTTGCGCGCGGTGGGCACGAGCCGCGGGTCGGCGGTGTAGACGCCGTCCACGTCCGTGTAGATCTCGCAGACCCCGGCTTCGAGGGCGGCGGCGAGGGCCACCGCGGTGGTGTCCGATCCACCGCGGCCGAGGGTGGTGATGTCCTTCGTGTCCTGGGACACGCCCTGGAAGCCGGCCACGATGGCGATCGCGCCCTCGTCGAGGGCGGTGCGGATACGGCCCGGAGTCACGTCGATGATGCGGGCCTTGTTGTGCACCCGGTCGGTGATCACCCCGGCCTGGCTGCCGGTGAAGGAACGCGCCTCGTAGCCGAGGGTGCCTATGGCCATGGCGAGCAGGGCCATGGAGATCCGTTCTCCGGCGGTCAGCAGCATGTCCAACTCGCGGCCCTCGGGCAGCGGAGAGACCTGCTGGGCCAGGTCGATCAGTTCGTCGGTGGTGTCGCCCATCGCGGAGACGACGACCACGACCTCGTTTCCGGCGCGTTTGGTGTCGACGATGCGCTTGGCGACCCGTTTGATGCAGTCGGCGTCGGCGACGGAGGAGCCACCGTACTTCTGCACGACCAGGCCCACGTTAGCGCTCCTGACTTGAGAGTTGGCGTCGGACGAGAGACGAACCAGCGCGTTGGCATGGATCGACGCCCAGTTTACCGAGCAGGCCGCGGCATCCTGCCGCTATTCACATCCCGAGACGGCGTCTCGAATTCTGCGGCGAAGGGCCGCTGCGGCCGTGATTTCTGCGGCGTTCACTCCTGAAGACGGGAGCGGGCCACGATCGACTGCAGCGCGCGCACCGCGGCCGAGGCGGCGGGTCCCCAATCCGTGAGGTAGGAGAACTGCCACCACCACAGTGCTTCCAGGGTGCGGCCGGCGCGGTAATGGGCCAGGCCGTGCGCGAGGTCGGCGACGGCCGTGGCGATGTCGTCGGAGATCCGCCTTGTCTCCAGTTCCGGCTGCGAAGCCAGCGGGTCGAACACCTCACGGTAGTTGTCGCAGGGTTCGAGCAGGGCGGCCAGCTTCTCGCGCAACTCGTCCAGGTCGGGGTCGGGGCCCGGGTCCTCCTCGAAGCGTTCCTCCGGTACCACGTCGTGCACCGCGCCGAGCCGGCCGCCGGCCAGCAGCAACTGGGAGACCTCGAGCAGCAGCATCGGGACCGCCGAGTCGGTCGCGTCGCCGCGGGCCACGGCCCGCACCACCACCAGGAAGGACTCGATCTGGTCCGAGATCTGGTCGGCGAACTCGGCCAGTTCCGCCGCGCTGTCGAGCACGGCGGGCGGCTGATCGGCCGGCGCCGCGGCGTCGGCGGTGGAGAGCGAGCGGTCAGACATCAAGTGATCTTCTCCCTTCGAAGGCCCGGCCGAGGGTGACCTCGTCGGCGTATTCCAGGTCGCCCCCGACGGGCAGGCCCGAGGCGAGCCGGGTGATGCGCAGCGCGCCGTCCGCGGTGAGAGGCTTGACCAGGCGGGCGAGATAGGTCGCGGTGGCCTCGCCCTCCAGGTTGGGGTCGGTGGCCAGGATCAGTTCCGTCACGCTGCCGTCCGCGAGGCGTGTCATCAGTTCCCGGATGCGAAGGTCGTCCGGGCCGACGCCGTCGATCGGCGAGATCGCCCCGCCGAGCACGTGGTAACGGCCGCGGAATTCGCGGGTGCGCTCGATGGCGACCACGTCCTTGGATTCTTCGACCACGCACAGCACGGTCGGGTCGCGGCGCGGGTCGAGGCAGACGCGGCAGCGCGCGGCAGAGGCGACGTTGCCGCAGAGCTCGCAGAAACGCACCGTCTCCTTGACCCGCACCAGCACGTCGGCCAACCGGCGCACGTCCACCGGATCTGCTTGCAACAGGTGGAAGGCGATACGTTGCGCGCTCTTCGGCCCGATGTTCGGCAGGCGGCCGAGCTCGTCGATCAGATCCTGGACGACGCCTTCGTACACGGCGAGCACCGCCCCCCGCGCCGCATCGCGGCCCACGTCGCGCTCAGCGCGGCCGGCTGCGTCTCCGCCGTCCTCGTCTTACTCATCCCTCAGCCATGTCCGATCCATTCCGGGCTCCGCGTCCCACCTGTGCTTACCACGCGCCGAGCGATCAGAACCCCGGCAGGCCGCCGCCGAGGCCGCCCAGACCGCCGGAACCGAGGGCGCCGAGCGGGCCGAGCTTCTCCTTCTGCAGCCGTTCGGCCTCTTCGTTCGCGGCGTGCACCGCGGCGATCACCAGGTCGGCGAGCGTCTCGGTGTCCTGCGGGTCGGCCGCCTCCGGGGAGATCTTCAGGTCGACAAGTTCACCGAGGCCGGTCACGGTGGCGGTGACCAGGCCGCCGCCGGCGGCGCCGCTCACCTTCTGCTCGCTGAGCGCGCGCTGTGCCTCCTCCATCTGCTGCTGCATCTGCTGCGCCTGTTGGAGGAGCGATCCCATGTCGAACCCGTCCGGAAACACCTTGGACTCCTTGTCGGCTTGAGGTTGTCGAGGCGACGGCGGTCTTCGCTATCGGGACGAGCCTATGCTCTCCGAGCTCTGGAAGGAGCCCACGCGCTGCCCGATTCGCGAAGAGCCGCGCGCCGGCGCGCGGCCGCTTGGGGAGCGCTCGGCACGGTTCAGTCCGCGTCGGACCTCTCTTCGAGCACGGTCGCGCCCAGTTCGCGCATCAGCAGGTCCCGCGCGGTCGGACCGGCATCATCCACGTCCTCGTCATCGGGTCCCGGCTCGTCGTCCTCCGGTGCGGTGGCGGGTTGGGCGAACGGCGGGGGCGCCGCGGCGAACGCGGCGACGTTCGGCGCGCTCTGGTCAGCACCGGGCCCGGGGGCTCGGCCCGGCGGTGTCGCCTGCTGGCCCGCACTAACCGGTGCAGAGGCCTGCGGAACGGCGGCCGGCGGAAGTGCGGCGCTAGGCAGCGGACCGACACCAGCACCAGCACCAGCACCAGCACCAGCCATGCTGGTTCCGGCCGACGGATCCACCAGTGCGTCGATCTTCCATTCGATGCCGGTGAGCTCACGCAGCGCTTCGCGCAGAGTCTCCTCGCGGTTGGAGCCGTGGAAGTTGTCGCGCAATCCGGGATTGCTGAAACCGAGCTGGAGCAACCTGCCCTCGACCCCGACCACGTGCACGCTTTGCAGCATCACCCAGGCGACTTTGCTGCGCCTCGCCACTGCTTCCAGGACCTGCGGCCAGAGCTGACGCACGGATGCCGCCTCGGTCAAGCCGGCGCTCGACTGCGGTCGTGCCCCGGTTGCCGGCCTTGTCTGCCCTGACACAGGGTTCTGCGTCATCACTCCCCGGGACGCCGTACCCTGCTGCGGTGCGCCGCGCGATGTTTCTGCCTGCGATGGCCCGTCGCCCTCCCCCGCGGCAGCTGTAGCCGCAGCCGCAGCCATGCCGTTCTTCCGCCAGGGCGGGGTGAGCGTCGCCTCCTGCGTGACCGCGGCCTGCTGCGGTTGGCCTACGGGAGCGTCATATGCGTGTGCTTGGCCTGCGGTCGCGGTGTTTCCGGTCCCGAGGTCAACCGCGCCAGCAGCCATCGCCGGAGGTACCGCGGGCATCGACGGGCCCTGCGGTTCCGCGGTCCGCGGCCGATCGGCCGGCATGCCACCCCGCTGCGCAACGACAGCCGAGACGTCGTTGAACCCGCTGAGAGTGGCCCCGCGTTCCAGCCGGTCGAGCCGGGCGGCGACTCCGCGTACCGAGTCGTCCGCGCTCGGCAGCAGCACGCGGGCGCAGACCAGCTCCAGCAGCAGCCGCGCGGCGGTGGCCCCACGCATCTCCAACAGCCCCGCGTTGACCAGGTCGGCGGCGCGGGACAGCTCGGCGGGGCCGAAGGCTGCCGCCTGTTCACGCATCCGCGCCAACTGGTCCCCGGGCGCCGAGATCAACCCCTTGTCCGCGGCGTCCGGCACCGCGGCCAGGATCACCAGGTCCCGTAGCCGTTCCAGCAGGTCGGCCAGGAACCGGCGCGGATCGTGCCCGCCCTCGACGACGTGGTCCACGGCCTGGAACGCGGCCGCTCCGTCACGCGCCGCGAAGGCGGTCACCGCCTCGTCCAGCAGCGCCGCGTCGGTGTACCCGAGCAGTCCGACCGCCATGCGGTAGGTGACTCCGTCCTCTCCCGCGCCGGCCAGGAGCTGGTCGAGTACGGACATCGAGTCACGCACGGAGCCGGCGCCGGCGCGCACGACCAGCGGAAGCACATCCGGATCCACCGGGACGGACTCGCGCTCGCAGACCTCAGCGAGGTAGTCGCGCAGGACTCCGGGCGGCACCAGGCGGAACGGGTAATGGTGGGTTCGCGAGCGGATGGTCCCGATGACCTTCTCCGGCTCGGTGGTGGCGAAGATGAACTTCAGATGCGGCGGCGGCTCCTCGACCACTTTGAGCAGCGCGTTGAACCCGGCCGGGGAGACCATGTGCGCCTCGTCCAGGATGTAGATCTTGTATCGGGCGGAGACCGGGGCGAAGAACGCCCGCTCGCGCAGGTCACGGGCATCGTCCACGCCGCCGTGCGAGGCGGCGTCGATTTCGATGACGTCGATCGAGCCGGGGCCGCCGCGCGCCAGGTCCGTACACGACTTGCAGGTCCCGCACGGCGTCGGCGTCGGCCCCTGATCGCAGTTCAGGCAGCGGGCCAGGATCCGCGCGCTGGTGGTTTTCCCACAGCCGCGCGGCCCGCTGAACAGGTAGGCGTGGTTCACCCGCTGGTTGCTCAGCGCCCGCTGAAGCGGCTGGGTCACGTGTTCCTGCCCGATGACCTCTTCGAAGGTCTCGGGCCGGTACCGACGATAGAGCGCGAGTGACACGCCTTTGAGCGTAGCCGGTCCCACCCACACGAACCGCCGCCTTGCGCCAGCCTGTGGATAACCCCGTCGGCACGTCGCTCTCACGCGCACCGCGGCCATGGGGGCGTGCGCCGCCTGCTGCCCGCGAGCAGCGGCGCGCATCGAAGCGGGCAGGCGAAGACCCCTCGCGCACCCGCCAGAGCCTGCCTACCCTTGCTGCCTTCCGGCCCTGGGGGGGTTCAGCGGGGTGACGCCACACGAGGGGTCCGCGAAAAGGATAGCCCATCCGGAGCGACGGCTGTTCCGCGAATCGAGGTGCGGAGCACCCACACCTGTCCGGTAAGCTTGCCCGCGGAGGATTCGCCTAGTGGCCTAGGGCGCACGCTTGGAAAGCGTGTTGGGGGCAACCCCTCACGAGTTCAAATCTCGTATCCTCCGCCGCGATAGGAGCCTCTGACCAGAGCAAGGCATGGTCGGGGGCTCCTTTGCATCTCGGCCAGTCGAGGCACGATGATCGCGGGGCTCATCCCGACTCCAAAACCCGGCCGCTGCCGGGTGCCGCCCGTGCTCCGCCCGACTGGACGGAAGTTCGTCGCGTTGCTCAACACGGGAACTCCTGCGGGCGAGGCTCAGCCGACGAGGATGATCCTTGACCATCCTTGAGCACCCTTCAGCGCAACTGCACCGCCGCCCGGTCCATGCGGGCAGGGCGATATATGTGCAGCATCCGTCCCGGGCCTCGCCTCGCGCATCCGGCAAGGCGGTGCCGGCCCGCGCGCGGCGGGGAGCGGCCGCCAGGGCGGCGCGCAGGCGACACGTTGCGGAACTGAGAGCGCCGTCGACCGGGAGCATGAGGCCGCAAACCGGTAGGCTATTTGGGTGATCTTCAAGCGGATTGGGGACGGACGACCGTATCCCGACCACGGGCGTTCGTCCCGCGGTTGGGCGCAGGTCCCGCCACGGCAGGTCCGGCTGGACCAGCTGGTCACGACCAGGCGCCAGCTGGATCTCGACGCCCTGTTGTCAGAGGACTCGACCTTCTACGGGGACCTGTTCGCGCATGTGGTGAAGTGGCAGGGCGAGCTGTTCCTTGAAGACGGGCTGCACCGGGCGGTCCGGGCCGCGTTGCAGCAGCGGACTGTACTCCATGCGCGCGTACTCGACCTCGATTGAAGATTACCCTCGGTGAGGGCCCGGGTACCGTCAGGACATGGATCTGACGCCTTCTCAACCAAGCTCGTCCGAGGAAGAGCCCGCCGAGACCCGGCCGCCGACCCCGACCACTGATCCAGCCGCCGCTTCCGCGCGCGACCCCGGGGCCGTGGTGACGCTCAGCCACACGACCGCGAAGCGGACTGGCAAGGAGATCGGGGGGAAGAAGTTCCGGGTCGGCGCGGGAGACGATTACGTGCCGTTCCGCAATCGCACGAAGCGCAGACACCGTCTGATCGTCACAAGCATCGTCGCGGCGCTTCTACTCGCCGCCGGTGGTTACGGCGTGGTATCGCTAATGCGTCCTTCGACGAAGACTCGTGCGGCAAGCGGTTGTCCCGCGCCGTCGAATGCGGCAGCGGCCGCGCGGAAAGTCGGTACCCAGTTGCCGACTGCCGCTCAGATCAAGTTGAACGTATACAACTCGACCGACCGGCGCGGGCTCGCTGCCGCGACCGCCGCAGAGCTGAAGCAGCGCGGCTTCACCATCGCGAAGGTCACCAATGACCCGTTGAAGGCCAAGCTGGCGATTCCCGCGCAGATTCGTGGCGGGGTCGCCAGTGCGCCCTCGATGCGAGTCGTCGCGGCCGAGGTGGGCGGCTCTCAAGAGCTATCCGACAACCGCACCGACGGAACCGTCGATCTCGTTCTCGGTACCGGGTTCACGACGCTCGCGACACCTGAACAAGTGTCGGCAGCCCTCAAGGCCGCGACAGCCGCGCAGCCGAAGGCCACCGGGGCGTGTGCGGGCTGAGGCGTGTGCAGCGGAGTAACGAGAGGCCGATGCTCGGCAATCCGCGCCCGTTCACGCGCGGCGCGCCGCCGCGCGCTCGTCAGCGGTTCCGGCGCGGCCGGCAGACGCGCCCGCCTGGCCCCTGCCGCCAGGGCTTCGCGCAAAGTCGTTTGTGCTGATCAGGTGGTGGTTTGGGGGCTGGGCCCGAGGCCGAGGACGTGGAGGAGGAGGCCGTGGTCGTGTTTGAGGGCTCTGATGGTTGCCGCGATCTTCGCATGTCCGGATTGTCGGATGAGTCCGATGGCGAGGTTACGTAGCGTGGCCATGATCCTGGGTCTTGCCCGGGTCCGGACTTGGGAGGCGTCCTCACGGAACGTCACGTCCCGCACCCAGTGGATCTTGTTTTCGATGCCCCAATGCCCTCGTACGTACGCCATCAGCTGTTCGGGTCCTGCTTCGCGCGCGGTCATCGAGGTGACCCCGACCTGGGAGATGTAGCTGTTGATCACGACGGTGGTGTGCTTGCGGCTGTTCTTGCGCCGCTTGCGCACCTTCCGGGTGACGTACCGGTCGATCAGGAACACCTGGCGCACGTGCGGATAAAGGGCCTTGATGTGCTCGGGGGCGTCCATCACCTTGATCGTGCGCTTCTCCCGGCGCCCGTGCCCGACGTCGCCGGTCTGCGCGTCGACCGACCGGGTGTCGAAGTCCAGGGCGCAGACCTCGGCGTACAGCCTCTTCGAGTTCGCCTTGATCGCCATGACGTAGTGGGCGCCGAGCTCGCCCGCGATGCCCTGCGCGATCGAGCGGGCCGTCAATCCCGCGTCCACGGTGATCACCCGGCCGGCCAGCGGCACCCGGGTGTTCAGGTCGCGCAGCAGCGGCAGCAGTTCCGGCACCTCGTTCGTCTTGGGCCCGATCAGCCGCTCGGCGATCACCACCGACTCGCCGTGCGTCGCGGCGGCCAGCAGATACGGAATCATCCCGTCCGCCCCGACCGCGCCGCGCACCGCCTTGCCGTCGGCCGCGATCGCGTCCTGGAGCACCGGGCCGGCCACCGGGTACGCCACCGCGCCGAGACCGGCCCCCTCGGCCGACACGGCACCGGCCACATCGGCCAGCTGCTGCGCGTCCAGGGCGGCAAGCAGCCGTTCCACGGTGTCCGGATGCGGCGCCACGCACAACCCCGACGCGGCGCGCCAAACGCCCATCGCGCTCAAAACCTCCTGGTCAGCGTGGCTGATCCAGTCGATGATCTCCTCCAGCGACACGCACCCGGCCAACACCGCGCCCTGACACAGGCCCAGCACGCTCGCCAGCCGGTGGCGGATCCCGCGCCGACTTCGCGGATCGGGAACCCGGGCGAAGTATTCGAGCAACCCCGCCCCGCCCTCCGGACCCGAGCCCACCAGCGCCGCAACCGACCGCTCGGCCCCGGCCCGCACCAGGTCCACCCCGGCAGGGGCGGGCATGCCAGAATAAACGAACAACGCAAGTCTCCTGGCGGATCGTGTGTCTTCAGCAACCACAGTCCTACAGGGACTTGCGTTGCTTGATCCACCCCGCGTTCCGGTTGCGACCAACCTGTGACGCCCCGGCAGATCCCCAGACCACCAGGCGATCCCGCTTACCGACGGTCACCCCAGAACCCTGATCAACGGCCCCGCCACCGGCTACCGACGGTGACCACCAGCCGTCGCCCGGCCACCCACGCGGGTACCGGCTCCGAGCGCAGCCCACTGCGACACCACAGACCTTCGAGATCCAAGAAACACGCCACGACCAGCAGAGACGACTTTGCGCCAAGCCCTGCCCTGCCGCCCGGCTGGCGCGACAGTCGGCACGCGGCACCAGCGAATACGGGAAGCGGGAAGGGAATGCCGAAGGGCGGCGGCCGTTTGCTCGGCTACCGCCCTTCACCTGCGGTGACGCGGGGATTTGAACCCCGGGTGGCTTGCACCACAAACGCTTTCGAGGTCGCCGCACGGCCGTTCGGCGATTGGCGTGGGCGGCTTGACCTGCAACAGGGTTGTCAGCGGTGCGGCTCGGGCAGCTCCCGCAGCATGGCGGACGGGGGCGAACTGAGACGGAAATTGAGACGGTCAGCCAAGGCGACATGTCAAAACCATTCAGGCGCTGACAATGCCGGTAGGATGTCGCGAGACTGGGAGCAGATCCATCGCGCGTCGTAGTTAAGTCGAAACCCTCAGCAATGATCAAATTTACAGGCTCCTGCGTAGACGGCATCCTGGGTCGTCATGAGTGGCAGGGGTGGCGCTGCGCAGAACCCGCTCCAAGGGGACTTCGGCGAGATGTGGCTAGAAGCCGTCGCGGCAGGATGCGACATCCTGCATGGCAGACCTCATACACTCGATCTTGAGAAGGCCGACGTCGAACTCACCATTCGAGGTGAGTTCAACGGGACGTACAACCCAACAGTGAAGGTGCAGGTCAAGACTACTGACAAGCTGCGCCGGCTCGACAACGGCGACTTCTCTTACGATCTTGACATGGCGACGTACGAGGTCCTGCGCAGAGATGATCATTCTATCCGGCGGATCCTCGCTGTAATCGAGGTTGCACCGAGCGGACAGCGTGTCAGACTTCACCGCGAGGGAACGCTACTTGTTGGCCATGGACGATGGGCATCTCTTGAGGGATCTGCAGCTTCGTCGAATCTGACGAGTCAGGCCGTGACCCTGCCCGCCAGCAGCACCCTAGACCCGGATGGACTTCGGGAGATGATCCACACGTTCGGAGTCCGGACGAGTACTCCAGTGCCGGCGTATGACCCGTGGGGGGAGGCGTGACTCCATTGACGGCGACGCGCGGTGATAGAGCTATGCCGCTGCCCACCATCGACGCCTTCGCAGAATACCTGCGCCTGTCTGGTTGGCAGCGCGTCGACGAAGACGACAGAAGCTCGTTGTGGCAATACCTGCTGCGTGATAGCACATCCGAGGATATCCGAGTTGTGCTTCCAGCGCGACAAGATTATCTGGATTTTGCAGATCGGATTCAGGCTGCGCTAAATGCTCTTTCCTTTGTGGAACGTCGTCTGCCAGATGAGATTATCGGGGACATGAACTATGGAGGCGCCGATACGGTAGCGGTGCGGCTAACACCGGACGCACCGCCGGGCGAGGCACCACTGGAGCTCGCACGTGCCGCAATTGATGCACTGCATTCACTCCTGATCGCTTCGACTGCTGCACTAGAAGTAAACACGCTAGTACTTCCACTACATAGACCTGCACGTGCCGAAGCTTATGCAAAACAGGCGCGCTTTTCGACGCTGTCCGGTAGCTTTATTCTAAGTCTTTCACTGCCACTCTTTGATGTTTTCGACGAAGATCTGTCCTCGCCAGGCGACGACGAAAATGCTCTCATTCGCCGCTCAGATATGCCCACCGCAGATCCGTTCGGTCGACGCGTTACTAACCGAGTCATTGCGGCAGCGTCAGCTGCACAAGCTCTAGCAGATGAAGTAAATGCTGGCTCTGCACCTATTAGCGCCTTTGGCAAGACATCATCGGTAGCGCCCAACGCAACCGAACTTGCAGCCCTAGCTGCGCTCGGCGGATCTGAGCGTAGCCTGTATCAGATGCGTATTGCCAAGTCGCCTCTGATCGGTGGATCTCATGAATCGAGGCTTCTTTCCATCACACCTGGACAGCAGCGCCTATTCGCTGAGGCCGCCGAATTCTTACGTACGAAACAGCCGCGATCAGCTGTCACAATCATCGGCTTGGTTGTACGTCTTTCGAGAAACAGCAACAGCGGGCCTGGGAAAGCAGTTATCCAGGGAACAGATGATTACACCGACTCAACTAGGCGTTTCCAAGTAGAGCTTTTCGAAACTGACTATAACGAGGCAGTTCGCGCACATAAAGAGGGGCTTCAGGTAACCGCCGAGGGAGACCTTGTGGCTCGCGGAAACCATCTGTCATTGCATAATCTTGCCTATTTTCATGTAATCCCAGGGATTGACGATTAAGGTGTTTTAGAACGCCATACTGCGAGCGCCCAGACGTTTGGTCACCGCCTGCGTGACCACTGCGCGCACCCGCAGCGGGGCACGCTCACGCCGGACAACGACACGGCGGGCAGGGGGCGGGCAG
>NZ_JAGSXH010000159.1 GCF_018283645.1 Actinocrinis puniceicyclus | reverse complement strand
TAACCCCACGCCACCCCGGGACCACCCAACCACAGCTCACCCGGCACACCCACCGGCACCAGAGCACCCTCACCATCCACCACATAAGCCCACGTATTCGTGGTCGGGCGGCCGATCGGGCCCGTCGTCGCAGGGGCCTGTGTCAGCGGTGTGCAGGCGGCGAAGGTGGTGACCTCGGTGGGCCCGTAGATGTTGTGCAGCCGGGCCGGGCCGACGCCTGAGTCCAGGACCGAGCCGACCCGGCCGCGGTCCAGCGCCTCGCCGCCGAAGTAGAACTGCTCGACGGTGGCGAAGGCGTCGGGCACCTCGGCGACGGTCGCGTTGAACAGTGCCGTGGTGATGAACACCGTGTCGACCCGCTCGAGCCGCAGCAGCGCCGCGAGCCGGGGCGCGGACAGCAGGGTCGCGGAGGGGACGATCACGATCCGTCCGCCGTGCGCGAGCGCTCCCCAGACCTCGAAGGTGATGGCGTCGAAGCACGCGTTCGACATCTGCGCGATCACACGGTCCGCGCCGAGATCGACGTAGTCGACGCCGCATACCAGCCGGGTGATTCCACGGTGCGGAACGACGACCCCCTTCGGCTTCCCGGTGGAGCCGGAGGTGTAGACGACGTACGCGGCGTCCTCACCGGTGCGCTGGTCACCCTCGATCGGCCCGACGGGCTCGCCGGGGCCGTGCCCGGGCGCGTCCTCGACCGCGACCGTGGTGATCGCGTCGAGCGGAAGACCGCGCAGTAGCTCCGCGTGGCCGACCACGACGCGGACCCCGGTGTCGGCCACCATGAAGGCGAGCCGGTCCGCCGGATGATCCGGGTCCAGGGGCACGTACGCGCCGCCGGCCCGCAGGATCCCGAGCATCCCGACGACCAGGTCCGCGGAACGCCGGCAGCACAGCCCCACCAACGCGCCGCGGCGCACGCCGAGTGCGTGCAAGCGGGAGGCGAGGCCGTCGGCGCGCGCCAGCAGTTGCGCGTAGGTCACGCGGGTTTCGCCGTCCACGACGGCCACCGCGTCCGGCCGCGCCAGCGCCGTCCGCGCGACGAGGGCGTCCACCGTGGCGTGCGCCGGGAAAGGGCTCGGCGCGCCGGCCCACTCGACGAGCGAGCGCCGCTCGTCCGCGGTGAGCGAGGACAGCTGCGTCACCGGCACGTCCGGTCGCGCGATCAGACCTTCGAGCAGCGCGATCCACTGGCGGCCGAAGCGGTCCGCGGTCGCGTCGTCGAACAGGTCGGTAGCGTATTCGACCTCGATGCGCATTCCATCGGAGCCGAGGTCGACCACCACGAGTGTGAGGTCGAACTTGGCCGTGCCGGTGTCCACCGCCTCCACCCGCGCGTCCACGCCGTCGCCGAGGCTCCATCGCGCGCGTGTTCCGCGCTGGTACCCGAAGGCGACCTGCGTGAGCGGCGACCAGGCCGATTCGCGCTCGCCCGCGAGTGCGTCGACGATCGCTTCGAACGGTATGTGCGCGTGGGCCTGCGCCCGGGCCGAGGAGCGCCGGACCCGTTCCAGGAGAGCGTCGAAGCTCGGCGCCCCGGAAAGGTCGGTGCGCAACGGGAACGTGTTGACGAAACAGCCGACCAGCCGCGCGGTCTGCGGCGCCGACCTGCCCGCCCAGGGCGTGCCGACGACCACGTCCGAGCGTCCCGACCAGCGCCCGATCAGGAGCGAGAAGACCGCAGCGAAGACGTCGAACTCCGTAACGGACCGGCTGCGGGCCAGGCCGCGGGCCGCATCGGCGAGTTCGGGCTCGACCTTGAGGCACGCGGTGCGCCCGTCGAACGACGGGACCTCAGGGCGGCGGCGGTCGGTGGGCAGCTCCAGTACCGGCGGGAGTCCGACGAGCTCTTCGCGCCACCACTGCACGCCCTCGCTCAGCGCCTCGGGTGAGAGCATGTCGCGCTGCCAAGCCGCGAAGTCGGCATACCGCAGCGCGAGCGGCGGCAGGTCCAGCGTTCCGCCGGCGCGATACGCCTCGGTCAGCTCCTCCAGCACGATCTCCAGCGACCAGCCGTCGCAGGCCGCGTGGTGGATCGAGAGCCACAGCAGCCATTCCTGCTCGGCGTAGCCGACCAGCCCGCCGCGCAGCAGCGGAGCGGCCGACAGATCGAAGGCCTCTGCGACACCGGCGCGCGCGATCTCCAGGGCGGCGCCCAAGGTGTCGACCGGCTCTGCGATGCCCGATGGCGCAGTAGTCCATGACACTGCGGTCCATGGCACTGC
Source organism: Actinocrinis puniceicyclus (assembly GCF_018283645.1). Classification (GTDB taxonomy): domain Bacteria; phylum Actinomycetota; class Actinomycetes; order Streptomycetales; family Catenulisporaceae; genus Actinocrinis; species Actinocrinis puniceicyclus. Next base: position 7,851 of record NZ_JAGSXH010000159.1, on the reverse strand, counting down.
GGTCCCCGGTGGCGCATCGATCGCCCGCACCGCCCCGTCCACGGCAACCAGCGCGGTGCGCAGCGCGGCGTGCCGGTCCACCACGGCCTGTACCGAGCGGTGCAGCGCAGCCGGGTCCACGGGTCCGGTCAGTCTGACGGCGACCGGCACGTTGTACAGCGCAGAACCCGGTCGCCACTGGTCGAGGAACCACATGCGCTCCTGACTGAAGGACACCGCGCCGGCATCCGATCCGCCGGGCACCGGGCCCAGGCCGTGCGCCGCGAGATCGATCCGCGGCGCCGCGTCGACGAGTTCCGCGAGTGAGCCGAGGGTGCGGTGCGCGAAGAGCTGGTCGATGTGCAACGCGACCCCGAAGAGCTCGCGCAAGCGTCCCAGTACCTTGACGGCGAGGATCGAGTGGCCGCCGAGGGCGAAGAAGTCGTCGTCCGCGCCGACCGGCCCGGCGTCCAGGACCTGCTCCCAGATCCGCGCGAGCGCGGCCTCGGTGGCCGATCGCGGCGCGATGTATGCGTCCTGCGACGCAGTGGCGACGGTCGGCGCGAGCGGCGCGATCCCGGTGGGCAGCACGTCGCGGAGCAGGGCCGCATCGTCGGCGACGATCCTGGCCAGAATCGCGTCCAGCCGCTCTAGCTGCGCGGCGACGGTCGTGGCGTAGTAGAGGTCTTCGTCGTAGCCGCAGGTGACCCGCCAGCCGTCGTCGCCGTATGAGAGGACGAAGGTCAGGTCGCACCAGTTGAGTTCGTGGGCCAGTCGCTCCAGCTCCTGCGGCGCGAGGCCGTCCGCGGCGCCGGCGTCGCCGTCGGCGGCCGGGCCGAGCACCGCGACGGCGACGTCGGCGGCGCCGGCCGGCGCCGAGCCGACCGGGGCGAGCACGATCTCCCGCGCCCGGCGGACCAGATCGGCCAGCGGTGTTCGCGGCGAGACTTCGCAGCGCAGCGGGACGAGGGCGCCCGGCCGTGCCACCGCGATGCGAACCGACCCGGCGTCATGCGTCGCGAGCAGGGCCAGCACCGCGGCCACGAGCACGGACGCGGCGGCCGGCGGCACCGGAGCGGTCAGCTCCCGGCTCAGCTCGGCCCGGCCGAACGAGATCCCCGCGCCCGGCTCGAGGTCCGGGGCCAGCGTGGCGATCTCGCGGCCGCAGCCGGCCTCGGTCCGGTATTCCAGAGTGCTCATTCTGAGCGCTCCCGCCTCGGCGTGAGCACGAAGTCCCCGATCACCAGCCGGTCGAGCCCGCCGCGCAGGAAGGTGTCGACGGCCGTCCCGGGGTCGCGCACGATCGGCTGGCCGCGCAGGTTGAACGAGGTGTTCAGCAGTACCGGCACGCCGGTGCGCGCGGCGAAGGCGTTGAGCAGGCCCCACAGCCGCGGGTTGTCCTCGCCGCGCAGCGACTGGACGCGGGCGGTGCCGTCGAAGTGGGTGACCGCGCCGAGGCGGTCGCGGTGCTCGGCACGGGTCTTGGTGGTGAACAGCATGTGCCGGTACCGGTCCTCCTGGCCCGGCTCGATCTCGAACAGCTCGGCCGCGGACTCGGCGGTGACCACCGGGGCGAAGGGCCGGAAGTCCTCCCGCCGTTTGATCAGAGCATTGATGTGGTCGCGCATCCGCTCGTCGCGCGGGTCGGCCAGGATGCTGCGATTGCCCAGGGCCCGCGGCCCGAACTCCATGCCGCCCTGGAACCACGCGACCACCTCGCCGCGCTCAAGCGCCGCGGCTGTGTCCGCGGCCAGCTCGGCGTAGTCCGGCAGGTGCCTGACCTCGCAGTCGGTGCGGGTCCTGACCACGCTGCCGATCTGCTCGGCGGTATAGGTGCTGCCCCAGTAAGGCATCGACATCGCCGTGATGGGCGTCTCGGGCTCGCGGGTCGCCTGGACGTACAGCGCGGCGCCGACGGCCGATCCGTCGTCTCCCGCGCCGGGCGGGATGAATACGCGGTCGAACAGGCGGCTGCGCGCGATCAGTCCGTTGGCGGTGCAGTTGAGCGCGACCCCGCCGGCGTAGCACAGGTCCCGCAGCCCGGTCTCGCGCCGGTAGTGCCGCAGCACGTGCAGCAGGCAGGTCTCCACGGTGGCCTGGAGCGAGGCCGCGATGTCGCGGTGCCGTTGCTCCACCGGGCTGCCGGGTACGCGCGGCGGGCCGAACAGCTCGGTCAGCTCGGCGAGCACGCCCCGGTGCGTTTCGCGCTCGAGCAGGGTGCGGTCGGCGGCGAGGAAGGGCACGGTGACAACGCCCTGATCGCGCAGCCGGACCATGTTCATGAGCTCGGTGAAGTGCCGCTTGCGGTCCCCGAAGGCGGCCAGGCCCATCACCTTGTACTCGTCCATCATCATGTCGAAGCCGAGGTACAGGGTGAAGACGCCGTACAGCGTGCCCAGCGAGTGCATCGCCGGGACCCGGTAGAGCACCTCCAGCTTTCCGCCGACGCCGGTCGCGACCGTGAGGCTCTCCGTCTCGCCCATGCCGTCGGCCACCAGCACCAGCCCGTCCTGGAAACCGCTGGGATAGTAGGCGCTGGCCGCGTGGGCCAGGTGGTGCGGCACGGGAACCAGGCGCGAGGCCCAGTCCACGCCGGGAAAGGACTCCGACAGCCAGGTCGTCTGCACGGCCGGGTCGTAGACCTGGGCGTACCGCTCGGCCAGATAGGGGTCGTCGAGGGCGAGTTCGGCGGCGCGGTACGCGAAGCCGTGCGCGACCGCGTCGAGCTCGTCAGGGCGCAGGCCGGCCCGGTCCAGGCACTCGCGCAAGGCGTTCACGGGGAACGCGCCGGTCGCCTTCTCCCCGGTGTAGCGTTCCTCGGCCGCGGCGGCACGAACCTCGCCGTCCACGACCAGCGCCGCCGCTGAGTCAAGACCCTGTATAACGCGGTATTCGCGCTCGTCGAGTCCGGGCAGTGCGCGACGCTTGTAGGCGACGCTGTTGTGCAGCCCGCTGAAGCCGATCACCTTCATGACGTCTCCTCGCCGTCCGCCGGCCGTGGGTTGAGAACGGCGGCCGCGGCCTCCCGCAGCACGCGCCGGTCGACCTTCTGATTGGGGGTGAGCGGGAGCCGGGCCAGCGCGGTCACGTGTTGGGGAAGCACGGCCGCGGGCAGCCAGCGCCCGAGGTGCGCACGCAGTTGTGTCTCGGTGGCCGAGGACCCGGCCTGCGGCTGGTAGTAGAGGAAGAGCCGCTGGTCTGCGCGTTCGCGCTCGACGAGTACGGCCGCGGCGCGGGCGACCGCGGGGTGCCGCTCGGCGTGGGCCTCGATCTCCTCCAGCTCGATCCGGTGGCCGCGCAGCTTCACCTGGTGATCGGCCCGGCCGCGGTACTCGAGCGTGCCGTCCGGCCTCCACGCGCACAGATCGCCCGTGCGGTACGCCCGCTCGCGCCCTGCGCCTTCAAGCGGTGGAGACGCCGCGGCACTGAATACCGTGCTGCCGAACGCGGCCGCGGTGCGCTCCCGGTCGCCGAGGTATCCCACCGCGAGCTGGGTTCCACCGAGGTAGAGCTCCCCCGCCTGACCCACCTCCACCGGGCGCCCCTGGCGGTCGAGCACGGCCGCGACGACGCCGGGCAGCGGCCGCCCGATCGAGACCGGATCGGTGAACGGTGCCGCGAGGCGGTTCGCGGTGCACCAGATCGTCGCCTCGGTCGGGCCGTACACGTTCCAGACCTGCGCGCCGGTCGCGACCAGGTCCGCGGCGAGGTCGGCGGTCAGCGCCTCGCCGCCGCACAGCAGGACCGTCCCGTCGAGGCGGCTCCTGAGGGCGGGTAGCAGCATCCGCCACGCGGTCGGCGTGGCCTGCACGATGTCGGGGGCCTGCTCGGAAAGCCAGGCGGCCAGGGTGCCCGGGTCGCGGCGGGTCACGGCGTCGGCCACAAGCAGCCGGCCGCCGGCCGCCAGCGGCAGCATGAGTTCGAGCATTGAGATGTCGAAGGTGAGGGCGGTCGTCCAGGCCACGCGCGGCGCCGGCGTGTCCAGCAGCCGGGCGAACGATTGCACGCAGTGCCACAGCGCGCCATGCGGGACGCCGACCACCTTGGGCTGCCCGGTCGATCCGGAGGTCGTCATCGCGTAGGCGAGTTCTTCCGGACGCGGAGTGCACAGGTCGCCTGTCGCAGGGCCCGAAGGCTCCAGCGCGCCGAATTCGTCGTCCGTGAGCGCGAGCTTCGCGCCGGCCGCGCCGAGCGCCGCCTCGGTCCGCAACCGCGGGTGATCGGGGTCGAACGGGAGGAACGCCGCGCCGAGCGACCAGAGCGCGAGCAGGGTCGCGACCAGCCCGGTGCCCCGGGACATCCCGACGCCGACGACGTCACCGGCCGATACACCCGCGCCGGCGAGGCGGCGCGCCCGTACGCTCACCAGTTCGCCAAGCTTCGCGTAGGTGAGCAGCAGCCCGCCGTCCTCGATGGCGACCTGCCCGCCGCAGTGCGCGATCCGCTCGTGCACCAGTTCGGCGATGGTGCCGGTGATGCCGGGAGCCGGGGTGTGTGCGGACGCGACGATGCGCTCGTCCTCGGCGCTCCACAGCCGGACGCGCCCGGCGGGCAGCTCGGGTTCGTCGAGGATCGCCGCGAGCACCGGGTCGAGCCGCGCCGCGAGCAGGGCCGCGTCGAGCCCGCCGGCGGCCTGGTCCGCGACGAGCCGGCCGGAGCGCCATTTGAACCAGACCGGGCCCGATCCCACCGCGAGCGACGCGCAGTCCGGCAGGTCCGTCATCGCGGCGCCGACCCGCTCGACCACGGCCCGCAGCGGCGCGCGCCACGGCAGGGCGATCGACAGCGTCCGCCCGGAGCCCGGGTCGGTCAGCGTGCCCTCCACGGCGGCCGCGCCGCTCATCCGGGCCGCGACGATCAGGCAGGCCGAGGCGGTCACCGCGGCGGGTTCGGCGCCGCGCCGGAAGGCCGCCGGGGCGGGCGAGGAATCGGCCGCGTCCCAGTCGTCGCCGAGGGTGGAATATGGCCGCAGCGTCGTTGTCATCGCGAATTCCCCGATGCGAGGGTGGCGCGGGAAACACCGGTCATGACAGCTCCAGAATCCGAATCTCGCGGAACCCGATTATGTGAAGGCGATCGCCTCACGAAGCGTCACGCTAGGTCGGGCCCGAGAGCGGGTCAACGAGGTCTGCCATGTCGCCGAATCGGACGAATACTACGTATTCAACAGATTACGGCCAGCTAAAACTCCCGCTAGCTCCCGTTATGTCCGCTCACAGGGCTCTGGTCTGATCCACAACCGTGGCATACTGATGACACGGACCCTTGGCGTCACTTCCGCACCGCGGCCGACCGTGCGACGCTGAAGCCACGGCGTTTCTTGTGTCTTCCGGGAAGCGCGAATCGGCTTTCCCGGCTCTCATCAGGGCGTCGGTTGAATTCCAAGGAGTATCCGCACATGCCACGGTTGCTGGCTCATCGGCAGATGCGCCTATATCTGCTCGGAGACACCTCGTCGAATTTCGGCGACTACGCGCTCTTCCTGGCCATCGCGGTCTGGGTGAGGCTGCTGACCGGCAGCGTCGCGCAGGCCGGTCTCGCCATGTTCGCCTTCGCCGCGGGAAGCGTGCTGCTCCCGATCGCCGGTCTCGTCGCCGACCGCTTCGCCCGCAGGCCCCTGCTGATCGTCGTCAACCTCGTGCTCGCGGCGCTGGTCCTGCTCCTGCTGCTGGTGCACGACCGCAGCCAGGTCTGGCTCGTGTACGCGGTGATGTTCGGCTACGGCGCGGTCGGCAGTGTCACCGGGCCGGCGCAGCAGGCGCTGCTGCCCGCGATCGTCCCCGGGGAGTTGCTCGGTGACGCCAACGGCCTGCTTCAGTCGGTGCGCGGCCTGTTGCGCCTCTTCTCGCCGGTCATCGGCGCGGGGCTGTTCGCGTGGCTGGGCATCGTGCCGGTCGTGGTGATCGACGCGGCGACGTTCGCGGTGGCCGCGCTGACCCTGCTGGCGATCACCGTCAACGAATCAGCTCAGAAACAGAGCCGAACCACGGAAGGAGATCTCACCCGGGAGCCGGGCCAAGCCGCGGACCGCGCGTCCCGAGGCCGCGAACTGAGCGCCGGCCTGCGCTTCATCGCCGCAGCCGCATCGCTGCGCCAACTGCTCATCGCGGCCGGTCTCACGATGCTGGTACTCGGGTTCTTCGAAACCATCGGGCTCGCGGTGGTCACGCAGGGGCTGCACCACGCGCCGACCTACCTCGGCGTGCTGGGCGCGGCCCAGGCCGTGGGAACCATCGCCGGCGGTGTCGCCGGCGGCGCAGTGCTCAAGCGCACGGGCTCGGGCGTGGCTGTGATGCTCGGCCTCGGCCTCGTCGCCGGAGCCGGCGTGCTGTTCATGGCCCGCGTGGACGCGCTCGCCATCTTCGCAGGATTCATACTCGGTGCGGGTGTGCCCGTGATGTTCGTGGCCACCACCACGGCGGTCCAGCGGGGCACGCCGAGCGAGGTGCAGGGTCGCGTCTTCGCCGCCTTCGAGTTCGCGGTCACCGTGCCGCAGACGGTGTCGATCGCGCTCGGCGCGGCCCTCATCGCTCGGTTCGACTACCGGGTGCTGCTCGGCGCCGTGACGGCCACCGCCCTCATCGCCCTCGCGTCCCTGGCCGCGCACCCCGCCCAGCGCGCCATCGTGCGCACGCAGCAGAAAGAAGAGGAGAAGGAACAAGGCCCGGAGACCGTGAGCCAGGTCTCTGATGGTCAGGACGGCGCGCCGAATCACGCCCCCGCCCTTACGTAGGCGGCTTCTCGTCGCAGACGCACGCACCCTCCGGGTCTCGACCGATGATCGGCTGAGACCCGGAGCGCGTTCATGGCGCCTGCCGACACTGCGCCTAACCCTCGAGCAGGTCGCCGACACCGTCGCGGACCTCGAGGTGGCGATCAGCTTCGAAGCCGAAGCAGCAGCCGACCTCGGCATGCTCGTACCCTCACTGCGCATCGAGAGCTACCACCTCGCCCTCTACGAAGCCATGCGCATCGAACACGGCGCCACCACAACCGGCAGGATGCTCGAACGGCTGCGCAACGCGATCCGATCCGAGCTCGACAAGGTGCAGAGCATCGAACAACGCGCCGACGAGGCCAGACGGCTACGCACGGCCGTCGCCGTCACCTTCGTGACCACCGTCGGCGGAACACTGAGCCTGCTGTTCGGCTTCTTCGGCATGAACGCCACCCAGGTCAACAGCGCCCACTCCATGTTCGACAGCCACTACCTCGGCATCTACCTCACCATCGCCCTGATCATCATCGCCGCCGGCGCAGTATTCACAGCCATGACCTGGAGCGAGCACCGCCACACCCTACGCGAACGCAACCGGGCACGACGGTGGCTGCCCGCCCAACGCGCACACCAGAACACAGAGACCGAGACCTCCCCACACACAGCCGCGGCCGCCATAGACCCCGCCTGAGCAGACCAGGCCGCTCGGCGGGCTATCTCCTTCTTACTCTTCCAAGATCTTCGTAGCAGTTCATGACGGAGGGGTATCGGTACCGGCGCGGCGGCCCTCCCTGGCAGGTTCGTCGACAACACCGCGGACGGCACCGAGAAGAGCCTGGCGGCGCATGCGGTCAACGAGTCAGAGATCACCGATAGCTTCACACGTATCACCACCCGCCAGGCCGACTCATCACTGGGCACAAGCGCGCAGTCGACCGCGCGTGCAGCATCCCCAGGCGTAACTCGATAGGTGGTGCGGTGGCTGTGGTGGTTTGACGGGGTGTCACCTACTTGGGATCATGGCGGCTATTGACCGGTGGGTCTTTTCTGTCGTGGTCAGGCTGCTGCGTAGGTGACCTCGGGTTTGTGGAAGAAGGAGATCACGCGGGTGGGCTGCTTCTGGAGGCGGTGTAGGTGGGCTCTGATGGCGGCGG
>NZ_JAGSXH010000158.1 GCF_018283645.1 Actinocrinis puniceicyclus | reverse complement strand
GCTACCGGCACCCGGCTGACCAGCCGAAACCCGCCCCGACGAGCACGGAAAGGACACCGAGCCCTACCCGGCCCCGTGGAAACCGGCGCAGCCCGCAGCGACACGCGACGGCCCGTCCCACCACCCGGAGGGACATACCGGGCAGACCACGGGGTGAATCAGGAAACAGCTACACCTGACGGATCGAGGTTGATCGAGCTTCATTCAGTGGCATTGCATCAGACCCCGACGATCCCGCAGGTCACACCATCCCGTAGTTGGTTACACAAAAAGTCCAACTGGCGTCACGAAACATAGGTTCGATTATCAGCCGATCGCAAGCAGTAAGGCTACGCCTTCGAGACAGTCGAAATCCCGCACAGCGCGAGAGAGAAAACCCGGACTAGAGCGTCTCGGACATCAAGATCTCGATCGAGCCTCTCCATCGACTCAAGTCGTGCTGGCGCAATATCGATGGTTGCGACTCCTCCAGCGCCTTTGCCATCCACGATCGAAAAGAGCGCGAGGCACCGGTAAGCCCGGAGGTCCCCTCCACGCTCCTCACGCATCATTGACTGGAGGAGAATCGCCCCTTCGCCAACCTGGTCACGGAGCGCATCTATCGAGCTCCACCGCGTCGCCCAGCCCTGGGCCTCCGCTTCCGCCTGAAGGTCAAGAAGCATATCGAAGTTGATCCGGCAGATGCGAAAGTCAGGGTCCGCTGAACGGATAATACTCATTTACACCCCCCAGTAAAGACGTCGACGCGAATCTGCGTGTCTGGTTTGATTCTACCGTCAGCGATTCGCGTCTTCAGCTCGTCCCATCGATGGTGACCACCAAGAATCGTTCCATTGTTGGATACAGCGATCCCATCGCCCGGCCCAGCATCGTTAATCGAGCTCAACAAGTCCTCATTACTCAGATATTCGTGATACCACTGTGAGGCTGGGTCCCGGGTTAATTGCCCCTCAGTGTACATGCCATCGAGATCGCCTGCCCGAATGTAAGTGCTCTGCCAGTCACTGTCATTGTGAACCAATACCGGCGTATTTCCGGCCTCCACATAGTACGTGTGCGCGTACTACGGGGCGAATAGGATCCGCGACTCGGTGCAGTGCCCTCTACCTGGTCTTTTTCTCGGCGACCATGCTCTGTCGAGGTGGCCGGAGCCGGTCTGACGGCAACGCTGACGGCAACACCGGCGGACGTCGCGCAGATCGCGGCGGACGTGTCAGGGGTCTGTGTCGAGGAGCTTGGCGGCCTCGGTGGGGTCCATGAGGTTGGACCAGATCTGTTCCTCGGGTGCCATCGGCCGTTCGGGCATGGCGTAGTCGGACATCCAGGCGCCGGGCTCGCAGCCCGGGACCATGCTGACGATGGTCGCGGCCAGACGTTTCGGCACCGATCCGATGATCCGAATCGCGACGTACGTTTCGTGGCCGGAGTCGGCCTGGACGTGGATGCCCAGGGCGGCGCCGTCGAGCATGACGGCGTGCTCGTGGCCGTCGAGCAGGGACGCGCGGACCAGATCGTGGACGATCGGGCGCAGCCGGCGTTCGGCCCGGGCGGCATCCTCGGCCCGGAATCGCAGGTCGTCCTCCCGGCCCGGCAGAAGGTGCCCGGTGTAGGTCGAGGTCGTCAGCGGCGGCGCGTGTTCGTCGTTGTAGCGGGCGCGGGCGGCAGTCGCGCTGGATTCCAGTGCGGCGTAGAAGTCGTCGGGCGAGCCGTCCTCGCGCTGCCCGCCGGCCACCAGCCACGGCAGGTCCGCCTCGACCCAGACCGCGCCGCGCCACCGCTGGACCTTCACCTTGAATAGGACTTGGTCGTCAATCGCACGGATCCGCTCCTGCGGGGTGTCCGGGTCGGCGAAGCGCTCGGCGGCTTTGCGGATCAGCGGATGGTCGATCTCGTCCAGGGGCCGGTTGACCGGCGGGAGGGCCAGTCCCAGGTCCTCGCGCAGGCAGCGCAGCGTCGGCCGGGCGGATTCTGCGGCCACGATCAGTCGTCCTCCTCGACGCCACCGACCGAATCAAGCTCCTCGCGCGTCATCCCGGCGAGCATCGCCACGCGTGAGGCCCGAGTGCCGTCGAGTTCGCGCAGCAGTTCCCGCATCCCGGCCTGCATCTCCTCGCGGCGGGCGTCCAGGTAGAACCGGACAGCCTCCTCGACCAGGTCCTTCTTGCTCATGTGCAGGTAGTTCGCGCCACTGGTGATCAACTTGTCTCCGGCGGGCGACACCTTGACCGCTATCTGCCGGGGTGCGTGATCCATCGTCGTCATCGACTTGTGTCCCTCCAGGCTCGCCCGACTTGTTGCCGGTACCTCTAGTGTCTTCAGTGTATCCATTCCGGACGTCATGCGGGTACCTCTTGTGCCTCATCCTGTTCGCGGCGGTCATGCCGCGAGGCCCCGCCGGAGTTCCGGCGGGGCCTCGCGGGGCGACATTTCAGGATCGGCGTCGGGCTCCGACCAGTGGCGGATCATCGTCGTCCGGTCCTTCGTTGTCGCGCAGGGCGTCGCCCATTGCCTCGATCGCGTCGCGCTGCAACCGGGGCCGCACATGGGCGTAGATGTCAGCAGTTGTGTGGATCTGCGCGTGACCTAACAATTCCTTGATAGTCACCAGCTCCACCCCCTGCTCCAGCAGCAACGTCGTGCAGGAATGCCGGAGATCGTGGAATCGGATGCGTCGGATTCCGGCCGTCTCGCAGAGCCTGCCGAACTGCCGGGTCAGAGTACTGCCTTCCATCGGCGTCCCGTTGACCTTGGCGAAGACCAGGCCGTGCTCCTTCCACGCCTCCCCTGCCTTCTCGCGCTCGGCGTCCTGGCGCTCCTTGTGGAGTTTCAGGGAGTTGACGCACTCGGCGGGCAGGTGGATGCGCCGTGCGGAGGACTCGTTCTTGGTCGGATAGAACGACAGTCCGCCTGCCGGATCGTGCTGCAATGTCCGGCGGACGTTCAACACGCTGGCATCCAAGTCCAGGTCGCTCCACTTCAACCCGAGTGCTTCGCCCTTGCGCAGCCCGGTCCGCAACGCCAACTCCACCACCGCGCCGAAACGGTAGCCACGCGAGGCGGCCAGCAGCCGCCGTGCTTCCGTAGCGGTCAAGGGCTCGAAGTTCGCCGCGCGATAGGTCCCGTGCCTGGCCGAGGAGGCGACATTGCGCGGCAGTTCGTCCTCCGCCACCGCGTGAGCCAGCGCCGAGGACAGGATCGCCCGCAGATAGGCCACCGTGCCCGCCGAGATTCTTTTGCCGCAACACTGCCCGATCGCGCAGCAGCGCGGCCGGGACTCCTTCCGCTTCGTCTCCGCGTCGCGGCGGGCGTCCCAGCCCTGTGCACAGCACTGGCACACTGACCGCACCGCCGTCAGGTACTCCCGCACGTCCTTCGGGCTCAGGGCCGACAGCCGCTTGTGACCGAGGCCGGGGATCAGATACAGCCGCACGTAGCGCTCGTAGGTGGCGAACGTCGTGGCACGCAGCCGGTGTGACGCGACCGTCTTGAGCCACCAGGCCAGGTACTCCGCGACCGTACCGGAACGGGACGCCACCGGCATCCCCTGATTCGACGCGGTGATCTTCGCGGCGAGCTTGTCGAACGCCTCCTTGCGAGTGGCTCCGTAGACCCGGACCCGCTTGCGCGTCCCGTCGGAGGCAAGCATGTACCCGGCCGCTTCCCACCGACCATCGGCACGCTGATACACCGTGCCCTCGCCGTTGCCACGCTGCCCGGCCATCACACACCACCGCTCATCGACGCCGACACCACGAACGCCGCCAGCGCGGCAACGGGAATCCGCCGGGACCGGCCGATCGTCACCGAAGTCAGCTGCCGGGACCGGATCAGCCGGTACACGCTGTGCCGGGAGATCTGCATACTGGCCATCACCTCCGGCACCGTGAGAAGGTCAAAGCTCTGACTCATCGCACACCCCCGGCGGCAAGCAGGCTGAACGACGACTCGGACGAGCCCGGACCGGGTGTCGGCGGATCGGCCAGTCGTCCGCGTCCGGCGTACCGCCAATCGTTGACGATGATCACCGCGTCGTTGTTCGGCAGGCCGATCGCATCCAGAGTCCGGGCGGCGCTGTATTCGGCGCGTTCGGCGCGCAGCGCGGCGAACGTAGTGGAGTAGGAACGGGACTTGGTCGCGAAATGACCCCGGAAGCCGAGCATGTGCGCCCAGAGCCGCAACCTGAGGCCAGCCAACTCCTCGATCCCGCCGAGCCGCCAGCAGATGTCGATCAGCGCCCGAGCATGCGCCGTCAGATCGTCGAGATCACCCGCGGTATCGGCGCGTCGCCCCGTGCCGTGGCACGACAGCACTTCGGCTCTTCAACAACGGGGATCGTGACCGTCCCATGCCCGGCGCAGCGACGGCACGCCAACGGACGAAGCTCGACACCTGCCGCCTCAGCGCTCTTGGTCGCGTACTTGGCGACGTAGCGGGCCACCGTCGCGTCCGACACCTCGCCGGAGTCGCCCCCGCCGATCTGACGGACGTCAATCTGACGACCCCAGGTGAGCACCCGTGACGGCACGGCCGCCGCTCCCGGCGTGATCAGGCTGGTGGCTGTGGCAGCGCTGCGCACCGCCTGATCCAGCAGCGCCTCCGTGGCCCACGAAGGCGGCACGCTGCCGTCCGGCCCGTCGAGGCGGATCACGGCGTGGAAGTGGACCACGCCGCGCGCCTGGTACTCGGCGACCTTCGCGAATGCCACGATGGCCTGTTCGGCGAACTCGGCGCGGGTCAGTCCGGCCACCGGCGCGCGATCAGCTGATGCTCGGTCACCTCAAGCGCGAGCTCGGGCAGGTCGAACACCTGGCGCTGCTCGCGCCCGACCTCCACCGCCCCGGCCAGGCCCGACCCGCAGGAGTGACACAGCTCCGGCTCGTACTGCACCGTGTGCCGCGGATCGGCGACCTGCTCCAGTGTGGCCCCGGGCTGCCCGCCCGGGCGCCCGGGACGGCGCTGACCCTTCTTGCGCAGCGAGGCCGGCTTGACGAACGGGGAATCCGAGGAAGGGGCGAGTGGCCGGGGGGACTCTCACCCCCCGGCTCTCTCAGATCCGGGCGTGAACCTCTCGATTCACCCGGCTCCCACCACCCGGCCTACGGCATCGTCCCGAACTGCCAGTGCACGAACAGCCCCGGGTCGCGCAGCGCGACCTCCTTGAGGAACTGCCGCGCCCGATTCGAGGAGTAGCGCATCCGCTTGTACTTACGCTGCACCCAGCGCACCAGAATCCCGTTGAGGTGCCGACACAGCGGATAGAGCCCGGACTTACGGAACTTGCCGTAGTACCCGATCCACCCCCGTAGCACCGCATTGATCATCCTGGCCAGGTCCGAGAGCGACCGGTCGCTACGGCGGTGCAACCACCACGACCGCATCTGCTTCCTGATCCGCTTGGCCGCCGCGTCACTGATCGCCGGGGAGAAGCTGGCGAAGAACTCGCCGCGCTTGTTCCGGGCCAGCCGCGGACGGAACGTATACCCCAGGAAATCGAACTTCTCGTGCCCATACGAGCCACGGCGGTTCGCATCCCTGCAATACACGATTTTGGTCTTGCCTTCGTGAAGCTCAAGACCACATTCGGCCATGCGGGCCGCGATCGCGTCGCGAACCTGTAGCGCTTGCCGCTCACTGACGCAGTGCACCACCGCGTCATCGCAGTACCGCTCGAACTGCACGCCCGGGAACCTCCGGGCGATCCAGCTGTCGAACACGTAGTGCAGGAAGAGGTTCGCCAGCACCGGGGAAATCGCAGAACCCTGCGGACTGCCCCGCTCCCGCGCCACCAGAGCGCCGTCCGGCCGCTGCAGCGGCGCGACCAGCCAGCGTCGCACATACAGCAGCACCCACGGCTCCGTGGCATGCCTGGCCACGGCCCGCAGAAGAAGATCATGGTCGATCGTGTCGAAGAACGCCCGAATGTCGAGATCGATCACCCAGTCGCTCTTCCAACACCGTTCCCGGCACACCGCGACCGCGTCCAGCGCCGAGCGCTTCGGGCGGTACCCATACGAATCCGGATGAAAGATCGGCTCGACCCTCCGCTCCAGATACATCGAGGCCACCGTCTGCGCCACACGGTCCGCGACCGTGGGCACACCAAGAACCCTGATACCTCCCCCGCTCTTCGGGATCTCCACCGCGCGCACCGGCGGGGGAAAATAACTCCCCGACGACATCCGATTCCAGATCCTGAACAGGTTGCCTTTCAGCTCCCGCTCAAACTCTTCGATCGACTGCCGGTCTACCCCCGCCGCGCCCTGGTTCCCCTTCACCCTCAAGTAGGCCATGTACACGACCTTCTTGGAGATCTCAAACGGTTTCGGCCTCGGCTCACTCATCCGGCTCCTCCCGGGCGCTCCGGTTGGCCGCCGACCAAGCCAGGATGGCCCGTCCCCTTCGCTCCGCCCGCATTACCAGGCATCACCGCTACTACGGGACGATCCGCCCCCGTGTCCGGCATCGGTACTCCGGCCCTCATGGTTTCCGCCACTTGAGCCGCTCCCTCCCCCGGCCGGCTGTAGCCGACCGGACCGCCAGGACGACGGGTTCCCACGTTCCACACAAGAGCCCGGATCACGCTCGCGCCACCTCCACGCCGGACACCGCCTGGGCAGTCAGCAGGCACCCCCCAGACTCATCCCGGAGCAAACCCACCCCGGTTTCGATGTCCTCGAGTTCTCTTACGACGCGTCCACAGTGGTTCGCTCTCGCTCGCCTTCGTAACCCATACCTGACGCGCTCACCGGCACGCCGTTTCCGCAACGCTCACCACCCCGGCTCATTCACCGACGCAGCTTGCGGTGGTTTGAGGCCTGCTCCTGCAAGCCGACCCCGGAGGACCTACCTCCATCTCCCATGTAGCATCGCTCCAGCACGCACGCTCTACATCCGCGCACCGCCTTCACGTTCGTGGCACACCGGCATCGAGGAGTTGCCGGAGTTGCGCCCCAGCCGCCGCTCCAGTTCCGCGACCCGCGCCTTGAGCTCCTCGATCGTGCGCTGCTGCATCGCGATCAGCGTGAGCAGATCCTCACGCGAGAGCGACTCCAGCCCGGACACGAGACAGAACCCTGCCACAACCAGCGATCACGCAGCAAACAGCCCGTTCGGACAGAGACGAATGCTTACTACGTAACCTCAATAATTACCCATGGGCTGCTCCTCTCTTTGTATTCGCCGTGACAATTATCACTTGTCCGGAGATGGCATTCCTGCACTCAAGGCCATTCCCGTATGTGAGCACCATATTTATCTATGCCAACTATAGTATTGGAATATTTTTGATTGCGCTATTTGTGCTGATGTTTGGCCGCGTGGTGGAGCCGCGTTCTGAGGTTAATACGAAGTGGCTTGGAAGCCTACAAGGCTGGATCGTAGCGAAGGTACGTCATTGGATCGTAGAGAAGGTGCGTCGCCGCGTTCCGGTTCTAAAGGGGACGATGTCAGTGGTGGCTCGCAAGCTGCGTTCGAAAATTGGCGGCATACTACCTATCACGGGTGCCCTTTTTGTGAGCGGCGTGTTAGTGCCGGCTGGTCTTCTGATCTGGAAGGGTGGCTGGCTGGCGTTATGGGTCCTGGGGCCTGCTTTGGGGACATTTTTATTAATCTACAGCTCTGGTCTTGAACGCCATCCAGCTCCTTAGCCTGACCGTTTCACGAGGCGAGTCCGGATATTGATACCGGAACGCAGAAGTGCTCCCTGACCTGGGATGATCTGACTTGTCGAGGGTCAGAACGTTCCAAGCGGGAGCACTTTCCAGTTGAAGAATACAACGTCGCGTCCGAGGTTGTCCGTCACGTGCGACGGGCGGGGCGTGGTCGCCCACGCCGGTGCCCGGCTGCTGGCCGATCTGGCCGAGGCCACCGGCCTGACCGGTGCGCTCAGCGAAGCGCTGGCCGGCTCAAGGGTGCGCGGTGGCGGACATGACCCGGGCCGGGTGGCCGCCGACCTCGCGGTGACGCTCGCCGACGGCGGCGAGGCGATCAGCGATCTGGCGGTGTTGCGCGACCAGCCGGAGCTGTTCGGGCAGGTGGCGTCCCCAGCCACGGCCTGGCGTGTGCTGGATCGCATCGATGCCATGGCGCTGTCCCGGCTACGGTCGGCTCGCGCGGTAGCCCGTGAGATCGCCTGGGCACAGCACGCCGAGACACGCGGACAGTTTCCACAGGCCAGGGCCGCGGGCCGGGTGATACCCGGGCTGGTGTTGGACATCGACGCGAGCATCGTGATCTGCCACTCGGAGAAGCAGGATGCGACGCCGACCTGGAAGAAGACCTTCGGCTTTCACCCGATCTTCTGCTTCCTGGACAACACGAACGAGGCACTGTCCGCGCTGTTGCGCCCCGGGCGGACCGGGTCCAACACCGCCGCCGACCACATCACGGTGCTCGACCAGGCCCTCGCGCAGATCCCGGATGCGCACCAGCACGGCACCCCCATCCTGATCAGGACGGACACCGCCGGATGCACCAAGGCCTTCCTGGAGTACATCAGGACCCTGCGCGGCGGCGGGGTGGACGCCCGCTTCTCGGTCGGCGCCCCGATCGACGAGCAGGTGCGCGCCGCGATCCGCACGCTGCCGGCCCGGGCCTGGTCCAGCGCGATCGACGCCGACGCCAAGCTGCGCGACGGCGCGCAGGTCGCCGACCTGACCGGACTGCTACCCGACGCGGGCTTTCCCGAAGGCACGAGGTTCATCGTGCGCCGCGAGCGTCCGCACCCCGGCGCCCAGCTGGACCTGTTCGACACCGTCGAGGGCTACCGCCACCAGCTGATCGCCACCGACACCCCGCCCGGCGGCGCACCGCTGGCCTGGCTCGACGCGCGCCACCGCGCCCACGCCCGCGTCGAAGACCGCATCCGCACGGGCAAGGACACCGGCTTCGGCCGCTTCCCCTCCCGACAGTTCGCCATCAACGCAGCCTGGCTCGAACTCGCCCTGACCGGCATCGACCTGCTCGCCTGGACCCAGACCCTGCTGCTGGACGGCGACCTAGCCAAAGCCGAACCCAAGACGCTGCGCTACCGGCTCCTTCACGCCGCCGCCCGCATCACCCGCGGCCAACGCCGCACCTGGCTACGCATCGCAGAACACTGGCCCTGGGCAAACCAGCTCGCCACGGCCTTCGCCCGCCTGGTCGCGCTGCCCCAGCCGATCACCTGCTGACAAGCCCACATCTCCACACCCGCCGCGACACGAAAGACCACGGAGAACCCGGCCACCCGCGCCGGGCCTCCACCATGCCCACGCCCAGCACCACACCAAAACCAACTCAGAATACTGATCAAACGACCCGCGCAGGCCCATAGCGAAAGACGGAGGTTAGTACGGCAGTCGGGCTTCGCAGACTGATACGTGTGGTCGCGCCGTGCGGGCGGGGCGTGTGTGGTAGTGGTGCCAGCGGGCTCGTGTCCATCGTTGGTGTCGTTCGGAGGCGTACACGCCTCGGTCGGCAACCTTCGCGCCTTCACGACACTCACGGGTGGTCTCATCGCGGTAACGGTTTGTCAGATGGACGAGTTGAACCCGGTACCGGCAACCTGGCACGTTCGACGGCAAGTACGCCCCGCACTCCGGCCGGATCCGGTCCAGTCTCTGCCGGGCTCTTGATGCGCAGTGGATTTAGACCGTGTCCTAGTGCCGCATCAGCCCAGATGAACGGCAGAACTATTCATAGAGATTCGTGTCTACACGCCGGGCACGTCTGAGCTGCTCGGCCACCATGCCGGGCCGCGCCCAGGGTCTGATCTGTCTGGACTCATGATCTCGGGTTATGGTGCTGCCCGGTGCGCTGGTTTCGGGGTTCGTCGGTCGGCGTGCGCTGATGTGCGCGCTAAGGCCGCGGCATCGGCGGCCGATGGTCCCTTGGGCGGTGGTGGGGGCTGCCTGTTCTCGGGTGCGGTTGGTGGTGTTCGGCGGTGTGGGCCGGTGGGGTGTGGTTAGGCTGGCTTCAGGGCACTGACGTGGTGTCGGGCGGGTGTGCTGGGGGTGTGGTGGTGTCGGAGCTTGAGTTGGTGTTGTCGCAGGCGTTGCCGGTGATGAGTGCGGCGGTGGGTGCGTACGGGGCGGGGGTGCTCTCCCGGGT
>NZ_JAGSXH010000157.1 GCF_018283645.1 Actinocrinis puniceicyclus | reverse complement strand
GGCCATCAGGTGCGCCGGCAACACCCCGCCGGAGCGCTTCACACCCCGGCCGCACCCCTCCACCGCCTCGTCCACCACGATTCGCGACACCGAGGCGGTCAGCAGACCCACCCCCAGCATGTCCGTCAACGGCGCAATCGGCACAGCACTCGAACTCACCCCCGAACGCTACCGCCCCGACCCCGAAACCAGCGGAAACAACCTGATCAGAGCCCTCAACCCATCAAGCTAAGTGGCATTGTTCCAGGGGCAGGCCTCGCCTCTCGCACCCGATCACGTGCCGCCGCGACGACGCTCCGTCAGCGGGGGCGAAAGCTCGACCTTTCAAGATCAGTGCGGGATTGCGTGATGAGCGATTTCACCCGTCGAGACAGTCAACCGAACGGGTACATCTCGAAATTCGGCGAAATCGGCACAGCGAGGAATCATCGCGCCGCCGATGAAGTCTGTACCGCAGACAAATCGGACGCCTGGAGCCTTCCAAAATAGGTAGTCCAAATTCTCGAGACCGTCCTTCATCTCGCAATAAATTCCGGGCTGGTCCGGAGTGAAAAGCGCCAAGAGGTGGGAGTGCGAGGCCACGGGCAAGCCGCTTGCAGCCTCAAAAACCACCTCGTCAGCAAGGGCGCCCAGGTCTATGACCACATTGGGAAGCAGGCTCCAGTCAATCCCGCTACCGACCCACTGGAGCGCGAGCAAGTGTTGATGGAACCGGAAGCAGTCCTGGTGGGGTGCCACAGTGGCCCTGCCTGCACGTACCCAATCCTGAATGTGAGTCGCATCGACATAGTTCATCAGTTGTCATACCTTCGGGAAGCCGCTGAGGATTCCAAGGTAGTCACCTTCCTCGAATCCGTCCATGACTACTGCACCTGTGCGCCAGCCTGAGCCACGCTTCGGTCCACTAGACTTATCCCACCAGTTGACATGAACGCCCTTAAGCGAGTTGGGATCGAAATCCAATCGCCAGCCCCGAGCGCCATCGGGGCTCTGCATTCCCGAGTAGACTTGACCGCCCGCCGGCCCGAGTTTTTGCATAAACGGAACGGCATCATCGCCGAGACCTGCAAGCTGCCTGGCTATGTCGCGTGCGGCGTTCATCGAATCGACATGAACGTGTAGCTCGCTTATGTCGCCACAGTTGTGTACGAGGACCGGCGTACTGCCTGCTTCCACATAGTAGGTGTGGACGCTGTCGACGGTGAGGTTGTAGGTGACGGCGGTCGTCGTGTAGCTGTGTAGCGCGAGGATGATGACGGTGCCCGCGTTGGTGGTTTGGAGCCGGTCGCCGGGGTGCAGCTGGTCGGCGTCGGTCCAGGCATGGGTGGTTTCGTCCCAGTAGGGGTGGTGGGCGGTGCCGGTGATGGTGGCGGGGCCGTGGCCGGTGTCGATGGTGACGTCGGTGTAGTCGCGGTCGGTGTGGGTGATGTGGATCGCGGTGACCGTGTGGGCCTGGTCTTTGGTGCCGGGATCGGCCCCGGGCAGGCTGTTGGCGATCTTGTCGCCGACTTTCACCCGGTCGATGGGTTTGCTGGTGCCGTTCGCCATCGCGACGGGTGTGTTGCCGACGAAGCTGTTGCAGAGCCACCCGGATTGCACGTCCGCTGCGACAAGGTCTTCCACGTCCTGGTCGCTGATGCCGTCTTGCGACTGCGCGTCGCCCAGTGCGCTGATGTGTGCGTAGCCTTGGCCGGGTCCGGTCAAGCCGGCGATCAGGAGTGTGCCGAGTTTCTCGAAGGGGTTGATCGCTCCGGAATCACCGAGCGCCCAGTCCACACCGGCGTTGGCGCCGAACAGTTCGAGCAGGTCGCCGGTGCACACCTGCTGGACGTTGAGGCACAGTTGGCGCCAGCGTTGGGCTTCGTCGAAGGTGTCGTGGACGGCGCCCCATTTGCTGACGGCGTACTGCCAGGCGGCTTTGAGGTACGCGGCCTGGGGGTCGTTGCCGTGGACGATGACGTGTGGGCTGATCTTCACGTCGCCGTTGCCGGAACCGGAGCCCTTGCCCGAGCCGCCGTTTCCGCCGGGCGGCGGCGCGCAGCCGCCGCCCTTGGCCGGTCCCCAGGGACAGCCTCCACCGCCGCGTTCGCTCGGCGGGAGGTCGCAGGTGTCCAGGCAGGCGCGCAGTCCGGTGGGGTCGCTGCCGGTGACGGGGTTGGCGGCGGCGTAGGTGTAGCCGTTCTGCTGTTGCGGGCTGGTGGTTTCGAAGACGGGGTCGAGGCTGGTGAAGCGGCCGAGGGCGGGGTCGTACCAGCGGGCGCCTACATCGGTCAGGCCGGTGGCGGTGTCCTGGGGTTTGTTGAGGAACCCGTGGATGTCCGGCCAGCTGGCGGGGGCGGCGCCGCGGGGGGCGCCGTAGGGGGTTTGCTGGCGCCAGACGGGGTTGGCGACCGTGTTGCTCAGGTCCAGGGTGCTGGTGTTGTGCTGGTCGGTGAGTTCGTAGGTGAACGCCGCGCCGGTGCCGGTGCGTACGGCCTGGCCGCCGCCGGGCAGCTGGTAGAAGCGGGTGGCGGTGACCGTTTTCGTACTGATGTTGAGGGCGAGTTGCTGGCCGGGCAGGTAGAGGGTGGTGGTGCCGGGGTCTTTCTGCTCCAGCAGGGTGCCCTCGGGGTCGTAGAGGTAGCTTGATCCCGCGGACGCGGTGGTGACGGCGGTCAGCTGCCCCAGGTCGTTCCAGGTCAGGGATTGCTGGCCGTTGGCTGTGGTGTTGCGCTGGGTGGTGTTGCCGAGCTTGTCGTAGCAGTAGGTGCTGCCGGTGTTGCTGGCCGGTCCGCTAGTGCTGGTGGAGGCGAGGGTGTGCAGGCCGGTGCTGGTCGTGCTGCAGGTGCTGGCGCTGCCGCCGTAGGTGTAGGTGGTGACCGTGTCCGCGGTGCCGGCGGTGAGGGCGTGGTCGGTTTCCTGCTGGCGCTGGCCGAGGCTGTCGAGGCTGTAGCCGGTCCAGTAGGCTCCGCCGGTGATCCCGTCGCCGACCGTGCTGTGGTTGCCGGCGGTGGGGGTGGCGGCGCACTGGTCGGTGGCGGTCCACGCCTGGCTGAGCCGGTCGAGTGGGTCGTACTGGTAGCACTGGGTTTCCGCTTGGGTGCCTTGGCGGGTTTCGGTTTGGCGGGTGAGGTTGCCGGCCGGGTCGTAGGCGTAGGCGGTGTCGTCGACCGGGGTGCCGGAGACGCTGGTGTTCGTCACGTGCTGGTCGGTCAGCGCGGTGGTGTGCGGGTCGTAGGTGTTGAACACGCCGGCGGTGGTGGTGAGGGCTTCCTCGGCGACCTGCCCGGTGGCGCTGTAGGTGACGCCGTGCACCAGGCCGGTCAATCCGGCGCCCATGGTGCAGGGCAGGTCGAGGAAGGTGCAGTGGCCGGTGGCGACCTTCTCGCTGGGCAGGTTGCCGGCGGCGGGCAGGGTGGTGGACAGCGGGAGCCCGGTGATGATGCCGTAGGTGCTGGTGTAGCTGTAGGTGCCGGCGAGCGCGCCCTCGCTTGAGGGGATGGTGATGTTCTCGCCGAGGGGTTCGCCGAAGACGTTGAACCCGCTCTGCTGGATCGTTTCGTAGGCGGCGCCGTTGCTGTACGCGGTCTCGGTGGTCAGGTGCCCGATCGGGTCGGTCATGCCGGACACGGCGTTGTTGCTGTTGTCGTATATCCAGGAAGCGGCCAGAGGGCCAGGCAGCTGGCTGCCAGCGGGAGCGTCGTATTCGCCGGTCTTGCGGTTGAGCGCGTCGTAGCTGTAAGAAACGGCGTTGCCAGCAGCGTCAGTGGTCTTGGCCAGGTTGCCGTCCGGGTCGTAGCTCAGGCTGGAGGCGCCGGCGTCGGGGTCGTTCTTACTGACGACCTGGCCGAGCAGGTTGTAGCCGGTGTGCCAGTCCGCGCCGCTGATCGCGTCCTTCACGTCGGTTTGCTGCCCGGTGTTGTCGAACAGGTAGTCGGTGGCCTGGGTCGTACCGCCGCTGATCGTGACTGTGGTGATCGCGTTGCTGGTGCTCGCCGTGACGGTGGGGGCGGTCGTGTACTGGTCCAGTTCGGTGGTGCGTCCCAGAGCATCGGTCACGGTCGCCGTGGCGACGCCGCCGGCCGGCGGCACGGTGATCGTCTTGTCGCCGGTGTATTGGGTGTAGGTGATGTTGTCCACGGTGGGGGTGGATGCGTTGTCCAGGGACTGGACCTTTACGGCGCGGCCCAGGCCGTCGTAGCTGGTGACGCTCTGCTGATGCACCTGGTTGTCGGGGATGGTCACCAGGTCGCTGCCGGGGGTGGTGCCCGGGTCCCACCAGTTGGCGTTGGTTTTGATCGTCCAGCCGTGGGTGTCGTAGTAGGTCTCGTTGATCAGGCGGCCGTTCTGCGGGGTGGGCGCCTGGGTTTCACGCGGCCGCAGCAGCGCGTCGTACAGGGCGGTGGAGGTGTAGGTGCCGCCCTCGTTGTTCAGCGTCGCGGTGCTTATCACGGTGGGGGTGGTGGCGGTGCCCAGGGTGTAGGTGTACGCCGCGTTCGGAGTGGCGGTGGTGGGGTTGTTGTCCGCCCACACGGCGGTCTTGCGGCCCAGCCCGTCGTAGTGCAGGACACTGGTCACGCCGTTGGGGTCGGTGACGGTGACCGGCAGGCCCCGATACGGGTCCAGGGTCGTGGTGGTGGCCTGTCCCAGGGCGTTGGTAGCGGTCGAACCGGTGGTCTCCCCGTTGGCCGTGGTGTACGCGCTCTGGCTCTCGTGCCCGAGCGCGTCCCAGGCGTCCAGTGCGCGGCCGTAGCTGTCGTAGGTGGTGGCGCCGGCCACCTGGTAGGTGAACGCGCCGCCGCTGTAGCCGGTGGCCTTCTGAATCTCGGAGACCTGCCCGAGGGTGGGGGCGGGCTGCGGCCACGCGGGACTGGTGCTCGGCTCGGTGCTGGAGCCGACCGGTTGCAGGTCGTAGAAGGTGCGGGTGTCCGAGACCACGTCAGTGGGCCGGTTCAAGCTCGTCGGGGCTGTCAGAGCGTTGGTCTGTGCGGCGGTGGGGGCGCTTGAGCCGCCGGGGTTGGTCCCGCCGCAGGGGTCGGCGTCGGTTTCCACGTCGGCGACCAGCCCGACCAGGTTCAGACTCTTATTGGCCGGCGCGTAGCTGGTGATGGTGCAGCGCTGCTGGTTGTTGCCCGGCACGGATAGGTCGCCGTGCTGGTAGACGATGGTCGGCAGGCCGAAGTAGTCGTCCTCGACGGTCGCGTCGTAGCTGGTGTCGGTCTCGGTTGTGCGCCAGGTGGTGGTGCTCGTGTCGGTCAGCGCGGTGCGCGTCCATGCTTCGATCTGCCCGGTGGCGTTCGCAGTGAGCGCGGGCAGCCCGGTGCGCGTGCGGGAGGCGGTGGGGGCGGAGACCCAATAGGAGTCGATGGTGGAGGAGGTGACCGCTCCGCCCTCGTAGTTGTACTGCGTGGTCTCGAGGGTGTCGCCGGCGAGCTGGTTGGTGTCCTCGTGGTTGCCGCCCTGGGAGTCGGTCAGGGTGACCGCGGTGGAATTGTTGTCATCCGACATGCCGCGGTAGTAGGTGCTCTCCGATTCGGTGACCGGGTCGGAGCCTGAGCCGGTGAGGGTCTGCACGTCGCCGTAGCCGCGGTACTGGCCGTAGGTGCGGTACTTGGCCTGCACCACCTCGTTGTCGTCGTAGTGCCAGGCCGCCCCCTTGAGGTACTTGTACGCGGTGTACATGCCCGCGGAGCCGCCGGAGGGGTCGGACTGGGCGACGGAGGAGACGGTGTATTTGTTGAACCAGTCCAGCAGCGGGGTGCTGGCGCCCTGCTCGGTCCAGTACACCGGGTAGCAGGAGGAGGTGTTCGTCGCCGGGGCCTGGGTGACCGGCGCGGTGCACGGGTTGACCAGGCCGTAGTTCACGGTGATCACGCTGCCGGTCTCGGTGGTGATCGAGCCGATCCGGTAGCGGATCAGCGGGGGCAGCCCGTCGGTGGTGGTGTCCACCCGGTTGGCTTCCTGTATCCCGCCGAAGCTGAGCGCGGGCAGGGTGACCGCGGCCCCGCCGGCGGAGGTGTCCGAGCCGGTGTGGGTAATCGTCTTGAGCCACAGGGTCGCGGCGGTGCCGTCGCCCGGGGCGGGCATGGTCTGGGTGAAGGCGTAGCTGTCCACCGTGGCGTAGGCCGAGCCGTTCCATTGCTCGGTGCTGATCCCGGCCAGGCGCACGGTTGACCAGAATGAGGGGCCGGTCACCTGGCAGGCGGCGCCCGCGGCGCAGTTCAGGTCGTAGGGCACGTCCGGCCAGTTCGCCGCGTTCGTCGTGTTCAGCGGGTCGCAGGTCCCGGACACGCAGCGGTCCCCGGTGCTGAACAGCACCTTGTCCGGGATGGTGCCGTAGGCATTGTCGTCGGTGAACCCGTAGTCGATGTGGTCCAGGTGCGCGTCGCGCACGTATGCGGTCGCGCTGGTGGTGTTCGCGTTTTTCGCGTAGGCGTTGGAGTCCTGCTTGTAGTAGTACGCCATCGCGTCCCCGCGCAGGTCCTTGACGTAGTCCAGGTTCCACCGGTATGCCATGGTGCACCAGGAGGAGGACCAGGTCGCGTTGTAGCACGGGTCGGTGTAGTTCTTACCCGGGGTGCTCGGGTCGTGTGCGGAGTACACCGGCTCGGACTGCACCGAGTTGGTGGTCGCCTTGCCCGAGGACCAGCCCGGCAGCTGGTTGCGGCCGAAGGAGTAGGTCGTGCCGGTGCGGTCGGTCACCGTCCAGTAGTCGGTGTTGTAGGTTCCGGTGCCGTTGTTCGACCCGGTGTGGTGGGTGACCACCTCGCCATCGTCGGTGGCGGCCTTCCAGGTCTGCTTGCCCGAGTCCCACACCAGCGCGGTGGACGAACCGTTCAGCGAGAGGGTGAGGACCGGCCCGTCGTAGCACATGTCCCCGGTGGCCTGCGGCGCAGGATCGCCTTCCGGGGAGTCGGAGCAGGAGACGAAGGCCTGCTCGATGTAGTTCTCCGGGGTCGACCAGCCGTCCCCCAGCCAGTTCGCCTGCGCCTGGGTGGCGGCGGTCTGACCGTCCACGTTACCCGAGTTGTAGGAGAGCGACACCGTGGGCACCAGCGTCGAGGCCGCGGGGGGCACGCTGACCGGGTAGGAGTAGTCGAACGCACCGGTCGAGCCGCCCGCCGACCACGACCCCGACGCCTTCAGGCTGGTGGCCCCATACGTGCCCGCGGCCCCGCCACCGTCCCCGCCCGAGGGCGAGGAGGTGGCGGCCAGCACCATCGCGCCGCCGCTCATCGTCCTGGCCGGGCGCACACCGCTGGAGAGCGACTGGGGGGCGGCGGCCTCGACGGCGCCGAGGGTAACCGGCGCGGAGAGCGACTTGCCGCTTAGGTCGTTGGTGGAGGGCAGCGGCGTCTGGGTGCGGCAGACCGCCAGCTGGGGCGTGGTCAGCGCGCACGCGGGCAGCTGCACCAGGCGCAGCCTCGAGCCGTAGTCGCCGCCGTAGGCCTGCGCGAACGTCCCGTAGTCGATGCCCACGCGCACCCGTCCGCGACCCGCTCCGCTCGGCGCGGCGGTGAACAGCACCCCGTCCACCCCGGCCGCCGCCGCGGCCGCGTGGTCGGCCACGCTGAAACTCAACGCCACAGGGCCCTGATACGTGCCGTGCGCCGGCGCCACCGCCTGACCCCACATCGGGGTGCCCGCGGCATACCCCTTCGCCCCAACGCTCGCGGGTGCGCCACCCGCCGCCTGGCTCGGGGCCTTCGCCGCGCCCGCCCCGGCGGCGCTCAGCGACGCGGTGGCGGCGTGGGCGCTGGGCCAGCGCATCGCACTCGGCACGTACCTGGTGCCTGTCTCGTCGCGGCCGTTGACGGGATGCGCCGCGACCTTGTGAACCCCGGTGACCGGGTAACCCACATTCGCACTGGGCAGCGCGGGTTTCGCAGCGCTCTGCGGCAATGCCTGTGGCGCGAGCAGCAGCGGCGCGATCAACGCGCCCGCCGCGATCCCCCCGCCCAGGGCCGAGGTACGCATACGAGCCAGGATGCTGTTGCGACGCCGCCAAGCCACGACACGCACGAAAACCCCCACCAAGACCGAACCGCCCCAACGAGCTGATAGCGCTGGCGTGCCGCCTTCCGCGAACCGGTAAGCAGGGCAGCCAACCGAACGATACCAAACTCAGACCCCGAATGGTCACGAAAGCGTCACGATCACAGGGCTATGAATCAGACGTCTCCCTTTAAGCCGGACAAACCAGTCGTCATCAGTTGTCATAGAAACGCCAACCGGTTACGACCGGTCGACCCGGCCCTGGCCGGATGTCACAGTCACCCGGTAGCGTGACCGACGCGGGGGGGGTGAATCAAGGCAACCTCCTGTCATCGTTCGCCTGGTTGGAAGCTTGACCCTTGGGGGAGTCCCACATGCGTGTTCCCGTCCGCGCGCGCAGCCTGCGCTGTATCACACCCGCGACCCTGGCGTTGAGCCTGGCCGCGGCCGCGCTGCTCGCCGCGCACCCGCCGCAGCACCCCGCCACCCGCCTGCCCGCGACCGCGCCGGCCGCGAGCAGCACGCGGCTGTCGGCCGCCATGGCCTCCGCGCGGGCGCGCGCCACCGGGCAGGCCGTGGTCGCCGACGCGCTGACCACCGCGACCGATCAGACCACTGCGAACCCGGACGGCTCGTTCACCCTGACCACCTCCCCGGCCCCGGTGCGCGTACAGCGGCACGGCGCCTGGGTGCCGCTGGACGCCACCCTGGTCAAGAACCCGGACGGCACCTACTCCCCGGCCGCCACCCCCGCCGGCCTGGTCCTTTCCGGCGGCGGCGCCGACCCCCTCGCGATTTTGAGCAACCACGGCCGCCAACTGGCCGTCACCCTGCCGGTGAGCCTGCCCGCCCCCGCTGTCACCGGCGCCACCGCCATCTACCCGGGCCTGCTGCCCGACGTGGACCTGGTAGTCACCGCCACTCCCGAGGGCGGCTACAGCGACGTGTTCGTCGTCAAAACCGCCAACGCGGCCGCCAACCCCTCGCTGCGCACCCTAATGCGAGCCACCCTCACCGGCACCGGGGTGAGCCTTACCACCGACGCGGCTGGGAACCTGACCGCCGCCACCAGCACCGGGACCCCAATCTTCACCGCCCCCGCACCCGCGATCTGGGACTCGGCCACCGCCCCGGCGACCGGCACCCTCTCGGCCGGCACCGCCTCACCCAACCCCAGCCCGACCGGGACCGCAGCCGGAACGGACCCGGTCACCGGCGCGCCCCTGGCCTCATCGGTCACCGGCCCCGGCGAGGGCGCCCACCAGGCATCCCTGGACGCCGCGCTCTCTGGAAGCACCCTGACCTTGTCCCCGCCCGCCTCAGTGCTGACCGGCAGTGCGACCAGCTACCCGGTGTACATCGACCCCTCGGTCGGCCCGAGCGTGGCGTCCTGGACCATGGTCAACTCCTACTACGCGACCACCTCCTACTTCAACAGCGGCACCAATGGGCGCATGCAGGTCGGCTACGACGGCTGGGACGCCCCCTACTTCACCGCCCGCTCCTTCACCACCCTGAACCTGTCCGGTGTGCCGGCCGGCGCCCAGGTCTCCTCGGCGCAGGTCAACTTCTTCGAGGACGTCGCCCCCTCCTGCAGCGCCCGCGAGGTGGACCTGTGGACCACCGGCGGCATCTCCAGCGGCACGACCTGGAACAGCCAGCCCGCCTGGAACAGCAAGATCGGCTCCGAGAGCGTGGCCAAGGGCTACAGCGGCTGCTCCGCCGGCGGCGTCGGCTTCGACATCACCAGCCAGGTCGCCTCCACCCGCGGCGCCGGCGGCACGTCGCTCACCCTCGGGCTGCGCGCCGCCAACGAATCCGACGCCTACGCCTGGAAACAGTTCAACGGCAACCTGAGCACCGAAACCAAGACCACCGCCTCGGTCACCTACGACCAAGCCCCCGACCAGCCCACCGGCCTGTACACCTCCCCATCTACTGACTGCTCAAGCACCACCCTGGGCGACACCGCTGTCACGCTCTACGCCCCGGTCTCCGACCCCGACGGCGGCTCCCTGACCACCACCTTCAACTTCTACTACGCCTCCGACGGCGCCAAGACCAACCTGCTCACCTCCGCCCACGGCATCCCCTCGGACACCTACACCGGCAACTCCGGAGTCACCGCCGCCCTGCCGCTGCCGGAATCCTTCTTCAAAACCCTGGCCGGAAGCACGCCGACCACCTTCACCTGGAAAGCCGTCACCAGCGACGGCACCCTGACCTCCCCCTGGTCGACCGAATGCTCCTTCACCTGGGA
>NZ_JAGSXH010000156.1 GCF_018283645.1 Actinocrinis puniceicyclus | reverse complement strand
CCTGTACCCCCTGTACCCCCTGTACCCCCTGTGCCGGCTGTGCCCGCCGACGGCGCGTCGGCCGGCTACGACCTGCGTCACCACGGCGACCGCGAGGCCACCGCCGGACTGATCGACCTGGCCGTCAACGTGCGCGTCCCGCAGCCGCCGCGCTGGCTGCTCGAACGGGTCGCCGCGTCGCTGGCCGGCCTGGCCGCCTACCCGGATCCGGCGCGCGCCACGGCCGCGGTGGCGTCCCGGCACGGGCGCCCGGCCCGAGAGGTGCTGCTCACCTCGGGCGCGGCCGAGGCCTTCGTGCTGCTCGCGCGCGCCCTGCGACCCCGCCGGCCGGTCGTCGTGCACCCGCAGTTCACCGAACCGGAGGCCGCGCTCGCGGCCGCCGGGCACCGGGTCGGCCGGGCGATCCTTTCCGCCGCGGACGGCTTCGAACTCGACCCGGCCGGCGTGCCCGACGACGCGGACCTCGTCATCATCGGCAACCCCACCAACCCGACGGCGGTCCTGCACCCGGCCGCCCGCATCGCCGCGCTCGCGAAGCCCGGCCGGATCCTCGTCGCCGACGAGGCGTTCATCGACGCGATCCCCGGCGAGGCCGAGTCGCTGGCCGCGCGCCGCGACCTGCCCGGCCTTATCGTCATCAGGAGCCTGACGAAGACGTGGGGTCTGGCCGGGCTTCGCGCCGGCTATCTGCTCGCCGCTGCGGACCTGGTCGAGCGACTGCGTGCCGCGCAGCCGCTGTGGTCTGTCTCGGCCCCGGCGCTCGCCGCGGCCGAGGCGTGCAGCGAGCCGCGCGCGCTGGCGGAGGCGGAGCACCTGGCCAGGCAGGCCGCGGTCGACCGCGAGTACCTGGAGCAGCGGCTCTACGCGTTGCCTGGCGTCGACCTGCCGGCCGTCCGGCCTCGTGAGCCGCGCGCCCGCGCGCCCTTCGTGCTCGTACACACGCCCGGGGCGGACAAGATCCGGCTGCGTCTGCGCGAGCGCGGCTTCGCGCTGCGGCGGGCCGACACCTTTCCCGGCCTCGGTCCGAACTGGCTGCGCATCGCCGTGCGGGCGCCCGAGGTCACCGACGCGCTGATCGCCGCCTGGCCGCGCTGACCGGGTTCATCTCCCGCTCATCCGAACACGCCGGGCGGCCCGATCACCGCCGACAGGATGGCCGCGTTCGGCAGCAGCACCGTGCCGTTGTCCGTGACCAGCTTCACGTACGTCAGGTTCATGTCCGCGACCAGTCCGGTGAGCACCCCGCCGAGTGATCCGGATCGGATCGAGATCTCGTCGCCGATGGCGAACGGCCTGGTCAGCAGCAGCATCAGCCCGGCGAACACGTTGCCGAGCGACTGCTGTGCGGCGATGCCGAGGATGACGCCGGTGACCGCGCCGCCCAGCAGCAGCCGCTCGATCGGGACGTTCAAAGCGCCGAGCGTGCCGAAGATGACGATGAGGTAGCCGACCAGCAGGCAGACCCAGCGCAGCCCCGCCTTGCGGTTGTCGCCGAGGCTGGACGGCACCGTCTTGAGGATCTCGCCGGTGGCCGACCGCACCGCGACGACGCCGAAGATCAGGAACAGTACCGCGCCGCCGATCGCCGCGGCGTGTCCGATCGCGGAGTGCCTGCTGAAGAAGCCGACCTTCGCCGGGGTGTTGGTCAGCACCCCGCCGGCGGCGTAGCTCAGCCCCAGCGCGGCGCAGGCCAGCAGCGTCGCCAGCAGCGCGCGGCGGAAGTCCGCGCTGATGACGCTGGTCAGCGCGTTCAGCGGCGAGTGCTCGTCCGGCTCGATCTGGTGGATCCGCCCGGAGCGCTGCTCGACCGTCTGTTCCACCCCGGCCTGCGCCGCGACCGCGCGCTCGCTCTCGGCCACCGCCGCGGCGCCCCCGACGACGCCCGGGCTGGTGCCCGGCACGTCACGCGCCCCGGTCGCCGCTGTGATCGCCGCGATCGCCGCGGTCTGCTGCTCGCGCGCCTGCTCGTCCGTGGCACCCGGTTGGCCGGGTTGGCCGGGTTGGCCCTGGCCCGGCCCTTGACCCGGTACCTTCGCCTCGTCTTCGCCCAGGCTCGGCCGTTCGCCGGTTGGCTGCCCGCTCACTGCCGCTCCCTCTGCCTTGCGGATCTGGCGGTTGATCACTTTACGTCGGATCGTCCCGTCGAGGTCAAGACGATCAGATGCTCGCACCGCGCACGTCCGGGTACCGCGCGGAATGGGAGAATGGGGCCGGGCACGCGTCAGGCCGAGCGAGGAGTACCGGGGATGAGCGAACCACTGAGCGGCCGGGTCGTGGGCCCGGACGAGGGGCCCGGGCCCGAACCCGGCGCAGCGCGACGCCCCGGCCTGCTTTCGCCCAAATGGGCCAGGGCCTGGCTGGTGCCGGTCGTCTTCGGTGTCACGTCGGTGCTGCTCGGCGTGCTGGTCCTGGCCTGGCCCGGGCACGGCGTCGGGGCGTTGACCGTGTTGTTCGGCCTCTACCTGCTGGCCACCGGCGGTTACCGCTTGGTCGCCGCGGTGCAGTTGCGCGGCGTGGACCCGATCGCGCGGGTGGTGGCCTTGGTGCTGGCCGTGCTCGCGGTCGCCGTGGGCGTCGTCTGCCTGATCGACCCGTTCAGCACCGCCTCCTCGTTCGCCGTGGTCGCCGGAGCCTTCTGGTTCGCGGCCGGCGCGATCACCTGGTTCGGGGCCCGGCAGCGGCGCGGCCGGGAGCGGGCCTTCGGGCGTTCACCGGGACTCGCCGGGGGAGTGTTCAGCATGATCGTCGGCTTGTTGATCATGCTGTTCCCGAGCGCCAGTCTGGTCTTCCTGGCGGTCGTGCTCGGTTGCTGGCTGGTGTTCTTCGGCTTCTCCGCGCTGGCCACCGGCCTCGCCGCGCGCAGGCTGCTCAAGAACGTCGAGCGCGCCGTCCTGTACTGGCCCTGACGCGCCGCGGCCGTCCGCCGCGGGCCCGGGTTCGCCGGGGTGGTGGCCCCGGCGCCGCGGGCGTTCTAGCGTTGACCTCACGTCGCGTCCTGCGAGCTGGCCCGCACCGGCGGGCGCAGGTCCGGGAGACCGCACCCACGCAATGGAAAGGGGACGGAGGAACCGGGCCGCAACAGGCCCGCACCTCCCACTGCCGATGAACATCGAGATCAGGGACGAACGCGAGGACGGCCGCTACACCGCCTATCTCGACGAAAAGCGTCTCGGGTACGCCACCTGGGTCAAGGTGCATGACACGGTCGTCCTGCCGCACACCGAGGTCGGCCCGGAATGGGCGGGCCGCGGGATAGGTTCCATGCTGGCCCGCCGGGCTTTCGACGACGCGCGCGCCGACGGGCTCACCGTGTTGCCGTTCTGCCCGTTCATGAAGCGCTGGGCCGAGTTGCACCCCGATTACCGGGACATCGTGCGCACGCCGCGGCCCGGGGAGTTGCCGAGCGTCGAGAGCGCGGTGCACGCCGCGCGCACGCTCGAAGCGCTGACCGCGGTGCACGAGGCGCAGCGCGCGCACCCGGGCCCGGACGGCGCACCGACCTCGACGCGGACGGCGCCCGGCGCGTCCTGACATCGCGCGCTCACCGCGGCCTCGCGTTGATGCCGCCGAATCCGGAGCCCGCCGAATCCGGAGCCCGGCGAAACCGGCCGTCGAAACCTGCTGATCCCGGCCGCGCCGTGCCCTATGCTCCCGGAGAAAGGCCCGCAACGGGAGGTCGCACCGTACATGTCTGTGCACGAAGACGCCGCCGAACTGGCCGGCGAACTGGCCGAACTGCGCCGTGCCCTGCACCGGGAGCCCGAACTCGGTCTCCACCTGCCGCGCACCCAGGAGAAGGTGCTCGGCGCGATCGACGGGCTCGGTCTTGAGATCTCCACCGGCGTCGCCCTGAACTCGGTCACCGCGGTTTTGCGCGGCGCGGCGCCCGGCCCCACGGTCCTGCTGCGGGGCGACATGGACGCGCTTCCGCTCCAGGAGCAGCGCACACAAGACGTCGTCTCGCAGGTCGACGGCGTCATGCACGCGTGCGGCCACGACCTGCACACCGCGATCCTCGCGGGTGCGGCGAAGCTGTTGTCGGCACGGCGCGAGAGCCTGCGCGGCGACGTGGTCTTCATGTTCCAGCCCGGCGAGGAGGGGGAGGACGGAGCGCGTCACATGATCGCCGAGGGGTTGCTCGACGCGACCGGAACCAAGCCGAGCGCCGCGTACGCGATCCACGTGACTTCCGGCCTGCTGCCGCGCGGCGTCTTCGCGACCAGGCCCGGCACGCTGATGGCGGCCTGCGCGGACTTCAAGGTGACGGTGCGCGGCAGGGGCGGCCACGGTTCGACGCCCTTCCGGGCCAACGACCCGATTCCCGCCGCGTGCGAGATGGTCACCGCGTTGCAGACCGTGGTTACCCGCAAGTTCGACATCTTCGACCCGGTGGTCGTCACAGTCGGCTACTTCCGGGCCGGTACGAAGAACAACATCATCCCGGACACGGCGGTCTTCGACGCGACGATCCGCGCGTTCTCGGCGGGTGCGATGGAACGCGTGCTGCCCGTGGTCAAAGCCACCGTCGAAGGCATCGCGGCGGCCCACGGCCTCGAGGTGGACGCCGACATCCACAGCCTCTATCCGGTGACCGTGAACGACGCGGACGCGGTCGCCAAGGTCGGCGCCGCCGTGCGCGAGCATTTCGGCGAGCAGCGGTTCGTCCCGCTGCCGCAGCCGCTGGCCGGAGCCGAGGACTTCTCCCGGATCCTCGAGCGCGTACCCGGTGCGATGGTCTTCCTCGGCGCGACCCTCGAGGGCCGCGACCCGGCCACGGCCCCGTTCAACCACGCGCCCGGGGCGGCCTTCGACGAGCGGGTCGTGCCCGACGGCGCCGCGCTGCTCGCCCAGCTCGCGGTCGACCACCTGACCGGCGCCGCCGTGTAGCCGAAGATCCACAAACGGTCTCGGCGCGGTGCGCCAAGCTCTAGGATGGAGGTGCGGCGAGCCGGTCGGGCGACCGCGTGCGCGGGTGCGAGCCCGCGCCCGAGGAAAGTCCGGGCTCCACAGGGCAGGGTGGTTGGCAACACCAACCCGGGGTGACCCGCGGGAAAGTGCCACAGAAAACAGACCGCCGTGGACCGCGAGGCCCGCGGCAAGGGTGAAACGGTGGGGTAAGAGCCCACCAGCGCCCGGGGTGACCCGGGCGGCTCGGTAAACCCCACCCGGAGCAAGGTCGAGAAGGGTCGCCCACGGGCGGCCCGCGCGAGTGTCTGAGGGCGGCCCGCCCGAGCTCGCGGGTAGACCGCTTGAGGCGTGCGGCGACGCACGCCCTAGATGGATGGTCGCCTCGCACGCTGTCCGCAGCGCGCGAACAGAACCCGGCTTATAGGCCGGCTCGCCGTCAGATGTGGCCGGAGCCAACAGGATCCGGCCACATCTGCTGTATTAGAACGCTAATTTAAGCGATCCGATGGTCTTTGCTCTTGATATCTTTGTTGGCCCATATTACTGGAGTTTCGCTGTCAGGCGGCTGCTAAGTCGCTGGTCGCGGGCTTGTGGGGGAATCGCGTGGGTGTGGCGTGGCCTGCGGAGTTGTCTTTAATTCGTTGGCGGCGGAAGGCGATGAGTATGTCGTCGGCGCTCACGTGGGTCTTGGCGCGGTCCCAGGGGTGCTGCCGGCGGTAGGCGTCCAGGGCGTCGGATCCCGGGTGGGCGGTGGCGTACCAGCAGTACAGGATGGTCAGGCACAGCATCTGGAACGGCACGGTGCGCTCCACGGCGGCGCGCAGTCGGTTGCGGGCGTCGCCGACTCCGAGGAGGATCTTGCAGTCTCGGATCGTCTGCTCGATGGAATTACGCGCAGACCCTCACCCTGTTGCGTCGCGCGGTTCGAAGACGTCCTCGAGCACGAGGCGTGCTCGAGCTGGAAGCGGCTCATCGGGGAAGATCTCATCGCACAAGGTGACCACCGATTCGACATCGGCCAGTTCGAGCTTGTCGACGAGGAAACGGATGTCGTCAAGATCGCGTCGACGAGCCGCATGCACCTTCATCGCCAGCAGGTGCTCCGGCGAGGCGGCGGACACCCGCAGCCCTCGATGCTCAAAGATCGTCGCCGCGTTGGCATCGCCCCCGCTGGCGACGTATACGCTGGCCTGCTCGTTGAGCCACCAATGCGGCAGCCCGAGCTCATCGGCCACCGCTCGGGCTTCCTCGACCACTACCCCATGCGGCTTGAACAGGGCGTCGATGTCCCGCGTCGCCCGCCGCGCGTCATAGGCCAGCGCCATCGCCGCGCCACCGAAGACGTACACGTCCGCGGTCACCCCGCGGCGCGCCAGACGTTCGCCCAATCGGGTCAACGCGCCGCGGATACCCTCCCGATCCAGCAGAGGCCCCTCGCTCACGCGACCTCCAACTCCTGCGGCGCGACGAACACCCCGCGCCGACGGAACGCTGCCGGCGCGTTCACCAGGGCATCGGCGCGCGCAGCGCGGGTGTTGAACGGGAACCAGAACGAGCGAAGCATCCGCCGACCGGCCCACTGTGGAGGGGCCTGATCAGCCAGCGCGGCCAGGTGCTCGGCCAGAGCGCCGAGGAACACATCCCACCGCTCGTCCCCGGTCCCGGCCGGCTCCGATTCCAGCAGCCCCAACCGGGTCCCTGGCGGTTCGTGGCGGTACTCCTCGAGGAACTCGGCGACGAGCCGCCACCGTTCCTGCTCGCTGGCCTCGGCGAGCCAATCGGCCAGATCGGCCAGCGAAGCGGCACGGTACGACGTCGACATGCCACCACCTTACGGAACCTCGCGGGAACAAGGCCAGGACACGCTGTCGCCTGCGCCGCGCGCCCCGGTCGACGAGGTGGCGAGGTCTCTGTGCCGCTGCAACACGAAATGCTCGAACTGAGCTACGGAGCCGTCCGTGGGATCATGCCCGCCGTCAGCGACGATCATTTGCCGTCCGCGCGTGGCGCGCCAGATCTCTCGCTGCTTCCCGTCGGCTTGCTCTCCCCCCTCCGGGATGCCCTGCCGGTGGATTGCCAGCTTTGCGCGAATGGGAGGAAACAGAAGGGAGATGATGGCGTCATGGCCCGAGACGAGCTGCTCACGGTCGCGCAAGCGAGTGACGAACTCAAAGTGTCCAGAGCGACTTTCTACCGCTGGCGCACACTTGGCACTGGGCCGCGGTGCGTGAAGCTGCCCAATGGGACGATCCGGATCCGCCGTTCGGAACTCGAGAGGTTCATTGCCTTATGTGATGACTTCCTCGTAGAGCCCTGCAGGCAGGTCCGTCACGCCGGCAGAGTACGCCAACAGGCCGGTATGGGGTTGGCTACCGCGAGCTAAGCCCAAGTAACGGGTCCACGCGCTCTGTCGTTATGCGATCCTTATTGTTGACTAACATTCGCGTTACTGACATGATTGTTAGTAACATCAGTCTCGGGCTGGGAGGCTGGCACGATGGCGGACTTCGTCGGGCGCACGCGGGAACTGGCGCTGTTGCGGGACGAACTCGAGCGGGTGCGCTCCGGAGTCGGGGGAGAGCGCCCAGGGCGCTGTCTGCTCCTGCGCGGGCGACGGCGAGTGGGCAAGTCGCGGCTGGTCGAGACGTTCGTGGAGCGCGCGGGCGCGCCCTACCTGTTCTTCACCGCCACCGGCGCGGTGCCTGCTGCGGAACTGCTGCGGCTCGCCGAGGATGCGCAGCGCTCAACACTGCCCGAGCGGGAACTGCTGGCGGCCGCGCGCCCGGCCGATTGGGGCGCGGCGCTCCGGCTGTTGGCGGCGGCGCTTCCCGACGATCAGCCCTCCATTGTGGTCTTGGACGAGGTGCCCTATCTGATGGGGCGCGATGACGCGTTCGAAGGAGTGCTGCAACGCAGTTGGGACCGCCTGTTCGAGCGTAAGCCGGTCCTGCTCCTAATGATCGGCTCGGACCTGTCGATGATGGAGGCTTTGACCGCCTATGACCGCCCGTTCCACCAGCGGGGACGGGAAATGGTGATCGGCCCGCTCAATCCGCGGGAGATCGGACAGATGCTGGGTCTGGGCGCGGCCGATGCCTTCGACGCGGCCCTGGTGACCGGCGGACTTCCGTTGATCTGCGCGGAATGGCCGCACGGTGCGTCCGTCGAGCAGTACCTCGCCCTGGCGCTGGCCAACCCGGTCAGTGCGCTGCTGGTGTCCGCGGAACGCTCCCTGGCCGCGGAATTCCCCGACCACACCCAGGCCCGGACCGTACTGAGCGCGATCGGTACCGGGGAGCGCAGCTTCACCAATATCGCGAACGCCGTCGGGGGGATCGCCGCTACCCCGCTGAACCGGGCGCTTGGCACACTGATGGACAAGAGGATCGTAGCCGGGGAGCTCCCCGTCGCCCTGCAGCCCTCCAAAGACCGACGCTACCGGGTAACGGATCCCTACCTCAGGTTCTGGCTGCGCTTTCTCGGCCCGCACCTCGACGAGATCGAGCGCGGCCGGGGCGATACCACCACACAGCGCATTGCGACAAGCTGGGCCAGTTGGCGTGGGCGCGCCATCGAGCCCCTGGTCCGCGAGTCACTCGCCCGGCTGCTACCGGACCGAGGCCTACCCGACGCCCCGGTAGTGGGCGGGTACTGGACACGCAACAAGCAGATCGAGATCGACATTGTGGGCGCGGACCGGGGACCGATTGCGAAACAGCTACTGTTCGTCGGCTCCATCAAGTGGCTCGGCAGCGCCTTCGACGAGCACGACAAGGCGGCGCTGCTGCGGCACTGGGCGGCGCTGACAGATCAGCCCCTCCCTCTGGTCGCCGTCAGTCGAAGCGGCGTCCAATGCGGGGAGATTGACGCCGCTTACGGACCGGACGACCTGATCCGTGCATGGCCCTGACAGTGGAATTGGACGGCTTCGGTCTGATGCTGTGAGGGGCCAGGAGCTCGCGCGAGGTGTCGTAGGTGGACTGCCGACCCGTCCAGAGTGTCGGGCTCGCGGCCCGTGCGCCGCAATCGTTCGGCACGTGGTAGCCATTCCCTCGCGATCTTGAAAGGTCGCAGATCAGCGGCGTACAGCGGGCCGTAATCGTGGGATCGGGGCGGGTGATAGTGCTTGTCCGGCGCCTTGTGCTGTGGGCGCCGGACAAGCGCTGTCGCGATCTATGTCTGTGTGAAGCGGCGGGCGAATTCGATGCCGTTTTCGACGTCGTCGGGGTGTACGGGCTGAAGGTCGATGTCGAGGGCGGTCAGGAGGCTGGCGGTGGGGATGCGGTAGCGGTAGGTCGGTCGCATGATCGCGCAGGGGAAGGCGTTGCGCTGGGTGAGTCGGTAGGCGGTGGTCATGCTGATGCCGAGGGCTCGTGCGGCGGTGGCGAGGTCGACGGTGACCGGCAGAGCGAACAGTTCGGGGAAGGTCATCGTGTCGGGCGCTGATCCGCTCGGCCGGTGTGTTTGAACAGCTCCTCGATCTTCATAGCACTCGAGCAGCACTTCACGACCCTCACCGCGCACCTCCGCGAACCGCTCGCCCTCCCCTTCACCGATCCTGCGAGCCCCGACACCCGCCAACTGACGCTCACCGAAGCCCGCACCCTCACCCGCGACGTCACCACCCCGCTCGGGCAGCGCGACCAGATCTGGAACGAACTCGTCCTCCGCTCGCCACGGCGGTGCGGGCCGGCTCGCCGGTGGGGCGCCGGTCGATGCGAGCCAGCTGCCAGGCGGTGGGGGTGGGGCCGATCAGTGCCCAGTGGGCGTCGGAGACGTCCGAGGGGTAAGGCAGGCGTCCGGTCTTGGCAGAGCTCTACTTTGGATGGCCGCACTGGGTGCTGAAGCTGCTGTACCGGGCGTTTCCCGGGCAGCAGCCTGTCACTCCAGACCACGTCGTGTACGTAGTCTTCGGCGAGGGAGAGCATCAGATCCATCAGGGAGAACGGGAACAGGACGTTCGTATCAACGAAGACGCGCGCCGTGATGAAAGGGGACCTTGTTGTGTTCAGTAGGGGAGGTCGTGGTCTTCGACGATGTGCGAGATCTGTTCGGTGGCCAAGGCGGGCCGGGCGGGGGGCTCGCGCTGGTGGCCCAGGACCCGGGACTCCCGTCCAAATCAGGCTTGCGATATGAAATCTGAGCGCGGACGACCCGAGTGGCTCGGACGCGGGCTCGGCCCGGGTTTCAGGCTCCTGTCTCGCCCCACTCGTGGGCGCGGGCGATGCGCACGACCTGTCTCTTATACACAGCT
>NZ_JAGSXH010000155.1 GCF_018283645.1 Actinocrinis puniceicyclus | reverse complement strand
ACCCGTACGCGCAGCGGCCCGGCGGCTACCCCGGACAGGCCCCGCCGCCACCCGGAGCCACCACCCCGCTCGGCTTCCAGGCATCGCAGGACCTCACCTCGGACCGCCTCGTGCGCAAGGCCGAACCGGTCGCCCGCACCGGCTGGCGCAAAACCCTGCGGTCCGCGTCCGGCGGCCTCATCAAGCCCGCACCGGGCAAGACCGAGGCCCGGCGCATCGACCTGCTCGAACGGGTCCGCACGCCGCTGCTCGGCTGCCACCGGATCGCGGTCATCTCGCTCAAGGGCGGCGTGGGCAAGACCACGACCACCACCGCGCTCGGCGCGACCCTCGCCTGGAACCGCGGCGACCGCGTCATCGCCGTGGACGCCAACCCCGACGCGGGCACTCTCGGCCGCCGGGTGCGCCGCGAGACCGGAGCCACCATCCGGGACATGCTCCAGGCGCTGCCGGCGATCCAGAGCTACGTGGACATGCGCCGTTTCACCTCGCAGGCGCCCAGCCGGCTGGAGATCCTCGCCAACGACGTGGACCCGGCCGTGTCGACGACGTTCAACGACGAGGACTACCGGCGCATCATCAGCGCGCTCCAGCGTCAGTACTCGATCATCCTGACCGACTCCGGCACCGGCCTGCTGTACTCGGCCATGCGCGGCGTGCTGCAACTGGCCGACCAGCTCATCGTGGTCTCCACGCCCAGCGTCGACGGCGGCAACTCGGCCTCCACCACGCTCGACTGGCTCGTCGCGCACGGCTACCAGGACCTGGTCTCCCGTTCGATCACGGTGATCTCCGGGGTGCGGCCCTCCGCCAAGGAGTTCGACCTGACCCAGTTGGTCACCCACTTCGCCGCGCGCTGCCGCGCGGTCGTGCCCATCCCGTTCGACCCGCACCTGGGCACCGGAGCCGAGATCGACCTGGAGATGCTGCGCCCCGCCACCGCGGACGCCTACCTCGAACTGGCCGCCAACGTCGCCCAGGGCTTCGGGGAGCGCGCCCGCTGACCGGGCCTTGGGTACGGTAGGGCCATGGAAACCCACCCCGACGAAGCTGCCTACGGCGAGGTGGTCGGCCTGCTGACCGACCTGATCCGGATCGACACCTCGAACCCGGTCAAGCCCGAGCGGCCGGCCGCCGAGTACGTCGCCGAACGGCTCGCCGAAGCCGGCTTCGAGCCGCGGATCTTCGAGCCGGAGCCGGGGCGCGCATCGGTCGTGGTGCGTTTCGAGGGCAGCGACCCGACCGCCGACGCGCTGCTGCTGCACGGCCACCTCGACGTCGTCCCGGCCGACGCCGCGGACTGGACGGTGCATCCCTTCGCCGGGGATGTGCGCGAGGCGCAGGTCTGGGGCCGCGGCGCGGTGGACATGAAGAACATGGACGCGATGACGCTGGCCGTGGTGCGCCGCATGGTTCGCGAAGGCCGCCGGCCGCGCCGCGACGTGGTGCTGGCCTTCCTCGCCGACGAGGAGGCCGGCGGTCATCAGGGCGCGAAGTTCCTGGCCGCCGAGCACCCCGAACTCTTCGACGGCTGCACCGAGGCGATCAGCGAGGTCGGCGGCTACTCCTACGAGGTGTCCCCCGACCTTCGGCTGTACCTCATCGAGACCGCGCAGAAGGGCCTGTCCTGGATGCGGCTGACCGCGCGCGGCCGCGCCGGGCACGGCTCGATGCTCAACGACGAGAACGCCGTGACCACGCTGGCCGCCGCCGTGGCCCGGATCGGCGCGCACCGCTTCCCCACGACGCTGATCCCCACGGTGCGCGACTTCCTCTCCGAGGTCTGCGACGCCCTGGGCGTGCCGTTCGACCCCGCCGACCCCGAGGCCGCGGTCGAGCGGCTCGGCCCGCTGGCCCGCTTCGTCGGCGCCACTCTTCGGCACACCGCCAACCCGACCATGCTCGAAGCCGGATACAAGAGCAACGTGATCCCGGAACGCGCCGCCGCCGTGATCGACGGGCGCTTCCTGCCCGGCGGCGAGCAGGAGTTCCTGGCCGCGATCGACGAACTGGCCGGCCCCGCGATCACGCGCGAGGCGATCCACCACGACCGCAGCGTCGAGGCCCCGTTCGGCGCGCCGATCGTCGAGGCGATGCTGGCGGCGTTGCGGGAGCACGACCCGGCCGCGCGCACGGTGCCCTACTGCCTTTCGGCCGGCACCGACAACAAGACCTTCGCCTCGCTCGACCGCGCCGGCAAGGGCGGCATGCGCGGCTACGGCTTCGTGCCGCTCCGGCTGACCCCGGACCTCGACTTCGCCGCGATGTTCCACGGCGTCGACGAACGGGTGCCGATCTCAGCCCTCGATTTCGGCTGCCTGGTGCTCGACCGTTTCCTCGCCCTCGCCTAGGCCGCGGATCCCGAGCTCGTACGGCGTCTGCTCGAACCAGCGGCGCCCGCCCCGGGTCGGGCGCGGGATACGCAGCCGCGCGTGCGTGGCCGCCGGGTCCTCGTCCGGGGCCGCAGCGGTGTGCCGACCCTGATACAGCGCGACGTACACCCGGCGCACCTGGATCGCGGTCTCCAGCTCGGCGTTCATCCGGGCGTAGAACTGCTCCTTGTACGCCTCGTCGGTCATCGACGAGACCGCGAAGAAGAAGCCGGAGACCGCGGCCAGGAAGATGGAGACCTGGAACAGCTCCGTGTTCAGGTCGAATCCGAGGTAGTCGCTCAGCCGGTGGCCGAAGGCCAGCGCCGGCTCGGCCGGGCGGCCGGTCCACTCGGCGATGTGCCGCGAGTCCATGGTCACCCAGCCGAAACCGATGAAGAACACGAACACCAGCACCGCCAGCAGCAGCACCTGGAGCATCTGGCCGAAGAACAGCACCATCAGGACATTGGCACGCTGCCTGCGACTGAGCGCCAACGCGCCGTCGTGCAGCACGACCCGGTCGACCACCCCGGCCATCGGCGTGCCCTGACAGGCCCGGCGGATGGACGAGCGGTCGTCGTGCTCTGCGACGCGGGAGACCTCGGCGGGCAGCCGGTAGCCCAGGAACAGCACGGTGAAGAGCGCGAACAGGCCGACCACGCCCCAGAGCCGATGGCGGGTCATCTCCCCGGCGAACTCCCACACGTCCTTGCTGATGAACAGGAAGCTGTTGAACAGGAACAGCAGCGGAAGGGCCCGCGCGGCCAGGTCGAAGACCTCGCCGAGTTCCCGGAAGGTGCGTTTGACCGCCCAGCGCGCCAGCGGCAGCAGGGCGGAGGTGAACAGGTAGATGCCGAGTACGACCCCGAGGTTGCCGCCCAGGTCGATACC
This sequence comes from Actinocrinis puniceicyclus, assembly GCF_018283645.1. GTDB lineage: Bacteria > Actinomycetota > Actinomycetes > Streptomycetales > Catenulisporaceae > Actinocrinis > Actinocrinis puniceicyclus. The sequence continues at coordinate 7,030 of NZ_JAGSXH010000155.1, read as the reverse complement.
GGTGATCTTCCAGCTGTCGAAGCCGTTGATCCGCCAGTCCTTGCGCACCACCGCGTCCACGACCGGTGGGATCAGCACCAGTGCGCCGACCTCGGCCCAGCCGATCCGCCGCGGCCGGCGGAACGCGCCGCGCCCCGACGCCAGGTTGCGCAGGGTGTAGAGCCCGAGCAGCAGGCCGATGCCGAGCGCCGCGCCACCGATGCGCTGCGGCACGGTCAGCCGCAGCGAGAGCACCAGCATCAGGCTGATCACGAAGTAGGCGGCCAGCAGCGCAAGCGCCCGCGTGAAGACGTCATCGGTGGCCTTGTGGTCCTCGATGAAGTACGGCAGTCCGCGGCCGACGAACCACGTCTCGGTCCGGCTCAGCAGCGCGTCGTCGTCGACCCCTGGTTCTGGCGCGGCGAAAAGGACGGACATCGGTGCGGCTTCTCCCCCCGGAGACAATGAGTGAGCGCACACGCTACCGAATACGGGCCTTGCCCAGCCAGTCCGGCCCGGTCGCGCGGCCGTCGGCGGGATGCGTCAAACCCCGGGGGCGGCGGCGAGCAGCCGCAGCGCTTCCTCGACGTCCTGATTCATCCGCTTGACCAGTTCCTGGAGCGACTCGAAGCGCTCCTGCCCGCGCAGCCGGGCGAGGAAGTCGACGGCCACGTGCTCGCCGTACAGTTCGAGGTCGGTGCGCCCGATCGCGTAAGCCTCCACCGTGCGCGCGGTGCCGTCGAAGGTGGGATTCGTGCCGACGGAGATGGCTGCGGGCAGCGGTTCGCCGGACACGACGAGCCAGCCGGCGTAGACCCCGTCGGCGGGGATCGCGGTGTGCGGCGGCGTGTCCACGTTCGCGGTGGGGAAGCCGAGTTCCCGGCCCCGCTGGGCGCCGCGCACCACGACGCCTTCCACCCGATGCGGGCGTCCGAGCCGCCGCGCCGCGGTCTCCACGTCGCCGGCCAGCACCATGCGTCGCACGTCGGTGGAGGAGAAGCGGGCCTCGGCTCCGTCCTCGGGCGCCACCAGCGCGAGGCCCTCCGTGGTGAAGCCGTATCGCTCGCCGAGTCCGGCCAGCGTCTCGATCGTGCCGGCCGCGCGGTGTCCGAACCGGAAGTTTCCACCGACGACCACCGCGACCGCGTGCAGACGCTCCACCAGGACCTGCCGGACGAACTCCTCCGGGGTGAGCTTCGAAAGCTGCGTGGTGAACGGCAGCACCAGCACCGCGTCCACGCCCAGCGCCTCCATCAGGTCCATCCGGTGCGCCGGGGTCGACAGCAGCGGCGGATGGGTACCGGGTCGTACGATTTCGCTCGGGTGCGGGTCGAAGGTCAGCACCACGGCCGCGGCCCCGCGCTCTCGGGCGAGGGCGACCGCTCGGCGCACGACCCGCCGGTGGCCCTGATGCACGCCGTCGAAGAAGCCGACGGTGACGACGCAGCCGCCGGGTGTGCCCCAGCCGGGGGGCACCTCGGACAAGCCGTGCCAGCGTTCCATGAACCGTCACTCCTCCAGTTCGTCGCCCTCGCCCCAACCCTGCCAGATCACGCGGAGTGATCAATGTCGGGATAGGCGGTCGCCCGCGGGAGCCAGGCGTTCTACGATTTCGACCGCACACACTCCACAGGAGGGGACCTCATCGTCATGGCCTACCCGCAACCCGGACCGTATCCGGCCTACCCCCAGTATCCCGGTCAGAGCGGGATGCCCGCCAAACCGCCCGTCCCGAAGACCGTGCAGAACGCCTTCTACCTCATGCTGGCCGGCGCGGGCCTGACGCTGATCGGCACGGTCGTCGGGCTCACCCAGACCTCCAAGATGCGCGAGACGATCACTTCCAAGAACCCTACTTTCACCACCACGCAGGTCGACAACGCGGTGCACGCGGGCATCGCCATCGCCGCGGTGTTCGGCCTGATCGAGGTCGGGCTGTGGATCTGGATGGCCTTCGCGAACCGTAGCGGGAAGAACTGGGCGCGGATCACCGCGACCGTGTTCTTCGGCATCAGCTGCCTGAGCGTGCTGGGCCTGCTGGCCGCCTCGGCGGGCGGCTCGGGACCTTTCTCGGCCGCGAAGGCGTCCGGGATCGGCGTCGCGATCGGCATCATCACCTGGCTCGTCGGCCTGGCCGCCGTGATCATGCTGTGGAACAAGCAGTCCTCGGCGTACTTCAAGCCGCCGCAGTTCGGTGCGGGTGGTCCCGGCTACCCGTATCCGTACGCCATGCCGGGCCAGGAACCGATGCCGCCTGCCGCGCCCGGACAGCCCGGCGCGCCCGGGTCGCCGCAGCCGCCCGCTGACCCCTGGTCGAACCCGAATCCGCCGCAGCAGTAATATTCCCGGCCCATAGCGGTCACGCGAAGACCGCTATGGGCCTGGCCCGGTCGCCGCGTTCCTCGACCAACGCGAGGAACGCGCCGTCGGGGCCGAACACCGCGATCGGCCCGCCGCCGAGACCGGGCGAGGGCAGGAAACCGCCGTGCGCGATCGTCTGCGCCTGTCCGCCGTCCACGTCGTAGCGGGGGAAGGCGGCCGCGGCCGCGGCCGCCAGGGAGAGCACAGGCAGCGGTTCACCGCGTTCCACGGCCTCGGCGAGCTCTTCGAGCGTATGGGCCTGGGCGAGGCCGTACGGACCCACCAGCGTGCGCCGCAGAGCCGTCAGGTGCCCGCCGACGCCGAGCGCGGCGCCGAGGTCACGAGCCAGCGCCCGGATATACGTGCCGCTGGAACAGGCGACGGTGACATCGAGGTCGAACACCTCGGCCGCCGCCATGGCCGCCCCGGCCGGGACGCGGCGCGTGCGATGCACGGTGAATTCGTACACGGTGACCGGGCGCGCGGCCAGCTTCACCTCGTCGCCCGAGCGCACGCGCGCATAGGAGCGCACACCGTTCACCTTGATCGCCGACACCGACGAGGGCACCTGCATGATCTCGCCGGTGAGCGGGCCGATCGCGGCGAGCACGGCCGCGTCATCGAGGTGTGCGACCGGCGCCGCCGCGGTGACCTCGCCCTCCGCGTCGTCGGTCAGCGTGCTCTGGCCGAGCCGGATCGTGGCCTGGTACACCTTGCGGGTCAGTGCGAGGTGGCCGAGCAGCCGGGTCGCCTTCTCCAGGCCGAGCACCAGCACGCCGGTGGCCATCGGATCCAGCGTGCCGGCGTGCCCGACCCGGCGGGTTCCGGCCAGCCGGCGCATCCGCGCGACCACGTCGTGCGAGGTCCAGCCGGCCGGCTTGTCCACGATCACCAGGCCGTCCGGCGGCGCCGGACGGCCTGCGTCACGGCGCGCTGCGCCCCTGTCGTTCATCCGCCGCGCTTCACTCGTCCTCGACGTCTTGCACGTCTTGCACGTCGTCGACGTCGTCCTCGTCCTCATCGGCGCGCGGGATGCGGTACGGCTCGGGCTCTCCGGCGTACGTCGCGTCCTTCGCCACCTCGTGCACCTTGGCGTCCGCGGCGGCGGCGCGGGCCAGCAGTTCGTCGATCTGCTTGGCGCCCTCGGGGATCGCGTCGGCCACGAACGCGAGGGTCGGGGTGAACTTCACCCCGGTCTGCCGGCCCACCTCGCTGCGCAGGATGCCCTTGGCGGACTCCAGCGCCGCCGCGGACTCGGAACGCTCCATCTCGTCGCCGAAGACCGTGTAGAAGACGGTCGCCTCGCGCAGGTCGCCGGTGATGCGGGCGTCGGTGATGGTCACGAAGCCGAGCCGCGGGTCCTTGATCCGGGTCTTGAGCGTCTCGGCCACCACCACCTTGATCCGGTCGGCCAGCTTGGCCGCTCGTGTGGCGTTGTTTGCCATCTTCCCGCTCCTGTCCTGTGCCTCAGTCGTCTTCGTCGCTGCGGACGCGGCGGCGCACCGAAAGCAGCTCGAACTCGGGCCGCCAGGCCACCGCGCCCTCACAGTCATCCAACAGCTCAACCACCCGTTGATGCGAGCCTGCCACGACGGCGATACCCAGAACCGCCCGGCGGTGCAGATCCTGGGCGGCGACCTCGGCGGCCCCGACCGCGGGGCGGCGGTTGAGCTCGGCCAGCACGGGCCGGATCAGCCCCCGCTTCTCCTTGAGCGAGTGCACGTCGCCGAGCAGCAGGTCGATCGTGAGGGTTCCGGTGAACACCAGTGACATCGGGGCCAACCCGGCCCAGGGGATGCGTCGCGGACTGAATCAGTGCTGGATTGCCGGCTTTGCCGGCTCGCTGGAGCGCAGGTCTGCCGGATCGCGCCCAGCGGGTGGTGGTGCCAGCAGTGTGCCCGCGGTCGCACACCTGCGGCCGCGGGCACACTGCGTGGATCAGACGCGGGGCTTCTCCCGCATCTCGTAGGTCTCGACCACGTCGTCGACCTGGATGTTGTTGAAGGAGCCGAGGCCGATACCGCACTCGAAGCCCTCACGGACCTCGGTCGCGTCGTCCTTGAACCGGCGCAGCGACTCGATCGCAAGGTTGTCGGCCACCACGGCGCCGTCCCGGATGAGCCGGGCCTTGGCGTTGCGGCGGATGAGGCCCGAGCGCACCAGGCAGCCGGCGATGTTGCCGAACTTCGAGGAGCGGAACACCTCGCGGATCTCCGCGGTGCCCAGCTGCACCTCCTCGAACTCCGGCTTGAGCATCCCCTTGAGCGCCGCCTCCATCTCCTCGATCGCCTGGTAGATGACCGAGTAGTACCGGATCTCCACGCCCTCGCGGTCGGCCTTGGCCTTGGCCCGGCCGTCCGCCCGCACGTTGAAGCCGATGATGATGGTGTCGCTGGTCAGCGCCAGGTCCACGTCCGACTCGGTGATCGCGCCGACACCGCGGTGGATGATCCGCAGGTCGACCTCGGCGCCGACGTCGAGCTTGAGCAGCGCGTCCTCGAGGGCCTCCACCGAACCGGAGACGTCGCCCTTGATGATGAGGTTGAGCTGCTGGATGTCGCCGGCCGCGAACGCGCTGCCGATGTCCTCCATGGAGACGCGCACCCGCCGCTTGGACAGCAGCGCGTTGCGGTCGCGGGCGGCGCGCCGCTCGGCGATCTGCCGGGCGACCCGGTCCTCCTCGACCACCAGGAAGGTGTCGCCCGCGCCGGGTACCGAGGTCATGCCGAGCACCTGGACCGGCCGCGACGGGTCGGCCGCCTCGACGTTGTTGCCGTTCTCGTCGAGCATGGCCCGCACCCGGCCGTGTGCGTCGCCGACCACGATGGTGTCGCCGACCTTCAGCGTGCCGCGCTGCACCAGCACGGTGGCCACGGCGCCGCGGCCGCGGTCGAGGTGTGCCTCGATCGCGACGCCCTCGGCGTTCTGGTTCGGGTTCGCCCTCAGGTCGAGCGAGGCGTCCGCGGTGAGCACGACCGCTTCCAGCAGGTCCTGGATGCCGATGTTCTCGCGGGCGGAGATGTCCACGAACATCGTGTCGCCGCCGTATTCCTCGGCGACCAGACCGTACTCGGTGAGCTGGCCGCGCACCTTCTGCGGGTCCGCGCCCTCCTTGTCGATCTTGTTGACCGCGACCACGATCGGCACGTCGGCCGCCTTGGCGTGGTTGAGCGCCTCGATGGTCTGCGGCTTGACGCCGTCGTCCGCGGCCACCACGAGCACCGCGATGTCGGTCACCTTCGCGCCGCGGGCACGCATGGCGGTGAACGCCTCGTGGCCGGGGGTGTCGATGAAGGTGATCTTCCGCTCCTCGCCGCCGACCACGGCCGGGACCTGGTAGGCGCCGATGTGCTGGGTGATACCGCCGGCCTCGCCCGCGACCACGTTGGACTTGCGGATCGCGTCGAGCAGGCGGGTCTTGCCGTGGTCGACGTGGCCCATGACGGTGACCACCGGCGGGCGCGGCATCAGGTCGTCGTCGCCGCCGTCGTTCTCGCCGAACTCGATGTCGAAGGACTCCAGCAGTTCGCGGTCCTCCTCCTCGGGCGAGACGATCTGGATCTCGAAGCCGATCTCGGATCCGATCAGCTGCAGGATCTCCTCGTTGACCGACTGGGTCGCGGTGACCATCTCGCCGATGGCGAAGGCCGCCTGCACCAGGGCCGCCGGGTTGGCGCCGATCTTCTCCGCGAGGTCCATCAGCGAGGAACCACGGGTCAGCCGTACGACCTGCCCGTTGCCGCGGGGCAGCAGCACGCCGCCCATCGACGGGGCCTGCATGTTGTCGAACTCTTGACGCCGCTGCTTCTTGGACTTGCGGCCACGGGCCGGGCCGCGGCCGCCGGGACGGCCGAACGCGCCCTGGGTGCCGGAACCACGGCCGCCGCGACCTGCGCCGCCGCCGCCGGGACGACCGGCGAAGCCGCCGCCGCCACCGCCGCCGCCACCACCACCGGGAGCGCCGCCGCCGGGACGCGGGCCGAAGCCGGCGCCGGGACCCGGACGGGGGCCGCCACCGGCACGCGGGGCACCGCCCGCCGGACGCGGACCACCCGGGGCGCCGCCACGGGCACCCGGGCCGCCGGGACGACCGCCGCCGCCGGGACCTCCGCCCGGACGCGGGCTGGGGGCAGGACGGTTGGGCATCATGCCGGGGTTTGGACGCGGGCCACCGGGGGCGCCGCCGGTGCGGTCGCCGCGCGGGGCGGCGGGACGCGGCGGCATACCCGGACGCGGGCCGCCCGGCGCATCGCTGCGGGGGGCGCGGTCACGGTCACGGTCACGGTCGCGATCCCCTCCGGGACGCGGCGCGCCCGGGCGGGGCATGCCGGTCGAGCCGGAGGTGAAGGGATTGTTGCCCGGCCGCGGGCCGGAGGTGCGCGGGGCACCGGGACGCGGTGCCGAGCCGCCGCCGGTGCGGGACGAGCCGCCCGCGGGACGCTGGGCGGGTCCGGGACGCGGTCCAGGCGCCGCGGAACGCCCGGTGGCGCCGCCGGAGGCTGGGCCGGACGTGCCGGGCGCGTTGGACGTGCCGGGCGCGTTGGACGTGCCGGGCGCGTTGGACGTGCCGGGCGCGCTGGGCGCGCTGGGCGCGCTGGGCGTGCTGGGCGCGGCCGGGGCCTCGAAGGCCGGGGCTACCGGGCGCGGCGCTGCGGGCTTGGGCGCGCCGGGACGCGGGCCGTTCGAGGGC
>NZ_JAGSXH010000154.1 GCF_018283645.1 Actinocrinis puniceicyclus | reverse complement strand
GACAACCCACGTCCTACCAGGAGCTTTGTTATATCTGACGCACCGTCCACATCGTGATCGAGTCGCAACCAGCGATCGTCAAACCACCCCACACACCATCAGACCACCCTTAACTTTAGGGCAGTGGTGCTGGAGCTCGTGGGTGGTGTCCTGGGAAATCCGTTCCTGCTCTCGGGAATCCAGGCAAACTTCGTCGCTCCGGGCGACGATCCGCTGCCGCTGCACTCCGATCAGGGATATGTCGCGCGCCCTTGGCCGCCGTACGCGATGACGGCGAGCGTCATCTGGATGCTCCACTCCTTCACGGCGGAGAACGGGGCGACGACCGTGGTTCCCGGCTCGCATCTCGAGGCGGCGGCCGCGTCCCCCGACGAGATGCTTGTCCGGGCCCGCCTGCTGCGACGCGGTGGGATTCCGGTCTGCGCACCGGCGGGCAGCGCGCTCGTCTTCGACGGTCGGCTCGTGCACGGCACCGGCCGGAACTCGACTGAAGCGGATCGGCTCGGCGTGCTCACCTACTTCTGCCGGCCTTTCCTGCGCCAGCAGGAGAACTTCTCGCTGTCCGTCGCGCCCCGGGTACTGGCGCGTCTGCCCGACGAGGTCAAGCAGCTGCTCGGCTTCAGTGTGTGGAAGGCGCTCGGGAGCGTGGAGGGCGTCGGCGCCGAGGGGTCGATCGTCGACCGGCCCACTCGACCGGTCGAAGCCCTCGACCGGCATGGAAGGCCGTGCCAGAACGCGGCCTTCGCCAGCACGGACTGAGCACTGACGACATGCGCATCCTGTTCACCTGTGTCTCCGGCCAGTCGCACTTCTACAACACCGTGCCGCTGGCCTTCGCCGCCCGCGCCCTCGGTCACGACGTCGCGTACAGCTCAGCTCTCGAACTCGCGCCGATCGTCGAGGCGGCCGGGCTGCCCCTGCTGCCCGCGGGGCCCGGAAGGCTGCGGCTGCGCGCGGCGATGACGCGGTCGGCGGGCATCGTCGGCGAGCTCGACCTCGAGGACTGGTCCAGGGGCGCCGCGCTTTTCGGGTGCGTCGGGCCAGCGCTGCGGTGGCGGGCGCTGTCCGAGGTCGCGCAGCGATACCGGCCGCACGCGATCGTCAGCGAGCCGCTCGAACTCGCCGGTCCGCTCGTGGCGCTGCGGCTCGGCATCTCGCACTTCACGCTGAGCATCGGCCCCTACTACGCGGACACGATGTCGCAGCTCTGGGCGCAGGCCGCGCCGCTCTATCGGGAGCACGCCGGCGCCGACATCACGCGGGGACAGGCGCTCGGCTGCTACATCGACGTCGTCCCGCCCGAACTGCAGACCCGCGAAGGTCTCCGGCTGGCCGATCGGATACCGGCAGGCTGCCGGCTCTACCACGGAGAAGCCGGACAGGCGCCGGGCGAGGAGCCCGAGCGCGGACCGAGGCCGCTGGCGTTGATGACCTTCGGCACGGTGTCCAACAAGGCGCTCAGTGGACTGTGGGAGTCCGCGGCCCGGCTGAGCCGACGCGGAATGGATGTCCTGATGACGACGGGTCCGAACGGCTGGTTCGACTTCTCGGCGGTCCGCGGCGCCGAGTCGGCAGCCGGGGACGGCGCGATCCGGGTCGTGGACTACACGCCGCTTGATCGCGAACTGCCGCGATCCGCAGTCGTCATCCACCACGGTGGCAGCAACACGATGCGGGCGGCGATCGGCGCCGAGGTGCCCTCGCTGGTGATTCCCCAGGAAGCCGAACAGCACCGCAACGCGCGGTGGGCTGCGGAGCACGGCTTGGGCCTGCTGCTCAGGCCGGAGGCCGCCGAGCCGTCCGCGGTCGAAGGCGCCGTGGCCCGCCTGCTGGCGGACCCGGCGTTCGCTGAACGGCTCGGGGCGGCCCGAGCGGCGTTCTCGGCGATGCCCTCCGCCGAGGCGGCCGTCGAGGAGATGGCGCGCAGATGTGAGACTGCGCCACATCAGAAACGGATCTGACCGATGACCATCAGAACAGCCTCGAATCCAGTGGCCACCTGCTGTGCGAGTTGCCACGCGGATGTCGTTGACGCCGCGTGCCGCATCTGCGCCCGGAAGGGCATGGCCTCGGTACTGTGCCTCGGCAGAACGCCGCTCGCCAACGATTTCCGTCCCTGGGGAGCGGCGCCGTCCGCACGCTATCCGCTGCATGTGATGCACTGCGAGAGCTGCGGCCTCACCCAGTTGGCCGACAGCGTCGCGCCGGAACGGCTCTTCTCGGAGTACGCCTACTTTTCCTCCGCGTCTGCGCCCGTCATCGAACACGGCCTTGAGCTGAGCCGGTTCGCGCTGCGCGAACTCGACCCGCCGACGGCGGGCTTCGTGGTCGACATCGGATCCAACGATGGCTACCTGTTGAGGGGGTATGCCCGTGAGCGCTTCCGGGTGCTGGGAATCGATCCGGCGACGAACATCGCCGCCGAGGCGCGATCGGCCGGAGTGCCCACGCTTGACGCGTACTTCTCCGAGGCGGTGGCCGGTCGTGTGGTGGCCGAGCACGGCCGAGCAGACCTGATCCACGCGAACAACGTGCTGGCGCACGTCCCCGACGTGCTCGACTTCCTGCGCGGCTGCAGAACCCTGCTGAGCGCCGGCGGACACCTCGTCATTGAGGTTCCGTATGTGGCCGACCTCGTGACGAAATGCCTGTTCGACACGATCTACCACGAGCACGTCTACTACTTCTCCATGACGTCGCTCTGTCGGCTGCTCGACGCGGCCGGGCTGCGGGCCCTGCATGTCGAGCGCAACGGCTTCCACGGCGGCAGCCTCAGAGTGGTCGCCGGCCGCGGGTTCGCGCACGCCCGCCCCTCGGTCGCGCGGCTGCTCGCCGCCGAACACGCAGTCGGCGTCTGCGATTCGGGCTACTACCGGGACTTCGCCGATCAGGTGCACCGGTTCCTGAACCGCACGCGGACGGAGCTCGGGGAACTGGCCGCGCTGGGCAATCGGATCTCCGGGTTCGGCGCTCCGGCGAAGGCGACGATCATGATGAGCTCGGCCGAGTTGCCGCTGGAGTACATCTGCGACTCCACGCCCTACAAGCAGGACAAGCTGCTGCCGGGCACTGGCATCCCGATCGTGGCGCCGGATCGGCTAGAAACCGATCCCACCGAGTACTGCGTGATCTTCGCCTGGAACTACGCAGAATCGATCATCGCGGCAAACCACGGTTATCTGCGTCGCGGCGGCACGTTCGTCAAGCCGGTCGACTGCAAGCTCGAATACGTCCGCCGTGCTTGAGCCGCTGGTGGCAGGGTGCCTCGGTGCCCTGCCACCAGCCACCTCCCTCACGGACGCAGCGCGAGCACATCCCCACGGTCGTCCGGCCCGGCGAGCAGTCCCGCCTCGTGAAGGTGCCGCAGGCAGCCGGTGACGAAGGCGTCCGTATCGTCCCGCCACGACGGCACGGTTCGGATCTCGAAGGCACCGGTGGTACAGGCGGCCCAACCGACAAGGGCTCGAGTGGACGCGGCTCGCGGCGACGCTGTACTGATCGCGGTAATCGGGAATTCGGGCGCACCGACGCCGTCGGGGATGTCCGGGGGCTGACTGCGGGCATCGGCCACCACCAGGCGAAAGGCCAGCGGGGACCGCACTGCGAGCCGATAGGCGATCGGTGCCGCGCCTCCGATTCCCAGCACCACGCTGGCACCATCACCGGACTGCGGCGTACGCGGCCACTGCTCGGCCTGGTCCGCGGTGAGCCGCACAACCCGCACGGCGCGGGTGGCCCGCTCGAGGACGAGGTGCCACGGCGCCTCGTCCACGTTCAGCGTCGCCGAACGACAGACCAGCAGCGACGGCCCGGTCACTTCGCGATCTCCGTTGGCAGCCAGGTGTGGCACGGAACCTGCCCGTGCCAGGCGAGTCGGATCTGCTCCGTCGCGACGCGGCGGTAGACGCCCAGCGGCGAGAGAGTCGCGGGCCATTCATCCCCCTTCGTGATTCCCCAGGCGCGCATGGCCTTGGGCAGCAACGGATCCACGGCGAACCACCGCCCGTCGAGTCGGATCTCGGTCCATGTATGCGTCGATGAATAGGGGACCGCAAGGATGAAACCGTAGGCGTGCCGCGCCTCGAATCCCGCTTTCACGGCCTTGTCCAGAATGGCGTGCGCCGTGGCCGCGCAGTCCCCGATCCGCTCCCGCTCCACGAAGTCGGCGTTCAACGAGAGAAACGTCGGGAGGTAATAGAAATCGACGTCGGCATAGGACACGGCGAGTTCGGCGAGTACCGGCGGCAGCGGTTCGGGGCGCTGCTGCACCCGGTAGGAGACCGCGCCGAGCGCAACGCAGCGGCGTTCGGAGGTGACGACCGGCATCCGCCCGCCCGCCTCGGGGGCGACCTGGTAGACGCAGCCGCCGGAGTGTCGCGGCAGCGGGCACTGCGCCCGCACCTCGACCCGGTAGCCGACCGGCCCCGACGCGATGCGGCGCAGGCTGCGCTGCCAGAAGCGCATGGCATCGCGACGCGCCGACCGGGCGCTCAGGTACAGCGAGATCGTGGAGAGATCCAAGGAGTCGAAGAGCACTTCGTCCCCGTCGCCGACGTGCGGCAGTCCCGCGTCGAGCAGGACCTGCTGGGCCGCCGCGTCGAGTCCGAGATCCCGCGTAGCGCCGGCGGGTGTCGTGTCGAACCTGCGGAATTCGTCGGGAATTCTCAGCAGCGGCTCGACCAGAGTGCGAAGTCTCGTCATGAAACTCCATCGTGATGGGATTGAGGATTGCTCGCAATCGGACGTGAACGTGCATCCGCATTCCTGGACGAACAGCGCCCGCATCGAATAAACCGGTCCTCGACGTGGGGTGCATCGGCTGGCCCGCAGAGAGGAGCGAGGCTTTCGGTGAACGACATACTCGAGCAGGACGAAGGGGCGCCGGAAACGGTCTGTGCGTTTCTCGACCGGGCGGAGCGGACCTGGCCCGGCTCACCCGCGATTCGCGACGTCGACACGACCCTGACGTACCGCGAACTCGCGCAGTCCAGCCTCCGAGCCGCCTCATGGCTGCGCAGTCGCGGCGTACTACACGGTGACAGGGTGCTGCTGCGCCATCCGAACGCGGCCCGCATGGCCGCCTTCGTGCTCGGCGCGATGCATCTCGGCGCGGTGGCCGTGCCGGTGAGCCCTGACATGAGCCTCTTCCAGCTCCGCGGCGTCTTCGCCGACGCCGACGCGACGGTGTCGATCTGCGCTGAGCACGAGGCCGCGGACCTTCGGTCCCTGCACGAGTCGCAGATCGTCTCCCTCGCCGCTGCCTGGGACGCGGCCCGTTCGCAGGCTCCCCTGGACGGCCCGCCGCTCGCCCGGCCGGACGATCTCAGCCTGCTCATCTACACGTCGGGAAGCACGGCGAGCCCGAAGGGCGTCATGTGCACGCACCGGCAGGTCTCCTTCGCGGTCCGGTCGATCTCCCGCCGCCTCCGGTATCAGGCGAATGACGCGGTCTTCTGCCGCCTGCCCCTCTCCTTCGACTACGGCCTCTACCAGCTGCTGCTGTGCCTCTACGCGGGCGCGGAACTACAGGTTCCCGAACCGGGCAACGATCCCCGCCTGGTGCGGCGGATCCGCGACTGGCAGTCCACCGTCGTCCCCGTGGTGCCCTCGCTCGCCGCCATGCTGATCTCCCTGGCACAGCGAGACCGCCGGCCCACCCGCGTACGGCTGTTCACGAACACCGGTGCCGCACTGGAGCCGTCGGACGCAGACGCGCTGCGCCGCTGTTTTCCCGGGGCGAAGGTGAGCCTGATGTTCGGCATCACCGAGTGCAAGCGCATCTCCATCCTGGATGCGGACGAGGATCTCACCAGGCCCGGCTCGGTCGGCACGCCGCTCGACGGGACCCGTGTCGAGGTGGTTGACGAACGCGGGCACCCGGTTCCGGCCGGCGAGATCGGCCAGTTCGTAGTCTCCGGACCGCATGTGATGCAGGGCTACTGGCGTGCGCCGGAGTTGACTGAGCAGCGGTTCAGACCCGGCCCCGACGGCGTGACGCGCGCGCTGTACACCGGTGACTACGGCAGTGTGGACGCCGAAGGCCATCTGCACTTCGCCGGTCGCAGGGATGACATCTTCAAGCACCGCGGCACGCGGGTGAGCACGCTCGAGATCGAGGCAGCGGCCATGGACCTGCGTGACGTGTACGCAGCGGCGGCGCTCCCCCCGGCGGGCGGCCGTGGACCTGCGCTGTTCGTGGTCGGCGACACCACGCCGGTCGCCGTGCTCGCGGGATTGGCGGACCGGCTGGAGCGGGTGAAACTCCCGACCTTCTGCCGAGTACTCGACGCGCTTCCGCTGACCGTCAACGGAAAGGTCGACAAAGCCGTGCTGGCCAAGCTCGCCGCGAAGGGGGAGAGCGATGGCTGATGCACTCGACGAGGTCATCCGCCGACACGGCACGCCGACCTACGTCTACCGGCTCGCTCGCGTACGCCAGGCGGCCCGGGATCTGCTCGCCGCGCTCCCCGAGCCGTCGAGGCTCTATTACTCGGTGAAGGCGAACCCGCATCCCGCGCTCATCGCCGAACTCAGCTCGCTGGGTCTGTACGCGGAACTGAGCTCGACTGGCGAGTTGGCCGCGGCTCTCGCGGCTGGACATCCGGCGTCCCGCTGTCTGTACTCGGGACCCGGCAAGACGCCCGGTGAGATCCGCACGGCGATCGAGTCGGGCGCGCGCGACTTCTCTGTCGAGTCGGTGGCCGATCGCACACGCCTCGCGGACGCCGCTCGCGAGCTCGGCGTCGACGTCGACTACGTGGTGCGGCTCAACGACGGCGCGACCGCCGGGGCAGGCCTGCGCATGACCGGCTGGCCGACGCAGTTCGGCACCGACACCGACCGACGCGTCGAGCTCGGGCAGCTATTCACCCCGCTCGGCCGTGCCCGGCCGAAGGGCGCGCACATCTTCTCTGGCACGAACATCGCCGACAGCGGCCAGTTGCTCGACGAATTCCGGTTCGCCGTCGGCACGATCGCCGACGCGCTCGCGTCCGCGTCCAGGCCCTGCGAGCTGATCGATCTGGGCGGGGGTTTCTCCGCGCCGTTCGCCCGCCCCGGCGAACGTGCCGACTACCCGGATTTGCGCGCTGGACTGGAGAAGGAGCTCGACACCCGGCTGCCGGGCTGGCGCCGCGGCGCGCCGGTCGTGGCCTTCGAGAGCGGCCGATATCTGGTGGCGGACTGCGGGACGCTGCACGCCACCGTGCTCGACGTGAAACACAGCAGGGGAAGCACATTCGTCGTGCTGGACGCGGGCGTGCAGACGCTGGGCGGGATGTGGGGACTCGGTCGGCTGCCCACCCCATCCGCGCAGCCGCTGGCCGGTTCCGGCGAGCCCGCCGCACCGACGCTGGTCGGGCCGCTGTGCACGCCGTTGGACGTGCTCGGCCGACACGTCGCGCTGCCGCTGCCGAAGGTCGGCGGGGTTCTGGAGTTCCCGAACGTGGGCGCGTACGGCCTGTCGGCAAGCCTGGTCGGCTTCCTCTCCCGCCCGCTGCCCGTGGAGGTGGTCCTCGACGCCGACGGCGTGGTCGTCGACGTGCGCCGCCTCGAGCTTCGACCCGAGAAAGGTGTGTTTTGATGCTTGCCGAGACGGCCCCCGGCGTCGCCGAGCTGACCGAGATCCTCCGCGAACAGGCCGCGGAGGCGGACATCGAGGCGAGACTGCCCGAGAAGAGCCTCGCCGCGCTGCGCGACTCCGGCCTGATGGGCCTGTTGGTTCCCGTGGAGTACGGCGGGCTCGGCGGCGGGCTCGACGACCTCGTCGCGATCGCCATGCGGCTGGCCGGGGGATGCCTGTCCACGGCGATGGTCTGGGCCATGCACTGCCAGCAGGTCGACGCCGTCATCCGGCATGGGCAGCCAAGGCTGCACGCCGAGCTGCTGCCGCGCATCGCGGCTGGTGAAGTGTATCTGGCGTCTGTGACGACCGAACCCCGCAAGGGCGGTCATCTGCTCTCCGCGAGCTCTCCCGTCCAGTCCACCGGTACCGAGCTGACGTTCGAGCGCGATGCACCTGTGGTGACCGGAGGCATGGCGGCCGACGGCTTCCTGATCACGATGCGCGCCGCCGAAGACGCCGCCGCCCACGAGGTGACGCTCATCTACGCCGATCGGGACCAGATGCGGATCGAGGTCGTCGGCGACTGGAACCCCACCGGGATGCGCGCGACCGACAGCCGAGGGCTGCGGCTGTCCGGACGGGTCCCGGAGCACAGCGTGGTCGGCGAGCCCGGAGCGTTCCGCACGGTCGCTCTCGACAGCATGATCCCGCTGGCGCATCTTGGCTGGTCGGCCTGCTGGCTCGGCGCGGCGCGCGGCGTGATGCGGGAATTGACCGGCGCGCTGCGCAACGGCAGCTGGACACTCGATCTAGGCTCTGAACTCGTGCGTGAGCGGCTGGCCAGGGTCCGCGTCGATCTCGAACTGGTGGCGGGTTACCTGGGGCAGGTCCGCCGGGAGGTCACGGCCGCGCGGCGGGCGGGCACGAGCTTGCAAAGCCCCACGGCCCAGATCCATCTCAACGTGCTCAAGGTCGCTGCGGCGGAACTGACGTTCCAGGCCGCCGACCGCCTCGTGCAACTGACCGGGCTGTCCCGGGGATACTCGCGCGACGCCGAGATCCCGGTCGAGCGGGTGTTCCGCGATCTGCGCTCCGCGAGCCTGAACTATGCGAACGACCGGCTGCTCGGCGCGATCGGCTCGCTGGTGCCGCTGGACCGGTCCGTCCGACTGGCCGGATTCGAGGACTGAGCGCCACGCGCAGTGCACTGCCCTCGCGTCAGCCCATCAGCGCCGTGCGCATCGCCGACAGCAGCTGCTCGACCTCGCCTCTGCCGCATCCCGGCCAGGTGGAGCGGATCGTCATGGTGAAGCCGCCGATCGCGTTGATGTAGGCGAAGAAGCCCGGCGCCGCGGTGTAGTCGACGTCTCGCCACCGCACCGCCGGTTCCGGCTCCGCCTCCGCCGACTCCGTCTGCGCCGGAACGTGATTGAGGAAGATCCCGGGCGCCAGACCGCCGCCGACCTCGGCGTCGATCCGCTCACGCAACTCGATGGCGGCGTCCGGGTCGAAGCAGGAGTAGCGCAGCGAAGCCATCCGCAGCCCGTGCAACCGCGCGCAGGTCTGCTCAAACGGCTCTGCCGGAACCTGCTCGGCAAGCACCGGCATCCACTGGTTCATAGACGTGACAAGTTCGCGATACTGCGTCAAGTGACGGTTCGAAGCCATCACATAGACCGGCGGAAGGCTTCCTGCAATTGCGGTTTCCAACGCCCGCGTGAAGGCGGCCATGAGCACTGTGGACGGCGTAATCCCGAGACGCGAAGCTATCGACTCCACGCCACGAAGAGAGGCGGGTGATCGCAGTGAGCCGATATGAGTCTTCAAGCCGACATTCGTCTCTGGAATACGCGTCATCTCGCCCGCGGCTCGAAAGACCTTCTCCAGGTATCGTGCCGAACTATCGCGCCTTTTCCGCCACTTCTCAGAGTGCTGCTCTTGCGCCAGTTCCCGGGGCCTACGCGGCGAAGGCAGGTCCTCACCGCGCAGCAGCATATGAAAATCGGCGTTCAGGACGTCGCAGGCCGTGGTGTCCGCCACGATGTGATGCAGCTCCAGTTCCACGCCAACCGGCCCGCCATCATACGTCTTGATCACAGCCCGCCACGGCGGCCCATCGACCAGATCGAACACCGGGCCAGGAGTCGTGCGATTCACCACATACCGGCGCTGCCCATGCCTCGGACGTGGTTGTTCATCGGCCGGAGAGACGGCAATAAGATCGGTCCACGGCGAACGATGGATCACCTGGACCGGCCTCACGGCGTCCAGATCCCGGTACGTTGTGCGCAATATCTCGTGTCTTGCCATCAGCGCAACGAGTGCCCCACGCACGGCGTCTACCGTGGTTCCACCGGGAACCTCCCAAGCCAGGATGAGGTTGGCCTGCCACTCGCGGCCAACGAAGTTCCTGCGGACGTCCCGCAGCACTGAGAGCTGTCCGAAACTCAGCACGGACGAATCTGCGTCTACCACGCGTGCCCCTATTCCTCCGCTCGGATGGTCGCGCGAATATGAAACAGTGACGGGGTGTCAGGCTCGTTTCGTCCTGGCCCGCCCCGCCACTGCTCCGGGTTTAGAGACCGCTCACGTTCCGGGTCACGGGCTTCCGCATCACAAACACCTCCCCTCCCTGGAGATCTAGCCCAGAACCTATCTCCCCGAGTGCCAGGGTTAATGACAAAGTGATCTTTCGTCCTTTTTCTGGGTGATCGTCAGGTCAGGTGGAGTAGTCCTGTCAGGAGTTCGGGTCTGCGGGCGTGTCTGCGCAGGGCTTTGGCGATGTTGGTTTCGC
>NZ_JAGSXH010000153.1 GCF_018283645.1 Actinocrinis puniceicyclus | reverse complement strand
ACCTGTCCACGTTCTACGACGGCGCGCGGCCGAACGTGTCTGGCTACAACCCGATGCGCAAGCAGGGCGCCATCATCCTCGGCACCGGCGGCGACAACAGCGACGGCGCCCAGGGCACCTTCTACGAGGGCGTCATGACCTCCGGCTACCCGTCGTCCACGACCGACGCCGCGGTCCAGGCGAACATCGTCGCGGCCGGCTACGGGCACTGAGCCGTCGTCCGCAGCAGCCCGCGGACGGGATGTCCCTGCGCTGCGACGATAGATGAGACCGCCTGCGTAAGGCAGCTTCGGCGCCGTGCCCTCGTGCGAGGGTGCGGCGCCGAGGTGCGCTCCGGCCCGGAAACCGGGCCGGCGGCGCCGTGTGGCCGCTCGCGGAGCGCATCTCTCGCCGTGCCCCGCGGGGGTCACCGGCCGATCGTCGCCGGCTACCGACTACGCTTCGGGTCGTGACCGTCCTCGCGAACGTCCTGGTGGCCCTCATGGCGGCCCTGCACGTGTACATTCTCGTCCTGGAGATGTTCCTCTGGACGGCGCCGCGCACCCGCCAGGCCTTCGGCACCACGGCCGAGTTGGCCGAGCAGACCCGCGCCCTCGCCGCCAATCAGGGCCTGTACAACGGCTTCCTGGCCGCCGGTCTGCTCTGGGGACTGATCGCGACCGCGCCCACCGGCTTCGCCGCGAAGGTCTTCTTCCTCGGTTGCGTCGCCGTCGCGGGCCTGTACGGGGCGTTCAGCGTTTCCCGCCGCATCCTGTTCGTGCAGACGCTGCCGGCGGCCGTGACACTGGCTGCGGTCCTGCTCGCTCGCTGAGAGGGCGGACCGCCGGCCCTCTCGCACGACGCGGCTACGGGGGCGGCGCAGGGCCGCCCCCGTAGCTGAGAACTCTCGGTTCAGTACTTGCGTCCCGCGCCGGGACAGTCGGTTTCCGTTACTGGTATCCGGCCGCGACGATGTTGGCCTGCACGGCGTTGTCGGTGGCGTCGGAGGGATAGCCGGCCGTGACCGCCCCCTCGTAGAACGTGCCCTGGCTCAGATTCGTGTTGGTCGCGCAGCAGTCGCCGCCACTACCGAGAATGATCGCGCCCTGCTGCTTCATCGGGTTGTACCCGGGCGGCAGCGAACCGCTCCACAACGTCGTCAAACCACCGGACTGCGCGTTGGCACCCTTGAGCGCCATCTGCGTCGTCCCGTTGTTCTTCAACATCGCGGTGACGAACTTGCTGTTGAAGGCCCTCTGGTTCGGGTTCCAGGCGGTGCCGCCGCCGGGGAACAGGCCGTACTCAAGATCCGCCTGCACCCACGGACCCGAACCCGAACAACCGCCGAACCAGCAGCTGGTGCTGAAGTTGATCGCGTCCATCGCGCCCGCGCCGTCCGCGCGCCGATCCGTCTCACTGTTGCCGTAGTCGAAACAGCAACCGCCGTTCACATGCGTACCCGACGTCACCATGTACGCACCCTGTGGCGCACTGCCCAGCGGCATCCCGGACGACGAACCGTTGTGCCAGTAACTGTTACCGGGCTTGATGTACAGCGAGTACGCCTTCTTGCCCCCGGCCGAGAGCGTCTCGGTGGTCGCGGTCGACGGCGAGTCATGCCCGCCGGCACCGCCAGAACCCTGATAGGCCACGCTGTTGCCGTGCCCGGACTGGTCGTACACGACCGTGATCACACACGACGTCCCCGCGCAGAACGAATCCTGCGCAGCCGCGTTCACGACGCCGCCGGCGGCGAGAACACCGATGTCCTTGGTGGAGTTGTCCGAGGAACGGCGCACCTGGTACAGCGGACCGCTGTACGCCGCGTACAAGGCACGCACCGTGCTGTGCGCGGCCACGCACGGCGTACCACCGGCCGCATAGATGTCACACGGCTGCTTGGTCGCGGGGGGCGTCGTCGAGGGCGACGCGGAAGGAGACGCAGAAGCCGACGCGGAAGCCGACGCAGAGGTCGACGGTGTCGGCGTGGGTGTGGCGCTCGCCGTGGGTGTCGGCGAGCCGGAGCCGCCGGACGTGCTGCCGTCGCACGTCGTGCCGTTGAGCGCGAAGCTCCCCGGCACCGGGTTGGACGTGGTCCACGAGCCGTTGAACCCGAAGTTCACGCTGCCGCCGGTCGGGATCGAGCCGTTGTAGGACACGTTGGTGACGGTTACGTTGGACCCGGACTGGGTGTACGTACCGTTCCACAGCTGGGTGATCGTCTGCCCGGCGGCGAACGACCACGCCAGCTGCCACGACGAGACCGCGCTGCCCAGATTCGTCACGGTCACGTTCGCGCCGAAGCCGCCGGGCCACTGGCTGGAGACTGTATACGAGACCTGACAGCCGGAGGCCGCCTGCGCCGAGGTGGCGGCCACGGTCAGCCCCGCGGCGACCACCACCGCCGCGACGCCGGAGGCCACCCAGGCCCGGTGATCAATGCGTTTCACGGAAAACCCTTCTTGAGCGGAGAGACGACGGTTTCGGCAGGTCGGGAACCTGCCGCGCGCGTGCGGACACGCGAGATGTCCGCACGCGCGACGGGCTTACTACTTGCCGGTGCAGGTGAGGGTGGGGGTGGAGGGTGCACCGTTGGCGGTGAAACCGAAGGTGGTCGACGCCCCGGCGGCCAGCGTGCCGTTGTAGGAGGCGTTCGCGACTGTCACGCTGGAGCCGCTCACGGTGTACGAACCGTTCCACAGGGAACTGATCGACTGCCCGCTGCTCAGGTTCCACCTGACCGACCAGCCGGTGATCGGCGCGCCGCCCGCGGTCACCGTCACCTGCGCCTGGTAGCCCCCGGGCCAGGAACCGACCGCCTGATACACCGCCGCGCATCCACCCGCCGGCACACCGGACGGGCTGCTCGACGCGGACGCCGAGGCACTGGCCGACGGGCTACTCGACGCGCTGGCCGACGCCGACGCCGACGCCGACGCCGACGCGCTGGCCGACGCCGACGCCGACGCCGACGCGCTGGCCGAGGCCGACGGGGAGGGGCTGCCGCCGCCCGGCGGCACATACGGGCACTTGGGCTGGTAGATCGAGATCGTGGAGGGATCCGGCAGCGTCGGGCACAGGAACTGCTCGTAACGGGTATCACCGTCCACGAAGATCTTCAGCCACGGGATGATCAGCTTCATCTCCACGTTGTTCGCATGCGTGTAGTACACGTGATCCGCCCCGGCGATCTGCGCGAACGCACTCTGCGTCGAAGCCGGCATCGTCGCGTACAGACCACTGAGATACGACGGGGTCACCACCGTGTCGTTCTGCCCGCCCACCACCAGCGTCGGAACCCTGTCGGTCAACATGCTCAGCCCCTGGCCGGGGAAGCCGGGCGCCAGCCCGATCATGGCCCGCAGCGAGGGGCGCTGTTCGGCCGCCTCGATCGCGCCGGCGCCTCCCGCCGAATGGCCCAGCACCGCCAACCGGTTCGGGTCGATCTCGTTCCTGACCGGGCTGGCCGTGGTCAGCCAGTTCAACGCCGCCAGCAACTCCTGCCCGCGCGCCACGTCGAAGTCGGTGGTGCTGTTGGTCTCGATGCAGATCACCACGAACCCGAACGAGGCGAGCCACGGGCCCATCCACGCCTCCTCGTTCGCGCACTTGGCCGTGTAGCCCGGCACGATCGCCAGCGCACCCCACGTACCCTGGCTCGTATCCGTCGGGTAGTAGATCACCCCGCCGTTGAACCCGTTCCCCGGCGCCACACTCGACTGCGCCGTCGCGAACGTCCCCCGCGACGCCTCAATGCTCTGAATCGTCGGATCCGGACCGCGCTGCGTGCTGTTCGGCGTGACCGCAGCCGCTGACGGCTGGGCCGAAGCCGGCTGCACCGCGAACAGCGCGGCGACCGCCGCCGTGACGAACGCGACCGCGAGCAGCGCGAGTCTGACCGGCCGCGGGGGGCGCGGCGGCGATCCGGGTCCTGCCCGGTACGCCCGGACGCGGGCTCCCTCAGGCTTCTGCTTCCGTTCTCCATCTCGCGGCATGGTGGGTGCGACCTCCTTGTCGTTGCCTTAACATTCGAGTTCTCGTTTATGCGTCGGGCGGCCGCCGCCGTCCAGTCGGGGACGGCCCACCTACGGCCCACCGCCGGCGGCTGCGGCATGCAGACAGGGCCTGACTGCCGAGGATCGCGGCGGCGGCGCATGAGAGGACGGCCGGGCGGTGAATGTCCGCGGTCACGGCCGGATGCCGATCGAGCACGGGCCAGCCGGCCCAGCAGTCGCGCCGCCGGCCGTCAGCCGTGCGGGCCGCGTGCGCTGAAGCCGGCGGGCACGCGCGGTCGGCGCGAAGCCGCGGCCGCGTACAGGCCGCTGACTTACCAGCCGGCAGGGCATTGAGCTCAAGGTTGCCGCGGCCCGCGCCGGTCGGCCGGTTCTCGCGCGACCGACCGGCGCCCGCCGGCGGATGACGCCGGCCGCATGAGCGGCCGGCGTCAAGCCGTCCGGTGGATCAGTTGCGGGTCCACTTCTGGTTGCTGCCGCCGTTGCAGCTCCACAGCTCCAACGCCGTGCCGTTGGCGGTACCCGCACCGGTGGCGTCCAGGCAGAGCCCTGACTGAGCACTGGTGATCGTGCCGTCGGCGTTCAGGTTCCACTTCTGGTTGGACTGGCCGGTGCACGACCAGATGTCCACCTTGGTCCCGGGGCTGGTGCCCTGGCCGTAGGCGTCCAGGCAGGAGCTGCCGTAGACCCGCAGTTCGCCCGCGGAGGTGGAGGTCCACTGCTGGTTGCTGCCGCCGTTGCAGTCCCACAGCTCCACCTGGGTGCCGTTGTTCTGCGAGGCGCCCGTCACGTCGACGCAGCGGCCCGAGCCGACCCCGACGATCGTGCCGGAGCCGCCACCGGTGCCACCGCCGCTGCCGGGAGTGATGGAGAGGTTGTCGAACTGCGCGGTCTCACCCTGGCTGGTGGCGTAGCCGGCCTGTCCGGCGCCCCACGAGGAGTTGTTCGCGCTGCCGACCTGGGTGCCGTCGATACTCGCGGTGATGGTGCTGCCGGAGAAGGTCAGCGCGAGGGTGTGCCAGCGGCCGGTCCCGAGCGCCGCGACGTTGCCGCTGGCCAGGGTGGTGAAATTGGTGTTGTTGCCGGTGTTGGAGTTCAGGATCGACCAGGCTCCGCTGTCGCTCACCCGGAAGTGGTAGGCGTTCAGGCCGCTGGCCCCGTTGTTGCCGTACGTCTGGGTGTTGGCGCGGCCGAGCAACTCGGCGTAGCCGGACTTCTCCAGCAGGACGTCGGAGGTGACGGTGTAGTTGGTCCAGCCCAGGTCGCCGATCATGGCGTGCGGGTCCGACAGGTTGTCCCAGGTGATCGGGGCCTGCGCGCTCATCTGGCGCACGCACTGGCCGGTGCGGCCGCCGCCGCAGGCGGCGACCTCGAAGGAGCCCTGCCAGTCCATCAGGTACTTGGCTTCGGTGCCGGTGGCGTTGGCGTCGAAGTTGTCGCTGTAAGGCAGGGCGAGGCCCTTCTGGGCGGGGCTTGTCGCCGTGCCCTTGCCCTGGCCGGTCGTGGTGGTGATGGTGTAGACGTAGCCGGGCTGCACGGTCAGGCTGTAGGCGCCGTTGCTCGGGGTGATGTCGGAGGCGTGCACGAAGTAGTCGGACGAGCTGTTCGACCGCACGTTGGTGGACCAGACGTGCACCGCGCCGGTGGACAGGCCGCCGGTGACGTTGAAGTTCAGCGTTTGGGCCGAGGAGGCGTCCTGCGTCTCGATGACGGTGGAGTAGTCGCTGTTGTTCGTCGACTTGAGCGTGACGTAGCTGCCGTTGTTGCGGTTGCCGCCGATGTAGCCGCTCGACTGGTCGAGGTAGTGCCATCCGGGCTGGGTGAACTGTGTGGTGTGCGCCATCACCCAGGCGTTCTTACCGATCGAGTAGTAGCCGGACCACGGCTGCGGGGCCAGCGCCACGCCCATCGTGGGCCACGGCAGGTTCGGGGTGATCGCCGCGATGATCGGCCAGTTCAGGTAGGCGGTCATCTTTCCGTCGATGTACCCGCGGTTGATGCCGCGCGCCATGGCGTTCGCACCGGCGTTGTAGTCGTCCGACCCGTTCTCGCTGGCCCACAGCTGCTTCCCGGACGAGGTGGCGGCCGACGGCACCGAGCAGTTGGACTGCGAGGAGCGGTAGCCGCACGGGTAGTGGGCGCCGAGGATGTCGACCGCGGAGGCGAACTGTGGGTTGGAGTCGACGTCGTTGGCTATGTTCCAGCTGGAGTCCGAGCCGACGATCTTCACCGCGGAGTATCCGTTGGAGTTCAGCGCGCTGCGCAGCTGTTCGTACCAGCCGATGTTGTATTCGCGCTCGTTCCAGCCGCCGAGGTAGTCGATCGTCAGGCCGTGCTGCTTGGCGCAGCCGAGGTAGGACAGCAGGTAGTTCACCATGTCGGTGGACCAGAAGTTGCCGTTGCCGATCCACCCCGGGGCGCCCCAGGCCAGCCCATAGAGCTTGATGTTGGGGTTGCGGGCCTTGGCCTGCTCGGCGAGCCAGAACTCATAGCCCACGTTGCAGTTCACCACGCCGCGGGTGTGCTCGATGCTCGGCTCGGCCCCGGAGGTGGAGTTGGTGTCCCCGCCGATCTCGATCTTCAGGATCTGTGCGGAGGCGCCGTAGTCCGGCTTGAAGAGGTAGTCCAGGATGTCGGAACGCTGTGGGTCGGGGTAGTCGATCAACAGTCTGCTGTTGCCGCCGCCGCCGCTGATCGCGCCGACCCCGTCGAACGTGCGCCCGCCGGACGAACCGTTGAGCGTGATCGACGTAGCCGCGTGAGCGGGTCCTGCGACGGCCACCATTCCGGCCGCGGCCAGCGCGGCGCCGGTGAGCGCGATGGCTGAAACGCGTAAACGCCGGATCAACCGGCTTGTTCGTGACACGAGACACGTTCCCTTTCGCTGAACGGGGCCGTCCCGAGGTCGGCACCGTGGCGACGACCGGTAAAGGCCCGGTGGCTTGGGCGTTCGCCGGCCCGAGGCCGTGCGGCGACCGGTGACGGGGTGCACGCGCACGCGCGGGCACGAACCGATTCGACCGGCGCGGTGCCGTGAAGCGCCGGGCAACAGGGCGCATACACGACGGCCCGAGACGTCGTTCGCTCTCCGCCCTTCGACCCGCGACCGGTCCGGCACCCGATCCGCGGCGAGGCGGTGAAAAGTAGGTAACTGCGGGTAGTGAAGTGTGTCAAGATGTCCGGAGGCGTCGCCTTCGATGTTGAAACGCGTTCTGTCGCTGTCGAAAGCTCGCTGTTCTGTGCGTATGGCCGGGTGCTGCTTCTCTCCGCACGCCGCTGCGCGCCTCCGGACGGGCGCGAAACTTTCACCGGGTCCGCCCGGTGACCACTGCGCAGCCCTTTGATTCCGCCCGTCCGCGTCGCGATGCGTCCCTTGACCGCTTGCCGGGATCTGGACAACCGCGCCCAAGACGCTTGCGGCACAAGGGTTTTCCCGCCTGTCGCAGGGATCTGCACGCTCCTACGGTGACAGCGCAAGCACCGATTGACTGTCGGCGCGGCTTGCCCCGCGGCCACCGTTCAACTGGAAGTCAGTGCTCCGCGACGAGTGTTCACCGCACCGTGCGGCGGGGTTCGCCGCCGTCGGGCATGACCGCGCCAGCAGTCCCATCGCACGCGCACCGCGTCCGGCCGACGCGCGTTTCGGGCTGTCACGGCGTCGGCGCCCTTGTCACGTGTGGGAGACCCATCCATGCCCTCCATAGCCAACAGGCCCGCCGCGCTGCTGCTCGCGGCCGTCGCCGTGGCCGCCACCGCCGCGGTCGGCGGCGCCACCTTCCAGCATCCCGGTGAACCCGACCACGAAGAACACGAGGCGGTCGTCTTCCAGCCGGACTCCAGCACCGGCAGCTGCGGCGTCGAGCGCTGGTCGGTGAAGACCGGCACCGACGCCGACCGCGCGCTGATCAACCTGCAGTCCACCACGACCACCACGATCGCCGCGCTCAGCGCGCTGAGCGCCCCGAGCACCCTGCCCGCGAACAACCGCGTCCAACCGACCGAGACCACCGTCTTCCGCCTGCCGGCCACGCTCACCGAGTTCAAGCTGGAGGCCGACTCGGACTATCACCTGGTGCTGACCGACGGCTCCGGGCACACCATGATCGCCGAGATACCCGACCCCGCCTGCGTCGGCTCGACCAGCCCGCTGGCCTCCAGCATCACCAAGGCACGCGGCGAGTTCGACGCGAAATACACCCCCACGACCTCGTTCAAGACCGCGAACATCCCGGTGACCGTCACAGGCGTCGGCTTCTTCGACTTCCTGCACGGCCAGACCGGCGTCGCGCCCAACGGCATCGAGCTGCACGCCGTGCTCGACATCCAGTTCGGCTCCGGCAGCGCCGGGGGCGTGACCGTCACCAACCCCGGCAACCAGACCGGCACCGTCGGCACCGCCGCGTCCCTGCAGATTCACGCATCCGACACCGCGGGCGGCACCCTGTCGTACTCGGCCACCGGCCTGCCCGCCGGGCTGTCGGTCAACACCTCGACCGGTCAGATCAGCGGCACACCCACCACGGCCGGCACCTCGGGCGTGACCGTCACCGCCACCGACTCCACCGGAGCGTCCGCGGCGGCCTCGTTCACCTGGACGATCAACCCGTCCTCCGGCGGATGCGCCGCCGCGCAGCTGCTCGGCAACCCCGGGTTCGAAACCGGGACCGCCGCGCCGTGGTCGAGCAGCTCCGGCGTGATCAACAGCAGCAGCAGCGAACCGCCGCACAGCGGGACCTACGACGCCTGGATGGACGGTTACGGCAGCACGCACACCGACACGCTGTCCCAGTCCGTCACGCTGCCCTCCGGCTGTGCCAGCTACACCCTGGGCTTCTATCTGCACGTCGACACCGCCGAGACCACGACCACCACGGCCTATGACACGCTCAAGATCCAGCTGCTCAACTCCTCCGGCAGCGTGCTGACGACCCTGGCCACCTACTCGAACCTCGCCCACGGCACCGGATACGCCCAGCACACCTTCAACCTGTCGGCCTACGCGGGACAGAGCGTCACCGTGAAGTTCACCGGAAGCGAGGACTCCTCCTACCAGACCTCGTTCGTCATCGACGACACCAGCCTGAACGTCGGCTGAGCCGGCGGCGAGCGGACCTTTCGTGCTGCCGGCGGCGCCGTGTGCGCCGTCGGCACCACGAGGCCCGATCCCGCCCCCCGGCCGCGAACCTCACCGTGGCCGGAATTGGGCGCGAACGGCAAGCGGGAGGTGACGACCCGTCAGGTTCTCTCCCAACGCTCGGGAATGGCGTCGGCGCGCGGCATGCTCGCCGACTCGCCGGCGATGAGCGACCAGCGCCGTACCAGAGAACTCTGCCTGGCTGAGGTGGCTCGGCCGGGCAGGTCGGCGTTCGAAGTCTGATTCGTGAGACCGGTCCCGTGGCCGGGCGTATACGGGGGCGCGAGATCGGCGATGACGGGGTCCGGTCCCGGGCTATCGCGGCTCGTGCCCCGAATCGCTTGCGCCCACGGTCGCCCGGCGGACCCGGGCGCCGAGGTACTCGATCGGGGCGGTGAGCGCGGCGGCGTAGGCGGCACCGGCGCAGATCTCGACGACGTCGCCGCGGCCGACCGAACTGACCAGGCAGAGCTGCTCGGCCACGAAGCGGCCCCAGGCTCGCCGGTAGCTCACCGACTGCTGCGCGAAGGAGAAGGAATAGGGCGCGAGGACGTCGCCGGGGTCGAGCAGCCCCCAGCGGCCGCTGACAATGAACCACGGCACACCGCTCGCCTCGGCCCGGGCCCGCCGACGTGCGAACAGCGGACTGACATACAGATCGCGGGCCGCGGCGGGCTCGCTCAGCTGGGTCCTTGCAGCGGAGACGAGGATGACGGACACCGCGGTCGACGAGGCGGGCGAGGACGCGGCGAACGGTGCCGCGGATCCACCGCCGGGGCGCATTGGCATGGCAGATAGGTACACGATCGCGGCGCACCAAGCCAGCCAGGCAGGCGTGCGGGTGACCGCACAGAGCCAGGAAACGTCCGCCTGCCGGACAGGGCGAAAGTAGCCTGATACACCGCGACGAGGAACATCGAGCGGGCGCGGCTGCGTTACCGCCCGCGGAAGGTGCATTTACCTCGGCGTCGTCGGGGCGGCGGGCGTGGCCGGCGCAGATCGGCCGACCGAGTCGACTACTCTTGGCCACGGTTTCCGGTGTCCTCGGCAGAAGGGCCCGGGGTGGCCGAACGGCCGGCGATATGCCGGAGATCGGCACGTATGTGGAGGAAGGGCCGGTCAGGGTGGCGGTTCGGGTGGTCGTCATCGACGACGAAACCGGCGAGATCGTGGAATCAGGGGTACCGGACGGACCGCGCCGCGCGGCCGTTCCCGCGCAACGCGCGGCAAAACGCGCGACAACCGGCTCGGGTGCCTCCTCGCCGTCCCCCGTCCCCGCCCGCACC
>NZ_JAGSXH010000152.1 GCF_018283645.1 Actinocrinis puniceicyclus | reverse complement strand
GAGTCGGCCGCCTCGACGTCGTCGGCGTGCACGCGACCGGGTTTCGCCGGGTCGGACAGTGGCGTCATAGCGCAGCAGTGTATTTCGAACGCCGCGCGCCCCGGCACTCGCGGAAGGGCCGAGAAACCGCGGCGGCAGCGGTGACGGGCTTCACAATCTCACAAGCTACGTCGAGGCATCCTTCACAAAGTCACGAGCCGAGTGCGGCGCCTGACGCAGATGCCACCGCTTCGCTACGTGGCGTACCGCAGCGATCGGTCTCCGCGTAACCCGGTCTTCATGATCTAGATCGCCTTTTAGTCGAGCCCCGCCGCGCACCGGACCGCCCGCACCAGTTCCGCCGGCTCGAACGGCTTTGTGAGGTATGCCTCGACGCCCAGTTCCCGCCCGCGGGCCAGGTCGCTTTCCTGGGCGCAGGCGGTCACCATCACGATCGGCAGTCCGCTCGTGGCGCGCCCGGACCGCAACCGGGCCGCGGTCGCGAAGCCGTCCAGCCGCGGCATCACGACGTCGAGCGTCACGACGTCCGGGTGCACGGCTTCGACGACGTCCAGGCATTCCTGCCCGTCCTCGGCCAGGAACACCTCGAAGCCCTCGAGCTCCAGGTTGACGGCGATCAGCTGCCGAATGACCGCGCTGTCGTCCACGACCAGCACTCGCCGCGTCGGCACTCCCGGTGATCCGCCCAGCTCAACGCGGCCCTCCACGGCCTCAGTCACGCTGCTTAGCCTAGCCGTGCGACTAACCGTGCGCGGGCACAACGCGGGAACTGGTATCGTTCTCCCGTTGCCGCCCCCGTAGCTCAGGGGATAGAGCACCGCCCTCCGGAGGCGGGTGCGCGCGTTCGAATCGCGCCGGGGGCACCACCATTAACCAGCGCGGGAGCACTTCAAGTGCTCCCGCACTGGTGTGTTGTTCACTGTTTTGTTCACGAGTCGGATTCGGGTTCGCTTTCTGGTGCGCGAACTGTGGCGCGCACCCCGCGCCGCACGGACACCAGCCCCCTTGGTGAGCAGAGCTAGAGCCCGGTGAGCGGTGCATTCTCCTGTCCTCTTCTCCGTTGGCGGGGCCGATGCCGTATACGTGCGCGCCGCACGGCCGCACGTGGCCGTGACGCGTGCTCCATCGGCGCGCAGCACCACCCAACTGGTGGCGTTGCCACACAGGCAGGACAGCGCCTTGCCGTTCACAAGCATCGCGGCCTGCTCAGCGATCTCCCGCCCAGCAGAGGCGAGTGGGGATCAACATGACCCTGTGCCACGAAGTCCGAACCACGACGCCCGCAGAGATGCGTCTCAGCCGAACCAGAGAACCTGCGTGATCAGCACTTCCCGCTCGTCATCGCGGATGAGAAACGTCACCAGGCCCTGGCCGCCGGGTCCGAATTCCACCGTCGGCATGTTGCCCGACCCGGCCGGAGCGAACGACCAGGGGTCGAAGACGACGGCCGCCATGAACGCCTGGAGCGCCACACCCGCCTCAGCCGGCAACCCATCGAGCATCGAGCGGACCTGGTCGGACATCCATCCCCAGGTGAACACCTGCGTCAGGCGAACGACGTGTGCGCTGGATGGGCGGCGATCCACTCACTCGCCAAGCGCGCCAGCACTGCGTCGCGCTCCCCGTATGGCACCGCGAGCAGCTGCTCCTGATGCTTGCCGCTTAGCGCGGTGTTCAACCAGCCGCGCAGCTCGTTGTGATAGCGCGTGAAGTCGCCGGTGCGCTCCGCGCGCTGAAGTGCCAGCTCCACCCACCGGTCGAACGGGCCGACGTTCGTGACCCGCTCTAGCTCGGCACGCACCTCGAACAGTGGCAGCGGTGGCTCGGGCCGCTCAGTGCCCGCTCGGTGAAGCGTCTGCGCGGTCATAGCCCCTACCGTACCGGCGTCCGCCGCCCGAAGGCATCCCTTTCACGCCGCTGCGCGACGTGTCCCGTCCGCAGCATCGATCATGGGCCGGGGCGTGCGCGAGAGCGCACAAGCGCCACCGGTCTCTCTCGCGACTGAATGCCGTGCTATCCCGTTTAGTAGTGGTCTGATTCGCACACTGCGCGGCGGCTCGGGGAGGGCCAGAGTGTCCAGTGGAACCAGCGGCGCCTATTGGCAGGAGCGCGCTCTTGCCAGGCGGGTGGTGAAGGTGATGCGCTCGGGCAGGTCCCGCCAGACCTTGCCGCGGTAGAGCGCGTCGCCGACCACGTCGATGCGCCGGTGCGGGAACGCGCGGGCGACCAGCCCGACCATGGCGCGGGCCTGCTCGACCTTCGAGGGGCCGTCTTTGCCCAGGTTGAGCCGCAACAGGACCGGGAGCAGCACCGCGCGCTGTATGAACGGCACGCTCACCGCCAAGCCCAGGATCACGAAGCTGTTGCCCCGCCCGAGCCCGTCGCGCCCGTTGGCCGAGCCGTCGTGCTGGTAGAACGCCGCGTGGACGTTCTTGCCATACCGCAGGAACAAGGTCTCGTCCACCACCAGGCGCAACGCCCCGTCCGGGGCGAACAGGCGCACTGCCAGGCGCAGCAGCAACAAACCCAGATGGTCCGCATCCCACTTCGCCTGCGCGAAGAACCGGTGCCCCCGAGCCCAATGTGCGCGCCCGGCCAGGCCCGCCGCGATCCACATCCCGGTCACCGTATGCTCCCCGGTCGCGGACAGCATCCCGCCGACCAGATCCTTGAACGTGGCGAAGGTGGGCGCGGTGAACGCGCCGCGCAACGCCTCCAACACTTCGGACAAGCCGTCGGATACCGTCACACACGAGAGCATCGGCGTCAATCCCTGCAAAGGAACTTGAGTTCAACGCCGATGCTCTTCTCATGCCCACGTCAGCGCCCCACCGCCACGCCCCCAGGTCACCCGAACGTGGCCCCGAGAGTGCGAAACTCCAGCTGACATACCTGTGTACGGTAATCGATCGTCGTCCCACCAGCGGCTATTTCCACATCCCACGTCGGGGAACTCTCCGAGGGGCGAAGACTCGGCTATCACGGTCCCGGAGCTTGCCTACGCGGCACATCTCAACGCGCTCAGAACAGCTGCTGCACCTGCTCAGCTCCCGGAGTCCGTCCGACGAACGTGCGCGTGCTGAGCCGCCCTGGAGTCTTGGCTTCGAGCTGCCCTGACTGAATGAGGGCGCGGACAGCCGAGATGACGTGCGTGGGCTTGTAGACGGTCTCGCGCAGTGCGAAGTCCTGCAGCACCGCGACGGTGGCGCCCTTGTCCTCCTGGTCGATGCGAGCGAGCAGTTCCCGGCGTAACGGCCCGGTGAAGGGCTCGGGACGAATGTCCAGGGCGATCTGTGCCGGGTCCGCGGGGTCGACGTAGCGCACGCCCCCGTACGGGTCGACGTTCCACATGGCGTCCTTCATTTTCTCCAGCCCGGCCGGGTGCTTGGTGCCGAAGATGAGCCAGAGGCCGCGTCCTCCCTCGTCGCGCATCTCGAAGGCGAGCGTGTGCGTGAAGCCAGCCCGCGGAAGCGTGATGTAGCGATAGGCATCCGCCAGGTGCCGCCCCTTCTGAGCTTTCGGCTGACCGTAAACGCCCTGCCAGTGGGTGCCGCCGAACTGGGCGTCGCCCTTCGCAGCATGTTGTGGATCCGTGCCGAAACGGGTCAAGAACGCAGGGCCGAACGTGAGCAGCACCTCGCTGCCGTTGTTGGCGGCGATACGCTCCAGCAGCGCGAACGGAATGTCAGGGCCGCCCCAGCTGTCAAGAAACGCGAAGATCGGTTTGCCGAAGGCACCCACTTCCTCCAGCAAGCCAATCATCTGCTCGGCGCAGCGCCCGGGCCGGTACGTCACCTTGAGGCGAGGGTTGTCGTCGCACTTCGTCGCGATCTGCTCTTTGAGGATGGCCAGGCGCGTCGGGCTTTCTTCGATCAGCGCCATGTTCGTACCATGCCCTTTGCCCGAGCGTAGTGCGGCGGAGATCTGCTGGTGGGCAATGACCGGCGAGCCCGGTTCCCCTGCTTCGTAGATTCCCGGACCGGCGAAGCCTTCCAGGTAGGTGGCCGTGCCGAAGCTGCCGAGCACAATCGGGCACCACGCTTGAAGGTAGCGGCGAAGTAGTTGGTGTTTCGCAGCAGTGTGCGGGTCACGCTTCCAGACCGGCTCCTTTGGGGTCGCCACGGCCCCTCCCCTCCCGATACGCCTATTTCGGTTGTACCGGACACTTGGCGCATCAGGAAGGGAGTACGAGCTATGCGATGCCTCTTTGGCTACGCGCCGGGCCGTGCGGTTCCGGGCATCTGGTCCCAGGTGCGGCCGCTGAGCAGCCGACCGCCGGTCTTCGGGGTACGGCCGCCCCATTGCTTGAAGAAGAACGCGATCCCGACATCCGTGCACGCGTCGCGCAGTGCGGTGACCCACTCCTCCTTGACTGGACGGTGGTTCGGGCCTGATTCCCCGCCGGCGATGACCCAGTCGATACTGTCGAGTTTCAGCCCGCGCAACGGACCGAGCAACGGCTCGCAGGAGAGGAAGCGGACCGCCGCAGGCACCTGGCGCAGATCGTCAGCCCGGCCCGTATGCGCCTCATTCTCGATGGACACGCCCATCCACACGTTGTCCGGCCACTCGAGCCTATCTGCCAGGCGCCGCAGTCGGGTCGATCGCTTGGTCAGCACCTGGTACGTGTGCTGTGGGGTGGCCGCCATGACCGCGAAAACGTCCTGGATGAAGGAGAAGGGCACCCTGGCATGGAAGAGGTCGGACATAGAGTTGACGAACACCATCCGGGGCGCTCGCCAGCGGGTGGGGATCGTCAGCGACGCCGGGTGCACGGTCACGCCGAACCCGAGTCCCGAGGTACGGGGATCGCCGTCGTTCTGGTACTTGGGCGCGCCCATCGCTTTCAGCCGTTTGGCCAGGGTCAGCGCGTAGCAGTTGTCACAGCCGACGGAGACCTTGTCGCAGCCGGTGGTCGGGTTCCAGGTCGCTTCGGTCCACTCGATCGCGCTTCGATCGCTCATCTGGGGTCCTCACCTCGGTTCCCGGCTCTATCGATTCGGACGCGCCTCATCGACGCCCGGTTCAACGAGCCGCGTGAGCATTGGTTGTTGCGGACAGTGCCCAGGTCGACACATCCGGGACACTCGCACGGGTTTTCGAATCAGGCAAGGCTGTGAGACTCAGCCAGCCCACTGCACCTGCACGACCAACAGCAGGCGCTCTTCCTCAAGAATCAGGAACGTCACCAGCCCGGCCGGGCCAAAGCCGGTGGTACGCAGGTTCTTCGCGCGGTCCACGGCCTGACCAGCCGTGCGCCCGAACTCCCAGGGATCGAAGATCACCGCGTCCATGAAGGCCATGAACGCCACCGCCGCGTCCGCAGGCGTGCTCACCGCCTGCTCCGCCACCTGCGGCGTTATGTAGTCCCAGACGAACACCCGCGATCAGGCGCCGGGGAAAGGCCGGCCGTTGCGCCGCTCCCACTGCGCCGCGAACTGCTCCCGGGAGACAAACCGCCGATCGGCGGCCGGGCCGTGCTCGGCCATCTGCGCCACCGTCCACCAGCGGCCCACGACCGCGCGCATCGGCTCGGGCGAGCCAGAACCCAGCGCCTCGACATACGCGCCGTCCAGTTCACGGTCGAACAGCGCGAGCGTCGCCTGGTCGGCATGCCGCGCGAGCACAGCACGCACCGCCGCAGGCGTGCGCCCAGGATCGGGTGTGGCAGATGCCCGCTCGACCGGCAACGCTGTCATTAGTCCCCCAACGGGTCGACGACACCACGAGTCTAACCGGGCACGCCCGCGGCGTCGCTGGCCCGAACTTGCCGCATCTGCTGATCGGCAAGGACGCCACCACACCGTGCCGCAGAGCCGCGGACGCCGCGGATTCGGCCGGCGTCACCGCTGTTGGCTCAGCTGCGGCGCGCGGCCGCCTGCGCTCGCCAGCGCTCGATCAACTGCGCCGCGAACTCGGCGCTAACCTCGACGTGATTGCCATCCATGCTGCCGAGAATGTAGTAGCGATCCAGGTAATCGGTCGGGTGCCACTCGATGTCGTTGCCGATAGCCTCGTCGGTCGGAACCGGCAGGGTGTGGATGCGACGCACCAGTCCGATAGCCTCCTCAGCTGTCCCGTCGTCCCTGATGAGGGCGAAATACTGCACAGCTGGATCGTCTTGCTCCATGCTCGCCACCCTATCTTTCCGGCGGTTTGATGTCTGCGGCGCCTTCGGGTATCGGCACCGTCCGGAAGATCTGGTCTTGCTCGGCCCTGAGCTGTGCCACTCTCTCCACGGGCACGCCGGGAATCCTCATCTCTTCGTACAGGCCGTGGGTGACCATTTTCGCGTCGAAGCTCTCCTGAGTGTGGAACTGCACCTCGAACACATGCCCGGTCTGCGGGTCGCGCCAGAAGCTGTTGATCCCCTTATAGCCTTCCGCGCTTCCGCGCGCCAGTTCGGCTTGAAGTCCACGTTGCCGACGCCTGATTCTCGAAAGCTGCCGATTGCCGAACTGACCCCGTCGGTATAGGCGGTTCCGTCACCTGGGAACTTAAGGGTGTAGCGGACCGTGTCCTTCATACGACTCAGCGCCGCATCCATGTCTCGACCAGGAATGATCGACAGCTCCGTGGCCAGCTTGCGCTTGAACGAGGCCGGGCCCTTGAGCACGAAGTCCGGGTAGCCCACGGTCTGCGCGCCAGGGACCTTGTCCCTGATCCCCATGACGACCGGCGTGATGTTCGCCTCGGCGTCCCTGGCCTGGGCTAGGAACCGGTCTGCCGCGGCATTCTCTTCGGGGCTCAAGCGCAGTCCGCCCTCACCCTCCCAGCCCGCGGCGGCGCCCTGCGGGTCGAGGATGCCGGAGAACCTGCTCGGCTCACCCGACGCCGCTGCGGTCGTCTCGGCGGCAGAGGCTGCGGCCCGTTCCTGGCTGGCCGCGCCGCCGGACATCACCTTCGCGATCGCCTGCGTGTTCTGTTCCTCGGTGACCAGCATCGCGTCCGTGGTCTTATCCGCGGTCTGCGCCGTATTCTCGACGAAGTCGCCCAGCGCGTGCCCTGCGTTGCCCAGCGCCTCATCCGCGCCCTGCGCTATGCCCTTGAAGGCCGCGGCTCCCTCGCCACCCGCCATCAGAAGCTCAGCTCCCGTATACCCTGCTGGAAGCTGACCGCGTGCGACCGGAACGTCTGCGCATGCTGTCGCAGTGCCGCCGTGTGGGCGCGCACCACCTGCTCGTCCAGCGAGAAGCCCGCCGACTGCGAACCGGCCGGGGTGGTCTTGGACCAGTGCAGGCCTGCCATCGCCTCGGCCACCTTCGCGAACAGCGGCTTGGCCGCAGCCTCGACCACCTGTCCGATGATGTACTGCTCCAGATCCTGGACCAGCGACTCCATCAGCTTCTTGCCCGCCGCGATGATCACCGGGACCGCCGCCTCCGCGATCCCGAACGTCGCCACGGCGGCCGCCTGGTCGGCGACGAACGGAAGGATCACTCGCCTGGCGCAGCACGCAGCCGCTGTCGCCGGGGCAGGCAGGGCGCCGCGGGTGATCGCGCTGGAGGTTCTCGTGGTGATAGAGCGGACGCTGGCCGAGGCGCTCGGTCAGTCGGAGGCGCTGATGATCGACGGGATCGGCCGGGTCATCGCCCAGTTCGAGGGACGCGTGCAACTGGCGGAACCATGGGACGGTCAGGGTCCGCGGCCGCTGACCTACGACGCATACTGCCGGATCAGCAAGGACGAGCGCGGACAGCTGGAGGGGGTGGCCCGGCAGTTGCGCGACATCCTGGAGCACCTGGTGCGCCACCGGCTGCCGTTAGGTCTCGTGTGGATCGACAACAGCCTGAGCGCGTGGAACCTGAAGGCCGCCTCCCGCCGCGTCGGATGGCGGTCGCTGATGGAACGGATCGAAGCGGGGGTGGTGGACGGGGTGGTGATCTACTACTTGGACCGGATGCTGCGCCAGCCGCGCGACGTCGAGGCGCTGATCCAGGCGGCCGACCGCAACGACGGATTGATGGTGCGCGGCACCAACGGCAGCTACGACCTATGCGGCGCCCAGGGCCGGGCCGCCGCACGGGAGGCCGCGGCGTGGGCATGCCGGGAATCCGACATCAAGTCCATGCGGATCAGGACCCGCAAGGAGAACGACCGGCTGGCCGGGCAGCCCGGCGGGTGGGGCATGCTGTTCGGGTTCCAACGCCAGCGCGCCCCGCTCACCGTGATATCGCAGTACCCGGATCCGGCCGAGGCCGAGTGGGTGCGCGAGGCGTTCCGCTGCATCGCGGAGGGCGGGACGGTCGCGGATCTAGTACGGGCGTGGGACCGGGCGGGTTTGCGCACCCCGCACGGGGCGGTGTGGAGTTTCCCGACGATACGCAAGCTACTGACGAACACCAAGTACGCCGGCTATTGGGAGTGGGAACGCGAGCGGCGCGACGAGCACGGACGCCGGCAGCGCGAGAGCCTACGCACCGAGCTGCCGCGGCCCGCCGGGCTGGCCGATGAGGTGGTGTGGCCGATCGTGGGGCCGGAGTTGTTCGAGCGGGTGCAGGCGGTGGTCCGCGGCCGCCGGCGGGGCGGGTCGCGGCCCCGTTCCCGGGTGCTGTCCGGGCTGATGGTGTGCGGCGTGTGCGGCCGGAGTATGGGAAGCGGCGGGGTGAGTCGGCATTGCCGCGCGGACGGCACCATGCTGGCCTCGGCCCGCTACCGGTGCTCCGGCACCGCGGACGCGCGGGGGCGCTGCGATCAGAGCGTGGACGCCGTCCGGGTGGAGGCCATCGTGTTCGCCGCGGTGCGGGCCTGGTACCAGGACCCGGCCAACGCGGGTCGCGCGCGCACCGCGACGCAGGGCACCTCGGCCGAGGTTTCCGCGCTGCGCGGGCAGATCGAGCGCTACGACCATCTGCTGACCGACAACGACCATCTCCACGCGGACGGAGACCGCCCGGAACTGCTCTGGCAGGAAACCCGCCACCGCCTGGTCGCCGCCCGCCGCCGCGCCCGCGAGCAGCTCGAGGAGCTGTCCGCGCCCGTGCACCTCTCGGCCCGCGCCGCCGCGGACGCGGTCGCCCGCTGGGACGCCGCCGGATTCGCCGAGCGCCGCGCCATGATCCAGGAAGCCTGCGCGCTCATCGAGATACGCCCGAAACCACCCGGCCTCTCCAACGTGTTCAACCCCAGCCGCGTTCACGTGAAGGTGAGCGAACCATCCGCTTGCTGAGCCTTGCGCTCGGTCGTGCGCGGCTGCATCGCGAAGAGTGTTGGCAGACATTCATGCGAAAGCGGCTTTGGACCGCAGCGCGGTGACAAGCAACGGAGGAAGTCCGTAACTGCGGCCACGCACTTCAAGCAGCCAGCCCAGGGGCGGTCAACTCCACCCGTGCCTGAACGTCCAACCGCCGCGCTTGAGACCGGCGAAGTCGCGGAACCATCCGCTGATCGCCATCTCCACCTACCGCCGAGGCCAGCGTTACCTTCGGCGGGCCCACACCCGCGGGCCCACCCCCCGGAGCTACCCTGGTGTCACACCTGGTCTGCGACGAGGCCGGTTTCCGGCGAGCGCAGCACCTGTGGCGGTTCGATGCCAAGATCCGCGGCCTCGAAGTCTGCACGCGCGTCGCCAGCCAGCCACCACAGACTCGCCAAACAGGCGAGCACAGAGGCCGCCAACAGCATGGCGACCGAGACACTGACGTGAGCGCGCACGCCTGCCCCCGGCGCCGCGACGTTCGGCGTGAACCGGACGAACATCCACAGCGTCAAGGCCGAGGAACTCGCGACCACCAGCACCGCCGCCCGTGGTGAGAGCGACCACCATCCCGATACGCCCACAGCGAAGCACACCAGCTCAAGCAAGTAAGTGCCCTGGTGAGCAACCGTCGCCCCCGGGCCGAAGAGAATCAGCGCCCACACCACGATGGTCACAGCGACGATCAGCAGCCATACCAGCTGCCACGAAGCGCCCTCGGGCTGCGGCCTACGCCGAATGCCCGCCACGACGCTGCGCAGCAGCAGGATGACGATGCCCCAACCGGCCAGCCCCAGGATCGGGCCGATGAAGAAGAACTGGAGATTGATCAGTCGATCCGCTGCGCCCGCCGCTGCGCCGCTCTGCCCGAGCAGTGAGTGGAAGACCACGCGTGCGGCGTCCGCCAAGCTGGCGAACGTGTGATCGAACGGCGTGGTCAAGTTTGAGACCTTGTGGGAGACCACCTGATGCGCGTTCAGTTTTTGGTACGCGTCGACAATCACGCGCGTCGTGGACCTGCCGTGAACCGGGTGCTGGCGGTTCGCCAGCTGCAGCTCCATCAAGGCGTTCGCCGGCGGCTGGTACAACTTCTGGTAAAGCATCAAGGCCTCGAAGTTAAGGATTCCGGGTGCTTGTCCAGTTTCCGGCTCATGTGAGCTGGTAGGTCGCTGGGCTGGTCTTCGTCAGGTAGCCGAGTCTTGACCAGGTGGACATTTGGGCGCAGAAGCTGTTCAAGCCCGTCTCCTCGGTGATGTCGAAGGCTCGGGCGAGGTCGCGGGCCCGCCATGGTTGACCGGGCCGGGTGCCCATGAGTTGGAGGACGGCTGCTCGGCGACCTGGCGGCCG
>NZ_JAGSXH010000151.1 GCF_018283645.1 Actinocrinis puniceicyclus | reverse complement strand
GACCCCACCCAACTCGGCGGCTACGACTACGCCGGCAACGACCCCACCACCGGCAGCGACCCCACCGGTCTGCGCGCCGCAGGCGACGGCAACGGCAGCTCCTGCGACTGGCACGGAAACTGCAGCGGCAATGCCTCGGACAGTGGCAGCGGGGGCTGCGACTCCTCGATACCCGGCTGTCCCGGATACCAACCCCCTGCGGATACGTCCCTTCTCGATACGGCGATTACCTCCGCGTCGCAACAGCCCGGGCTGGGAGTGATTGGCTGGGTCTGGCACGTCTTCAACCAAGGCGTCGCCTCTAATCCGTCAAATCCCGGGCAGGGCGTCGTAGACCAACTCGACGGCGTCGACACCATCCGCAACGGTTACGACACGGGCAACACCCAGGAAATGCAGCAAGGCATCGCCCAGTTCGGCTTGACGTTTGCTCCAGGGCTTGACGGCTTGGGCGCGCTCGATGACTCAGACAGCCTGCTGTTGAGAACGCTCAAATGCGGCGGTAACAGCTTCACCGCAGACACTAAAGTCCTCACCGCGAGCGGCGACCACGTCAAGATCAGCGCGCTTATTGAGGGCCAGCTGGTAGTGGCGACCGATACCAAGAGCGGGACAAAGCAGGTCGAGCCTGTCGCGGCGGTTATGGTGCACCACGACACAAATCTCTACGACCTCAAGATCGACGGCAAGCGTGGTCTCACCACCACTATCCACACCACGTCGAACCATGCCTTCTGGGACGAGACGACGCATGCATGGGTCGAGGCCGCGAAGCTTCGCAACGGTGATCGGCTGCACACGCCGGATGGTGACGTCGCAACGGTCGTAAGCGGCCAACCCGCACCAGTAACCAAGGGTTGGATGTGGGATCTGACGGTCCCGGCCGACCACGACTTCTACGTGGTTGCTGGTCGGACCGCGGTCCTGGTGCACAACTGCACTACGTCTTCGAACGCTCAGATACTGGACGACAATATGCAGGCGGCTGGAACCGTCCGTCCTGCTGATACGGCGGCGCATCACATTGTTGCAAGCACGTCGCCAAAGGCGGCGTCCGCGAGGGCGCAGCTCGCCAGCTTCGGCATCGACATTAATGATGCAGACAATGGCGTCTATCTCCCCCGAGGGAGCGCCTCAAGTAACCCTCTGGGCATGGCTGTGCATTCGCGAGTCCATACGAATCTTTACTATGACAACGTCAATGAAATGATGTCATGGGCGCAAAATGCTGATCAAGCTCGCGATGTGCTCGGATATATTAGAAATCAGCTTCAGAGCGGACCGTGGCCGTGATGCTAAGATTGCTACTTCAAGCCACGTCGCCCCCGTCTTCTAAGTAGGCGGGGGCGGCACCAAGCGACTCTGAGGTGCGAGAACTATGCCCGAAGCTCTTCCTGTCGAACACGCACGCGAGACACTCCTTGAGCTGCTGACCAGCGAGCAAGCCTCAAGGGGTGGCTCAATCGAGGCTGTTGTGCAGGCTTTTGAACGCTTCGCGTCGATGCGCTTCCAAATTCCAGGCACCCCTGACTCTGATGGCCTCCTGTTCCAGTATGGCGTATTCAACTTCACTGGGCGCCCCATGCTGACGCTGAGCTTTGTTCGTCAATTTGAGCAGTGTAATGATCGTGGCGATCATGAATGTTATCGACATGTTGGGGCGGAGTTGCTATTCGAGCCTGACGTCCAAGCGCTGCCTGAGCATCATGAATCGTGGTGCTTTGACGGCCCGGGTGCGTCAGCTACAGCAGAATGGTTTGCCGAAGTCAGATCTGATTCTATCTTTCGGCTAATCCAAGAATTGCCAGTCGCTTCGGTGTCTATTACTGATGAATTGGCGTGAGGTTATCACGTTCACGATTTGAATTTCGGCTTGTATTGGCACCTTTACTTAAATGCCACGAGGCCCCGCCTGCGTATTTCAGGTGGGGCCTCGTAGGGTCTTCCATACTGACTTGACGGCTACTTTGACGGCTACCGCTGACGGCTACGAATTGTGGTCGCTGCTGGTGGGTTCTTGTTCAGGTGCGCCCGCGCTCTCGGGCTTGTTCTCGGTGCCCGTCGCGCTGTGTCGGTGGGGCTTGGGGTTGGGTCGGTCGAGTTGGTCGTCGAGGAGTCGGAGGGCGTCGGCTTGGTGGGGTAGGCGGGTGTGGGTGTATGTGTTCGCTGTGATCATGATGTTGGAGTGGCCGAGGAGTTCTTTGACGGTGATCAGGGGTACGCCGCTTTCGATGAGCAGGGTCGCGCAGCTGTGTCTGAGGTCGTGGAAGCGGATGCGGCGGATGCCGGCGCGCTCGCACAGGGTCTTCATGCTCTGGGTGATGTGCTGGGGTTCGAGCGGCGTGCCGACGGACGAGGTGAAGACGTAGTCGGTCTTGGTCCAGTTCTTCCCGGCCCGGTCGCGCTGGGCCTGTTGGAAGGCCACGTGCTCTTTGAGGACCTTGATGCAGGGCGGGGAGAGGGGGATGCGCCGGTCCGAGCTCTTGGTCTTGGTGGGCATCTCCAGCTTGCCCTGGCCGATGATGCGCTGGACGGTGCGGCGGATGGTGAGCGTGTTGGTCTCGAAGTCGATGTCGGTCCAGCGGAGTCCGAGTAGTTCGCCGCGGCGCATGCCGGTGCGGAGGGCGAGTTCGTAGACCTCGCCGTGCAGGAACCTGCGGGTTTCGGCGAGGAAGGCGTGGGCTTCGGTGAGGGTGAGCGGTTCGTAGCGGCGCGGTGGTCCGCTGGGGACCTGAACTTGTTTGG
Source organism: Actinocrinis puniceicyclus (assembly GCF_018283645.1). Lineage (GTDB taxonomy): Bacteria > Actinomycetota > Actinomycetes > Streptomycetales > Catenulisporaceae > Actinocrinis > Actinocrinis puniceicyclus. The sequence continues at coordinate 7,882 of NZ_JAGSXH010000151.1, read as the reverse complement.
CGACGTTGCGGGCGATCATGTCCTCGCGTACGGCGTGAGCGAGGGCGACGGCGAGGACGCCGTGGTAGTACTGGAGCCGCCTCGGAGCGGGGAGTAGTTGGCAGCAGTTGCCGAGCGCGCAGCAGCGCTGTTTGTCCGCGGCGCGCTTGGCGTCGATGCGCTGGGCGCAGCAGCGGCACTGGACGGCGATCCGGTCGAGCCAGGAACGGATGTCCTTGGCCGAGAGCTTGTCGAGCTTCTTGGCTCCGAGGGCCGGGATGATGTGCATGTCGATGGACTGCCGGTAGTTGGCGAGGGTGTTGGCACGCACCCGGTGCGGGGCGATGTGCGTGATCCAGTATTCGAGGTAGGCGGCGAGGGTGCGCTTGTCGGTCACTGCGCCGGGTCCGTTCTGGTGCTCGGCGACTGCTTTGATCAGGGCCTGGTTGGTTTCCTCCCAGGTGCGGCCATAGACGCGGATGCGGGTGCGCTGGCCGTCGAGGGTTTTGACCCAGGCGGCGCCTTCGTAGCGGCCGTCTTTGCGCGGGTAGATGGTGCCTGCGCCGTTGGGGCGTCGGTTCGTCATTTCTCAGAGTCCTTCGTTTTCGAGGGTGGTGATTAGGTCGTTGAGTGCGGTGTGGGTGACGCGGCGGGAGCGGCCGATGGTGAAGGAGGCCAGGCGTCCGGTGCGGATGAGGTCGTAGACCTTGGCGCGGGAGAGTTGGAGGCGCTGCTCTACGTCGCCGACGGTGAATAGGCGCAGGTCGTCGGGTCTGTTCATCGCGGGCCTCCGGCATGAATCGCCGGCGTCGGCGGCGAGCCGCACTGCTCCGAGCCGATCTCGGCGCGCCCGAGGTAGCGCCAGGTGTTGACGAGGAGCGTCGTCTTCTCGCCGAGGTCGGCGGGCGTGCTCTCGGCATTGAGTGCCGCTTGGTACTCCGTCCTCTCGGCGCGGAGTGCGGCGAGGGTGGTGGAGTAGCGGCGGGACCTTGTAGAGGTGTGGCCGCGGAAGCCGAGTAGATGGGCCCAGGCGCGGAGACGGAGCGCGTCGAGTCCGGGCAGGGCGCCGAGCCTCCAGCAGGTTTCGATAAGCGTCCGCGCATGCGCGGTGACGCCTGGTCCGTCGAGTTCGGTCCATGCGGCGTGGTCGCGGCCGTGCCCGTGGCAGGTGTCGCAGAACCGCGTGATGCTCTCGCCGGTGGTCAGTTCGGCGTGGCTGGTCCCGGTTCCGTGGCAGGTGTGGCAAACCAGGGGTCGGAGTTCGATGCCGGTGGTTTCGGTGGACTTCGCGGCGTACTTGGCGATGTATCGGGCTACGGCCGTCTCGGTGAGCACCCGGCCAGGGCCGGAGAGCGGATCGGTCTCCAGCGCCTTGATGTCGATCTGCGCGCCGAAGCGCAGCGCACGGCTCGGAACGCTGGAAACCTCTGGCGTCGTGACGACGGCGGTGGATGCGGCGTGGCGGACTGCATCCTCCAGGAGTTCGGTGGTTGCCCAGCCTGGGGGCGGGCTGCCGGGGCCGTCGGGTCCGTCGAGGCGGATGACGGCGTGGTAGTGGACGATGCCGCGGGTCTGGTATTCGGCGACCTTCGCGTAGGAGAGCGTGCCCTCCTGCGCGAGCCGGTCGCGCGGAAGGCCGGCGGCCTGTGCGAGGTGGCGGCGCAGGTCGATGGTGAAGCGCGACCAGAGCTTCCCGGCGAGGGCGTTGAACAGAACGTGCCCGGCGTAGTCGTAGGACTCGGGATCGAGCGGCGTGCCGATGAGTCGATCGTCTGCTCGGTGCCAGGTGCGGCAGTCCGGTCCCTGCCCCTTGCGGCGCGGGTGGCAGGGGCGGAGCTGCCCGTTCTTGGCCGGGCCAAGGTGGACCGGGCCGAGGGAGGGCGCGGTGAGGGTGACGAACAGCCGTGGATGCGCAGAGACCGTGTCCGGGGTCTGTTTCCCGCCGCGCAGTCCGGCGGCGATGAGGTTGTAGGTGTCGTACTTGTAGAGGCGGGCGCAGGACGGGCAGCGCGACTCGCGCCGGTTGCCGCAGCGTGCATGCACGACCTGCGTGGTGAGGGCGCGGAGCTGACCGTTGCCGTGGTCGATGGCGAGGACCGTCTTCGCCAGGCGCAGCGGTCGGTGACAAGGACCCGCGGTGCGGGTGAGGTGGTCGGCGACGCCGATGCGCAGGAGCGCGGCCGGATCGAGGGATGACGGGGGTATCGGGCCGGGCTGTGCCCGGTCCGCAGTGCGGACTGCCATGATGGTGGGGCTCTCGTTCTCTGCGGTTCAAGTGGAGGTGGGAGCGGGTGCCTGGCCCAGGCGGCGGACTACTGTTCTTGGCGGAATGGGTCCGCCGCCGGGCCGGGGCCGCTACGCTCGCGTCGCCTCGCTCGGCTCGGCGAGTCGCGCGGCGAGGGTGGTGCAGGTCTCGGCCAACCGGGTCAGGAACGCGGTGGCGAGTTCGGGGCGTGTGGGCAGGGCGATGTCCACGGTGCGCGGGTGGTCGCCGAGGATCAACGTGGGCCCGAGGACGTCGTTGGTACGGGTCTCGATGCCGGAGTCGGCGCCTACGACCAGGGCGACGTGCAGGATGGAGTGCATCAGGCGGCCTTCCGGTCTCGAATGATCAGGATGTTGCTTTCGAGGGCTCGGTGCCGCCGAGCAGCGTGAGCGGGTCGGCCGTGAGGTGTGCGGTCTGGCGGGCGAGGCGCTGGATGTTCTGGTCGGGTGTGGCTTTGGGGGTGCGTACGAGGGTGTAGCCGGGGCGGCCGTCGGCGACGAGGGTGGCGACGCCGACGTAGTCGGGGTTTTGCAGGCGTCGGGGATGGGCGTCGGGGTATTGGGTGATGTCGGTGCCGAGGATCGCGATGGCGGCTTCCGAGGTGCGTTGGGCGAAGGAGATGGCGACCTGGCAGTTGTCGCGGATTTTGGTGGGGATGGCGTCGCCTGTGGCCTTCTGGGTGGCCAGGACGATCTGGATGCCGACGTTGCGGCCCTTGCGCACCAGTTCCTCGATGATGCGAGCGGATTCCCGCGCGATCCGATCGCGCTGCTTCGCCTCCGCATCAGTGCCCTTGGTCTCGTAGAAGAAGGTGTGCGCCTCGTCCACGATGAGCACGACCAGCGGCCATGACTGCGAGGGTCCGGTCTCCCAGAGGTTCTTGACACCGAGCCGGTCGCGGATCAGGTGCTGCCGGGCGGTGAGCAGGTTGTGCAGGTGGCACAGGATCTCGTGGGCTTGCTCCGGGCTGTCCTTCGCAAAGGCGAAGCAGCGCGGGGCGTGGGAATCCCAGTCCGGTCCGCCCTTGCCGTCGATCACCGCGAATTGCACGCGGTCGGAGGGGGCGAGGGCGGCGAACCGGTTGTCCAGAAGGTTCGTCTTGCCGTAGCCGGCGAGCCCGGCGACCACGATCCCGGAGACGTCGCTGGTCTTCACGCATGCGGTGCGCCCGTCCTGGTCGGTGCCGACCAGCCAGGAGGCCACGGCGTGATCCGCCCTGCCGTCCATGCTGACGGCAGGGCTGTCGGTTGTGGTGGTCAGCGGGTCCCAGAGCAGGGCGCGGATGGTGACGGTGCTGGGCTTGTGCTGCTCGGCGCGCACGATCGGCACGCGCCAGGCGTCGGCGAGGTGGTCGGCGACCTTCTCGATCTCGACCAGGCCCACACCTTCTATAGTGCGCAGTTCGACCCTGACGCCCCACGGTTCGCGCTTGGCGCGGATGCTGGGGATCAGGACCCTGCGGGAGATGGGCGCGCCGGGGGAGGCGATCCACGAGCGGATGGTTTCCTCGACGGTCAGGCCGAGGCGGCGGGCGGTGCGCGGCCAGGTCCGTTTGATCCGGCGGCGGGTCTGCCACACGGCGTGGCGAGCGGCGCCGAGCACCAGGCGGACGGCGACGAGGTACGCGAGTCGCGTACACGCGAGCAGGTAGAGGGCGGCGGGTGTGTCGTGTTCGAGGCGGAGGGTCTGTATATGGTTCAAAGGCGGGGCTTTCTGGTGCGCGGGGCTACTTGCCGGGGGTGAGAGCTGCGGCGCGAAAGATCTGCCAGGTGCGGCCGTTTTTCTCGCCGGTCAGGAACGTCAGGCCGGTGGCCTTGACCATCTGGCCCATGGCGAGCCCGTCCGGGACGCCGGGTGCGGGGATCGAGACGCGCAGTACTTGCGGCGCGCCGTTCTCGGTTGGCAGGGCGAGGGTGGCCTCCATCAGCGGGGCGCCGGTGTCGCGTTCGGTGGCGGGTACGCCGTTGGCACGGTCCTTGAACTGTGGGGACGGGGTGGAGAGAAGGAGCAGGGGACGGCTGGAATCAATCGGAAGGATCATCATGCTGGGTATCTTACATACGTAGCTTGTACGGCTGTCAATCGCATGCATGAGTTAGTTACGTAGGTCACACTGGTTATGCCGGGTAGGATGCTGGTATGGAAGGGAACTCACAGGACACACGCTCGTACTACCGGCGTGTGATGGACGGTGTGATCGAGGAGATCCGCGCCGGTCGGATGGCGCCGGACGCACCGGTTCCGTCGGCCGCGAAACTGGCCGAGCAGTACGGGGTGTCGGTGCCGACGGCCCAGCGGGCGCTGCGCGAGTTGAAGGTGGCTGGCCTGACCCGCGCGGTGCCCGGGATGGGGACCTTCGTGCACCGCGACGCCCCGGCGGTGCTGGGCTTGGTACCGCGTGGGGGCGGTGCGGATTTCGAGGCCAGGTTCGCCGAGTTCCAGGAGGCGACGGAACGGCTGCTTGGACGCTACGTCGATCTTCGTGACATCGACGAGGCCGCAGCGGCGCAGGCCCACGAGTCCTGGCGCAATTACGCGAAGCTCCACCCGGACCTGCTGGCCGAGCTGCTGATCCGCGACAAGATCGCCGAACTGGAGAGCATCCGCAGACGGGACCCTGCCCTCGATGCATTCACGAGATCGAATGACCAGGGCGATAGCGGCGCGTAGCCGTAGAGCGGTGGTGCAACCTCGCGAAGTCTCGAGGTCTGGTTGAACTTCTCTCTACATGGTTCAAGGCACGCCCTGCGGGCGTGCAGCGCGGCGGGGTAGGCCGGATCGGTCATTCCTCGTCTTCGCCGCCATGACCACCCGGCCCTTTACCCCGCCTCGAAGCTAGCTGCTGAGATGCCGGAAACACGCCGAGTGAAGAGACAGCGCTCCTGGATCAGCGGTCTGTCACGTTGTCGGCCGTTGCCTGCTCCAAGGTCTCGGTGGGCGTGAGTGTCTCGGTGAGCCGGTGATCTGGCGTGTTCGGCAGCCCGCGAATCTCTCGCACGCGATGGAGCCGACTGGTAGTCTAGGACGAAAGTCGTCCATGCGGAGGATCGTGCTATGCAGACCAAGGAACGTGCCAACAAGACGACGCTGCGCAAAAAGAACATCATGACGATCCCGCGGGAGATCGCTGAGCACATGCATCTGTCCGAGGGCGACGAGTTCATCGTGACCGAGGAGGAAGGGCGGATCGTGCTGACGCCGGCGCTGTCAATTCCGGCGGATCAGGCGTGGTTCTGGACGCCTACCTGGCAGGCTCGCATTGCCGAGGCCGAGGCGGACCGGCTGGCGGGCAACAGCACCGTTTACGAGTCGGAGGATGAGTTTCTCGCCTCGCTCGGTGAGAACTGATGCCGACATACGAGAGCATCGCGGCCTTCCAGCGGCAGTGGGACAAGCTCGATGCGGCGCAGCGTGCGGCGTTCAAGCGCGCCCTGGCGGTGTTCATCGCCAACCTCAAGGCGGGCGGGTCCTTCAGTCCGGAACTGCGGGTGCACAAGCTCGCCAACACCGAGATCTGGTCGCTGACCTGGGCGAAGGACGGTCGTGCGCTGTTCCGGTTCGGCAGCGAGATCGTCGAAGGAGAGACGCACATCGTGTGGGAAGCCATCGGCACCCACGAAGAGGTCTACAACTTCAAGAACTGATCGGCAGGGCAGGCCGGCTCCGGTCTCCCGCGCGCCCGATCCTCCGGGGCGGGCCGGAACCGGTCAAGGCCCTTCGGCCGCTGCGCGGTCGGCCTTCGGCCGAGCCTTGACCGAACCCGGCCCTACGGCCCCGGACCCAGGGCGACTGCGCGGGAGGCCGCAAAAGAATGGTCATTTCTGATATCGTCCGCGCAGGTCAGCGAATTGTGAAATTAAATTCAAGGACTAGACCAATCCGGGTGGTTGACGGCTACCGTTGACGGCTACGTCGGTAGACACCAGGAGACATCTACGGACTCCGGCAGACTCGAACGGCCAGGTCAGTGCCACAAACGTCCTGGTGACAGGGGTGCGCCTCTCACAACTTCTACGTGGTCACTGGCCAGACGGCCGTCCTGGTGCACAATTGTGGTACTGGCGGCGGAACAATTGACCCTAGTCTAGTAAGATTCTCGCAGGACTCCGTGAGCGCCCGGTTTGGTGATAGTACAACTATTGAGCAGACTGCCGCTGGGCTCCGCTCCGGCTATATCGATCCAGAGAGCATCCCGACGGTCCGCCTCACCGTAAAGGATGGTCAAATCTATACACTGGATAACCGGCGGCTGGTGGCCTTCCAGAAGGCGGTAATTCCGATGCCATTCCAGATGGCAACGCCGGAAGAAGCTGCTAATGAGGCGTGGAAGTTCACTACTCTTAACGAGGGCACGTCCATAACAATCAATAAATTTGACCCGGAAGAGTGGTCCCCTTGAACTGGCCCGATGCAGAGCTGAATGAGATCAGGTCGCGAGGAGACCTTGCTCTCTACCTTCAGGGTCTTGCGCAACGGCTCCATGACGGAGAATTGCAAAGTGAGAACCTGGCCACGGCAGACTTTGTCGACGCTGCGGGCCGCTGGACAAAGGCGATGGAGGGATTCTTCAAGAACGTTGTTCGCCAACCCGTCCCTGAAGATCCTGACTGGGCCATGATTGCGGCGATCTTCCGCGCCGCAGTCGTGTATGAGTAAATAGGCTAACTTGGAAACCGCGGTTTTGAGCGCCCTCGCTCGGGGGCGTTCAAAACCTGCTCAAGCGCTCAGAGTGAACCGCCCCGGGTTCTGTAGCGGCTTCAGCCTCAATGACTCAGGTATCGCAGGCTCCTGATTGTCCCCGTGGCTTGCCCGGTTTGTCCCCTGGGGTCGGGTGACGGGCCGTCGCGTGTCGCCGCGGTCGCGCCGGGTTCCACGGGCCCGGATGGGGTTGTGCTGCTCCATTCGCGGTCGTTGGGTCGGGTTCCGGCTGGTTAGCCGGGGTCGGGTAGGGCTGCGAGGCGGTTGCAGCAGTCGGTGAACGCCGTGGCCCAGGGCCAGTCGGCCGGGATCTTCAGGACGCGCCGGCGGGCGTGGGCGGCGAGCTTGGCCGGCAGGTGCCACAGCCTAAAGCGCAGCGTGTCCGGGGTGGTGGCGGCGAGGTCGGGGTGCTGGTCCAGGCCGAGCAGCCGGGTGTAGCCCGAGTTGGGCCATCCTAGTGCGCAAGTCAGTTGTCGTGGTTGATGGCATCGAGGGCTTGGCGGAGTCGTTGGGGAGCGGGTCGGCGACGGTGATGGTCGTCCGGCCTGGATAGCGATGGTGCAGGCCAGTCGGGGCGGCACAGCCGATCAAGTTAGCTCTGTGCAAGCCTGGGTGAGCAACGCCCGCACGGCCTTGGTTTCCGGATGATCAGGGCCCACTTCTGCGTTGATCTTGGCGAGCACGGCCTCGTACAGCGGGATCGCCTCTCCAGTCCGGCCCGCCGCTCTGTACGCGGACGCCAGGCTAAGCTGCATCAGCAGCGTGAAAGGGTCCGACTCGCCGAGTATCCGGACGTGGTCCGCTAGTGTCCTGCTTCTAAATTTCGTTTACTAAGTTGGTCTCGTGCGTCTTCGCCCGTGACGCGCCGTAGGTACCGGGCCAGGGATTCGAGGATCTCCTCGGCGGATTTCTTCCACACGAAGGGCTTCGGGTCCTGGT
>NZ_JAGSXH010000150.1 GCF_018283645.1 Actinocrinis puniceicyclus | reverse complement strand
TGCGCTTGACCGAAACCCCCGCCGCCGTGCCGCACTTGTCCAGCAACTGCACCCACGCCGACGAATTGTCGAACTGCGGATACGGATCCCAGACCGTGTACGTACCCGAAGGCGCCGACGACGCCGACGACGAACCGGACGACGGAGAGGACGAACTGCACGCGGTCGCGGTGACTGCGAGCGCGGCGAGAGTCAGGCCGAGAGCCGCGGCTTTGACACCGGGGCTTGGCCGTGAATCGGAGTGCATATCAGTGAGCCTTTCGGAAAATGCGGTGCGGCGTGGATGGAGATGCCGCGTGGTGTGGATGTGGTGCGGTGTGGATGTGGTGCGGGTACTGATGTTGCGGATGGTGCTGCGCGCCGCCCGACCGGTCTCCCGGCCGGGCGGCGCCGTAAACGGTCAGCTGCAGGCGTTTCCGTTGAGGGTGAAGGCGCTGGGGCTGGTGTCGTTGCCGGCCCAGGTGCCCTGGAAGCCGAACTGCACGTTGCCGCCGGGCGCGATCGTCGGGTTGTAGCTCATGTTGGTCGCGGTGACCGCCGATCCGGACTGGGTGACGTTCGCGTTCCACGCGTTGGTGACCTTCTGGTCACCCGGGAAACTCCAGGTCACCGTCCAGCCGTTGATCGTCGAGGTGCCGGTGTTGGTCACCGTCAGGTTCGCGGTGAACCCACCGCCCCACTCGTTCTTCACGTACGAGACCTGACACGTCCCGCCGCCCGTGCTACCGGTCCCGATCGTCCACGTGAACGACGCCGAACCCGACGCCCCGGTACCGTCCTTCGCCGTCACCGTCACATTGAACGTGCCCGACGCGGTCGGCGTACCCGAAATCAGACCCGAAGAGGAGATCGACAGGCCGGCCGGAAGACCCGACGCGCTGTAGGTCAACGTCTGACCCGACCCGGAGTCAGTGGCCTGAACCTGAAGAGCACTGATCGCGGTGCCCACCGTCCCGCTCTGCGCACCGGGATTGGTGACCGTCACCGTGTTCCCGCTGCTACCGGTCCCGATCGTCCACGTGAACGACGCCGAACCCGACGCCCCGGTACCGTCCTTCGCCGTCACCGTCACATTGAACGTGCCCGACGCAGTCGGCGTACCCGAGATCAGACCCGAAGAGGAGATCGACAGGCCCGCCGGAAGACCCGACGCGCTGTAGGTCAACGTCTGGCCGGACGCCGAATCGGTGGCGTTCATTTGCAGACCACTGATCGCGGTGCCCACCGTCCCGGTCTGGTTGCCAGGGTTGGAGACCGTGACCGTGTTCCCGCTGGGAGAAACGGGCGTGACGATCAGGTGGTAACCATAGGTGGAGCTCATCGACGAGATCGGCACGGTGATCGACCCGTTCGACACGGTGTACCTGCCCTGCGAGACCGTCGTCGGCGCGGACACCGCCACGGTGCGTCCCGGCGAAGGGGTGTACTGGAGCGTGACGTTCACCTGCGAGTTGCCGGAGAACCCGGACAGCGAGCTCAAGCCGTTCACGGTCACGGCCGTCGAACCACTGCCACCCCCGAAGATCACATTGACCTGATTCGCCGCCGCGTTGACCGAGGCCGCGCCGTCGAGCCCGGACGCAGGCACCGTGGTCACCATGCTGCCGCTCATCGCCGCGTACCAGGTGTAGAGCCAGTACGCGCCGTTCGGGCTGCCGCCCTGGCCGGTCAACAGGTCCCCGAGCGCGCCGGACTGGTTCCAGAACGCCAACTCCGCGTTGTTGACGCCCAGCCGCTCGAACTGCGCGATATACCCGACCAGCGCACCCGGAATGCCGACCTGCGACGGCGCCGCGTACTCCTCGATCGCGATCGGCCGCGGAGTGATGCCCAGGCTCCTCTCCAGATTGGTGACCGTGGACACGTCGCCGGCGATCTTCGAAGAGCTCTCCAGCTCATGCCAGGCGATGATGTCCGGCACCGTGTTCGTCGCGACCGCGTTCTTCAGGAAGTTCTGCATGTCGCTGATGTTGTCCGAGAAGCTCGGCCCCTGAATCGGAGTCGTCTTGTCCAGCGACCGCACCTGGTTGTAGGTCCTGGTCCAGAACGACTCGAAGGTGCCGTTGGACGAGCGCCAGGTGTTGTCCGGCTCGTTCCACAGCTCCCAGGACGCCAGGTCCGTCAGATTCGCGGCCTTCACCTGCTGGATCTGCGAGGAGACCGCGTTCGGCCACGTGCTCCAGCTGAACTGGTACGGCCAGCCCGCGTAGTAGTCCGAGAGCCGGTCCACCAGCTTCGCCCCGGCCCGCTCCGCCTCCGGCGCCACCTTCAGGATGTCGCCGGTGGGCTGCTGGTGACCGCCCGCCGGCATCTGCACGAACGTGTTCGGGTGGATCGGCTCGACCAGGCTGTCCGCCGGAACCGTCCCCGAGGCCAGACCGTACAGCGACCCGGTGGCGACATGCGTGACGGAACGAAACGGCTGATTGGCGTTGACCACCAACGTCGCCGTCGCGGCGTGGGCGGGCAGGGAGGCGGCGGCCACTACGGCCGTCGCGGTGAGGGCGAGCGCGGAAAGCGTCGCCACGGCGCGGCCGGGCGGTCGCGCCGAGTGGTTGATCAGGCGGTGCGTCATTGCTTCTCCTGACAACGGGGTTTGCGGGTATGAGGTGCACTGGTGCGGGAATCCGGGATCGTCTCCACCCGGAAGATGAAGGAAGTCGTCGCCGACCACCCGGGCTGCGCGGTCACGAGGTCGGCAACCAGACGCGCATCGCGCCGTCCTCTCGATTCGCCCAGGCGTAGTAGGGGACTGCGACCAGATCGAACGGGACGCCCGCGGTGGCCCCGTCCGTGACCCGCCCGCCGTCGCCCGACCTGGACGGGTACGGCCACCAGCCGGCGGCGGTGCTCGGCCGACGCAGACCGCTGCCGAGCACCGTGGTTACCCCGCCGAGCAGATCAGGGCGGTGCTTCACCGCGAGCGGGCGCGTCGTGTCGAGCACGAGGTCGTCGAGCCCGCTACCGGGATGGTCGGCCCCTTCGACGCAGTACACCAGCGGCCCGCGCTCGATCGCGACACAGCCGCGCACGGCGTCCACGCGCGGATCGGCGCCGGTCAGCCGCGGTTCCATGTCGAGCTCGAACACCACGCGATCGCCGGGCTTCCAGCTGCGTGCCAGGCGCAGCCAACCGTCCCGGTCCGCAGTCGCCTCGACATCGACGTCACAGGGCTCGACGTCACAGGGCTCGACGTCACAGGGCTCGACGTCACGGGACTCGGGGTCGCCGGGGTCGCCGACCCCGTCCGGACCTCCCCCGGTCCGGCGCTCTGTCGAGCGGCGCTGCACCGAAAAACTGGTGCACCACTGCGGCACGCGCAACGCGAGAGTCCACTCGCGGTCCGTCGGCGTCTCCTCGACGGTGACGGCGATCCGGCCATCCCACGGATAGTCCGTGCTAACGCTCACAACGACGGGCGCACCGGAGGCGTCGCCGCGGAACGTCCCGGTCGCGAACTGGTGCAGCTGGATGCCGCGCCCGTCGGTGGAGGCGAAGTAGTGCTCCAGGCTCGCCATCAGCCTCATGACATTCGGCGGGCAGCAGGCGCAGCGGAACCAGCGCGTGCGCCGGGCGGACTGGTCGCCGCCGATGTCCGTGTGGCCGTCGCGCACCTGCAGCGGGTTGACATAGAGCCAGCTCTGGCCGTCGAGCGAGACACCGGCGAGAAACCCGTTGAACAGGGTGCGTTCGATCAGGTCGCTGTAGCGCGCGTCGCCGGTCAGCAGCGCCATCCGCCAGCTGAACTGGATCGAGGCGATCGCGGCGCAGGTCTCGCAGTAAGCGCGCTCGGCCGGCAGCTCGTAGGGGCCGCCGAACTCCTCGCCGTGGTGGTGCGCGCCGACGCCACCGGTCAGATAGGTCTTGGTCGCGGTCATCGCGGACCACAGCCGCTCCCCCGCCGCGTGCAGTTGCGCCTCGCCGGTCTCAGTGGCCAGATCCGCCACCGCCGCGAGCAGATAAAGCTGGCGCACGGCGTGGCCCTCGACGGTGCGAGCCTCGCGCACCGGAACCCGGTCCTGGCAGTACGCCTCGCCGCCGAGAAGGCCGTGCCCATGGCGGTCCACGAAATAGCCGGCCAGCTCGAGGTAGCGCCGCTCGCCGGTCTCGCGGTACAGCTCGACCAGCGCCGTCTCGATCTGCGGGTGCCCGTCGATGCCGTCGATCGGCTTCCCGCTGCCGGGCGCCCCGAAGTGCGCGTCGAGATGGTCGGCGAACCGCCGCGCGACGTCGAGCAGCCGCTCGCGGCCGGTGGCGCGGTGGTGCGCCACCGCGGCCTGGATCAGATGCCCGGCGCAGTACAGCTCGTGTCCCCAGCGCAGGTCACGGTAACGGCCCGCGCCCTTGCCCGCCTGGAACCAGGTGTTGAGATAGCCGTCGGGCTGCTGGGCGGCGGCGACCAGCCCGATGATGCGCTCCACGTCGTCGGCCAGCCGTCGGCCCTCGGGACTGTCCGGGTGCAGCCGGCCCAGCTGCCAGGACGCCGCCTCCAGCCACTTGTAGACGTCCGAGTCCATGAACGGGTAGTCGCCGCGGAACTCGCCACGCTCCTCGCCCGCGGCCAGGCGCAGGTCGTGCAGGTTGCCCGCGGACTCCAGCAGGAACGGGCCCTGCGGGATGCCGACGCGCGCGTTGACCTCTTGGCGGGCGGCCCAGAAGCCCGCGGCCACGACCGCGTCGGCGGTCGGCCGCAGGGCCGTGCGGGCCGTCGGCCCGAGACGGACCGGACCGGTCCGCGGCGGCGAGTCGGATGAGCGGGGCATGAATCTCCCAGCGTGCGTGGTTCCGCTGGCGGAGGGAACCGGTGAGCAAAGTGCGCAAACGTTTTTCTTGGCGCAACCCTAGCCACCGAGGCGAGCTAGTCAAGAGTCGATGGCTAGCTGATATATTTTCTCAAAGGTTGCGCAACTGGTTCCCGCCGCGGCGAGGCCCGGCGGCGGCGCCGTGCCAGCGACAACGCCGCGGCGAGCGTGCCGCACGACGAACACGCGCCGGGCCGCGCACCCACCCGAGCCTGTGAAAGGGAAGAAACCGTGTCGGACTCTGCACGTGACTTCGCGCGTGACTCCGCTCCGGACACCGTGCGTGACTCCGCTCCGGCGCGGGCGCGGCTCGCCGACGTGGCCGCCCGCGCCGGGGTCAGCGTGGGAACCGCGTCGAAGGCGCTCAGCGGCGGCGGCAGGATGCGGCCGGAGACGCGCGAGCGCGTGCTCGGGGCCGCCGACGAGCTCGGGTTCAGCCCGAACCGGCACGCCCAGAGCCTGCACACCGGCCGCAGTTGGACGGTCGGGCTGATGACGACGGACGGCATCGGCAGGTTCGGCATCCCGGTGCTGCTGGGCGCCGAGGACGCGCTGGGCGCCGGCAAAATCAGTGTTCTGCTCTGCGACACCCGCGGCGACGCGATCCGCGAGCAGCATCATCTGCGTGCTCTGATCGAACGCAGAGTCGACGGCATCATCGTGACCGGACGGCGCACGGACCCGCGGCCGCCGCTGACCGACGTCGAGGGGATCCCCACGGTCTACACCGTCTCGCCTTCCGAGGACCCGCGGGACACCTCCGTCGTCTCCGACGACGCGGGCGGCGCCACTCTCGCCGTGGAGCACCTGCTCGGGCTCGGCCGCAGCCGCATCGCGCACGTCACCGGCCCGGCGCACCACGCCGCGGCCCGCGACCGCGCGGCGCGCACCCTGAAGTTGATCGAGGGCACGGGCCTGGCTCCGGCGAGCGGCCGCGTGCACTACGGCGACTGGAGCGAGGCGTGGGGCCGGCGCGCGGCCGAGGCGGTGCTGCGCACCGACCCGAAGGTCGACGCGTTCTTCTGCGGCAACGACCAGATCGCCCGCGGCGTGGCCGACACGCTGCGCGAGCGCGGCGCGCGCGTGCCCGAGGACGTCGCGATCGTCGGCTACGACAACTGGGACGCGATGGCGCTCGCGTCGCGGCCCCCGCTGACCACCATCGACATGAACCTCGGCGAGATCGGCCGCGTCGCCGCGCTGCACCTGCTCTCCGCCATAGACGCCGACGAGACGCAGCCCGGCGTGACCACCGTCCCGTGCCGCCTGATCGTGCGCGAATCGGCATAGGGCGCACAGCCGCGACGAGAGCAACGCGGCGTGGATGACGACCGTGCACAACGCGGCGTGCACGACAGCGTGTCGCTTTTCCCCACTGGCCGCTGTCGATGCCGTGGTGCGGGCCGGTTGAGGGGTTGTAGCTGCGGTAGTTGTCGCCGTGCGGGCCGCGGTAGGCATCGGCTCAGCGTAACGGCCACCCCAGGTGTTTATTAGGGCTCGATGATACTTCCGCTGGGCACCCGGCCGTCCGGTACCGTCCCGTGCCGGTGCTCGCACCCGTGCCCGCGTGGCGCGTCCAACCGGCGCCACACCGCCGAAGGCTGGTCCGCGGCGGCGATTCGGTCAATCATGGTGGGGTGACGACGATGTCCGCCCATGGCGCTGCGTTCCTTGATGCCCGCGACTACCTGCTCGCGCACCGCGAGGACTACGCGACCGCCTACCGCGAGTTCCGCTGGCCGCAGCCCACCGAGTTCAACTGGGCGCTTGAGCACTTCGACGCCGTCGCGGCCGACCCGCTGCGCGGCGCGCGCACCGCGCTGTGGATCGTCGAGGACGACGGGAGCGAGGGCCGCTGGAGCTTCCAGGACCTGGCCGAGCGCTCGAACCGGGTCGCGAACTGGCTGCGCGCCCGGGGTGTGGCCCGCGGCGACCGCGTCATCCTCATGCTGGGCAACCAGCTGGAACTGTGGGAGACGATGCTCGCCGCGATGAAGCTAGGCGCCGTCGTCATCCCGGCCACACCCATGCTCACGCGCGACGATCTTCGCGACCGGGTGGAGCGCGGGCACGCCAGGCACGTGGTGGTCGGCGCGGCGCACGCCGCGAAGTTCGACGACGTCCCGGGCGACTACACGCGCATCGCGGTCGGCGAGGCACCACAGGGATGGCTCGGCTTCGAGTACGCCTACCAGGCGCCGGCGCAGTTCGAGCCCGACGGTCCGACCATGGCCGACGACACGCTGCTGCTGTACTTCACCTCCGGCACCACCGCCACGCCGAAGCTGGTCGAGCACACCCACGCCTCGTACCCGATCGGGCACCTGTCCACGATGTTCTGGATCGGCCTGGAACCCGGCGACGTGCACCTGAACATCTCCTCGCCGGGCTGGGCCAAGCACGCCTGGTCCAACTTCTTCGCGCCGTGGAACGCCGAGGCCACGATCCTGGTGCTCAACAGCGCCAAGTTCTCCGCCGACGGGCTGCTCGGCGCGCTCGACCGGTGCGGCGTGACGAGCTTCTGCGCGCCGCCGACCGTGTGGCGGATGCTGATCCAGGCCGACCTGTCGCGGCTGCGCACCCCGCCGAGGAAGGTCGTGGCCGCCGGGGAGCCGCTCAACCCCGAGGTCATCGAGCAGGTCGAGAAGGCGTGGCGGGTGCGCATCCGCGACGGGTTCGGGCAGACCGAGTCCAGCGTGCAGATCGCGAACCCGCCCGGGCAGCCGATCAAACCGGGCTCGATGGGCCGGCCGATGCCGGGCTTCGTCGTCGAGCTGATCGACCCGGCGACGGGGAACCGGGCCGAGGAGGGCGAGATCTGCCTCGACCTCGCGCACCGGCCGGTCGGGCTGATGGCCGGTTACTTCGGTGACCCGGAGCGCAACGCCGAGGCGATGGCCGACGGCTACTACCACACCGGGGACGTCGCGAGCCGCGACGAGGACGGGTACATCACGTACGTCGGACGCGCCGACGACGTGTTCAAGGCCAGCGACTATCGCATCAGCCCGTTCGAGCTGGAAAGCGCACTCCTGGAACATCCGGCGGTCGCCGAGGCCGCGGTCGTACCCTCCCCCGACCCGCTGCGCCTGGCGGTGCCCAAGGCGTACGTGGCGCTGGCGCCCGGCTACGAGCCGACCGAGCAGACCGCGGCGGCGATCCTGCAGTTCGCCCGGGAGAAGATGGCCCCTTACAAGCGCGTGCGCCGGCTGGAGTTCTTCGAGCTGCCGAAGACGATCTCCGGCAAGATCCGCCGCGTGGAACTGCGCGACCGGGAGAGCCACCTGCACGCCGACGCGGACAGCGCGCCGCCCGACGAGTACACGCTCTGACTCGCCCGGTGCCGCCTTCCGCTTGGTGCGCCGGGTGCGCCGGGTGCGCTTGGTGCCACTTCTTGCCGCTTCTTGCCGCTGGTACGGCTCGCGCGACCGAGCAGTGCAGGTCAGCGCGATATTGACGGCTGCACGCGCGGTACAGCCCGGCTCCCGGCCGGTTCTGATTGGGCTGCTGTGATCCGGCGGCCGCGGCGAGTGCGGCCGCCGACTTCGAAGGGGGCAGGAACCATGAAGACAAGCCACGACAGCCACCGCACGGACGAGAGCGTGGCCGACGGCGAGCGCCGGCGGTCGGGCCTCGGCACGCTGCGTGCCCGTGCCGCGGCGGCCACCGCGACGGTCGCGCTCGCGACCGCCGGCGTGCTGGGTGCGGGAGCCACGGCCGCGCACGCCGACTCGGGGTTCACCATCCACCTCACGCCGAACTCCAGCTTCGGCCTGCTGCTGGACATGAGCGGCGGCTCCACCTCGCCCGGCGCCGGCCTGATCCAGTGGTACGCCAACGGCGGCAACAACCAGTTCTTCGCCGCGCTGTAACGAGCGCGAGGACAACAGTCGCGAACAGCCGGACAGTTGAACAGTCTTGGCCCCGGCCGGCGCGCGCCGGCCGGGGCCAAGACTGTCGACCGGGAGTGGGTCAGCCGGATGGCCGCGTGTGCGTGCATGGCTCGCGAAGCGGGGCGAGGCTGGCAGCAAGCAGAAAAGTTGAAGGCAGGCAACGCCATGCGCAAGATCTTGGCCCTACTCCCCGTCGCCCTGATCGCAGCGGCGTGCACCTCGAAAGGTGTGACGACCACCCCCGCCGCTCCACACTCAGCAAGCGGCACGTCAGCGGCCTCGCAGGCGCCCTCGTCCGCCGCGCCGCAGAAAGCCGGCGTCGGCGACGCGATCAACCTCCAGGGAGACGGCACGACCATAGAGGTGACGGTCATCAAAATCGTGGATCCCGATACTCCGAGCAACGAGTTCGAAACTCCGAAGGCCGGGACGCACTACGCGTCGGTTCAGTTCCAGCTGCTGGACAAGGGTCCGGGCTCGTATCAGGATGATCCGCTCATAGACGCACAGGTCAAGGACGCAACAGGACAGACATTCAAACCCGCCATCGTCACGGAGACAGGCGCCGGGCCGCAGATGAGCTCCAGCACGAACCTTCCAAAGGGAGACAAGGCCCTCGGCTTCATCACGTTCGAGATCCCGAGCGGCTCCAAGGTCACTCAGGTCCAGTACAACCTCAACGGCGGCTTGTTCGGTACGACCGCGCAGTGGACCGTCGGCTGATCAAGCGGGTTCGGTTCTCCCGGTTCGGCTTCCTACTCGCACTGCCAGGTGAACGTCGCCTGATCGAAGCGGCCTGCGGCCAGGTCTTCGCGCCGCGTCATCCAGTACAACCGGCCGGCGTCGCCCCAGCTCATGCCGCTGCGCGCATCGCTGTCGAACTGGGCGAGCACAGCGAGCTGCGAGGCCAGTTCGTTGCGCGCCGCGTCCGCCTGCTCGCCCGGGTCGGGCAGGAGGGCCTGCGCGCCCTCGGGTTCCACGGGGCCTTGGACCGGCAGCGCGTACCCGCCGATCTGGTGGTGCGGCGCATGCTCGCCACGGTATGCGGTCAGCGCCTCCCAGAACCCGTTGTCGCCCGGGTCGGTGACCGGATAGTCGCAGTAACCGGCCGGGTCCTCCGGGTCGCCGAACGCGGCGATCAGCGCGGCGTGGGTGTTGTCCGGAGCCGTCGCGATCACCTCGCCCGTCAGCAGCAGCCGCGGAAACGGCGTCACGCCCTCCGGCGCGGTGCGCGGCGATACGTCAGCATCCTGCGGCACATACAGCAGCCGCGTCCCGTGGACGACACTGTCAGCGTCCGAGTACACGACCGCGCTGTCTCCCAGGCCGTCGAAGTAGAAGAACACCAGCTGACCCGCCCTCGGCAGCGGGATGTCGAGTTCGTCGACGGGCACCTGACCGCAGTCGACCGCGCCGACGAAGGAAAGCGGCCCGTGGCCCTCCCACACCGGCCACTCGACGTCCGCCGGCAGCAGCGGCTCACCCCCGAGATAGGCCACCACCTCGGACTCGTCCGGGGCCAGCGCGCGCAGACTCAACGCGGGACGCAGCAGCCCGACCCAGGTCTGCGCGTCCGCAGCGCTGAAGTAACGCCGTCCAGCATCCGCGAGCGCAGATTCACTGATTTGCATGGTGCTCATCGTGGCAGACTCCGCCCGGGGGCGTCACGACGCCGCGACGACGCGCCGACTACGGCCGCGCGCGGCGTCGGCCGGTCGCGCTCGCCATCGTCTCGGCGACCACCTCGACGAAGCCGCGCCTCCAGCCACGCGATCAACCGCGGTGTGGCCAGCACCAGCAGGTCGCCGGTCCCGACCGCGGTCGCGGCATCGGCATCGGCATCGGTAACCTCGCATCGCATCGCACCAAGTTAACGCCTGTCCGATCGATGACAGCTCGGCCTACCGCTGCGCCTGCGCCGCGAACCGACGTCGAAGTCCCGCGCCAAGTGAGGCGGGCCGCACCCGCCACCACCCGCTCCCCCGCAACCCACGACCCACGAC
>NZ_JAGSXH010000014.1 GCF_018283645.1 Actinocrinis puniceicyclus | reverse complement strand
CTCCCGCCCGCCCCCCGTGTGAGGAAAGAACCGTACATGCCGAAGCTCGAACTCCTGCCGGCCGTCGACGTCGAGGGCGGCCAGGCGGTCCGGCTGGTCCAGGGCGAAGCCGGGACCGCCACCGGATACGGTGACCCGCTGTCCGCCGCGCTGGCCTGGCAGGACGCCGGGGCCGAGTGGGTGCACCTGGTGGACCTCGACGCCGCTTTCGGCCGCGGGCGCAACCGCGAACTGCTCGCGGACGTGATCGCCCGCCTCGACCTGAAGGTCGAGCTGTCCGGCGGGATCCGCGACGACGAATCGCTGCGCGCCGCGCTGGCCACCGGCTGTGCCCGGGTGAATCTGGGCACCGCGGCGATGGAGCAGCCGGAATGGGTGGCGCGGGTCATCGCGCAGCACGGCGACCGCGTCGCGGTCGGCCTGGACGCTCGGCTGGAGGACGGCCGGTGGCAGCTGCGCGGCCGCGGCTGGACCAGCGACGGCGGCGAGCTGTTCGAGGCGCTGGAGCGGCTCGACGCGGAGGGTTGCGCCCGCTACGTGATCACGGACGTGAAGAAGGACGGCATGCTCCAGGGCCCGAACATCGAGCTCTACCGCGGCGTGTGCGCGGCCACCGACCGGCCCGTCGTCGCCTCCGGCGGCGTCTCCAGCCTGGAGGATCTCAAGGCTCTGCAGAGCCTGGTCCCGCTCGGCGTGGAGGGCGCTATCGTGGGCAAGGCGCTGTACGCGGGCGCGTTCACCCTCGAACAGGCCCTGGAGGCGGTTTCCCGATGAGCGGTATCCCCGGCAGGTACGGCTCCGGAGGCCCCTTCGAGGAGAAGTTCGGCTACTCCCGCCTCGTGGTCGCCGGACCGAACGCCTACGTCGCCGGCAGCACGGCCGTGGTGGCGGGCATCGTGAACTACGAGGGCGACCCGTACAAGCAGGCCCTCATGGCGTTCAACGTCGCGCTCGAAGCGCTGTCGGAGGCCGGCTTCTCCCGCGCGGACGTCGTGCGCACCCGCATGTACGTCGTGCACCCGCGCGACATGGAAGCGGTCGGGCGGGCGCACAAGGAGCTGTTCGACGCGGTGCGTCCCGCGGCGACCATGGTCGTGGTCTCCAAGCTGATCGACGCTCAGATGCTCGTCGAGGTCGAACTCGACGCATACCGGCAAGGCGGCCGATGAGCCTGGCCGTGCGCGTCATCCCGTGCCTGGACGTGGACGCCGGGCGCGTGGTCAAGGGCGTCAACTTCGAGAACCTGCGGGACGCCGGCGACCCGGTCGAGCTGGCCGCCGCCTACGACGCGGCCGGGGCGGACGAGCTGACCTTTCTCGACATCACCGCCTCCTCGGGCGACCGGGAGACCACTTACGAGATCGTGCGGCGCACCGCCGAGCAGGTCTTCATCCCGCTGACCGTCGGCGGGGGAGTGCGCACCGTCGAGGACGTGGACCTGCTGCTGCGCGCCGGAGCGGACAAGGTCGGGGTGAACACGGCGGCGATCGCGCGGCCCGAGCTGATCAGCGAGATCGCGCACCGCTTCGGCAGCCAGGTGCTGGTCCTCTCGGTCGACGCGCGCCGCTGCCGCAGCTCTGATCCGGC
Organism: Actinocrinis puniceicyclus; assembly: GCF_018283645.1. GTDB lineage: Bacteria > Actinomycetota > Actinomycetes > Streptomycetales > Catenulisporaceae > Actinocrinis > Actinocrinis puniceicyclus. The sequence goes on along the minus strand of NZ_JAGSXH010000014.1, from coordinate 86,315 downwards.
ACGGCCGGTGCGTACCGAGTCAGGCTTCGAGGTCACCACGCACGGCGGCCGGCGCTCCACGGGCATCGACGCGATCGGCTGGGCGCGCCGCGCGGCGCAGCTCGGCGCGGGCGAGGTGCTGTTGAACTCGATGGACGCGGACGGCACCAAGGACGGCTACGACCTGGAGCTGATCCGCGCGGTACGGGCCGAAGTGCCCATCCCGGTCATTGCCTCCGGCGGCGCCGGCAAGCTCGCCGACTTCGCCCCCGCGGTGTCCGCGGGCGCGGACGCGGTGCTCGCGGCCTCTGTCTTCCACTTCGGTGACCTGTCCATCGGCGAGGTCAAGCACAGCCTGCGCGAGGCGGGATACCCCGTGCGCTGAGCTGGGCGTCTGCTGACAGGGGACCTAGGGCCCGGGCCATGACGTCTGATAGTCCATTACCCGCCAACCCTCTCCGGGTGGATGTTGGTGTCACGACTTCGAGACATCGATACGAAAGGGTGGCGTCATGCGCCGCAAGACGTTCGACATTCTGGCCAGCTTGGGCGGCATCGTGGTTGTGGTGGCGCTGGTTATAGCCGGCGCGTTGGCCACTTGGGGCTACAGCTTCGCCAGCGACAACGTCCACAGCCAGCTCGCCCAGCAGCAGATCACCTTCCCGGCCAAGGGCAGCCCCGCGCTGGCCAGCAAGGAGATCGGCCCGTACCTCGACCAGTACGCCGGGCAGCAGCTGACCACCGGTCCGCAGGCCAAGGCCTACGCCGACCACTTCATCGCGGTGCACCTGTCCGAGATGCCGTACAACGGCGTGTTCGCCAAGGCCAGCGCGGCCGCCCAGGCCGACCCGACCAACACCAAGCTCAAGGCCGAAGTGCAGACCATCTTCCAGGGCACCACGCTGCGCGGCCTGCTGCTGGAGGCCTACGCCTTCTCCGTGTTCGCCAGCATCGCCCTGTGGGCCTCCGTCGCGTCCTTCAGCCTGGCCTTCCTGATGCTGCTGCTGGTCGGATTCGGGTTCTGGCACGCACGCCGCGTCCCGGCCGACGCCGAGATCCTCACCCACTCCGCTCCGCAGCCCGCCACCGTCTGAACCATCCGCGACTGCGCCAACCTACGCGCGGCCCCCGTCCTCTGCGACGGGGGCCGCGCGCGGTCGTCTGCCTCCGGATGAACCCGAGGCAGACGACCGCCTGTCATCGTGCCCTCCAAGCGGCCGTCGCGGCGCGTATGGCGCGCAGGTCGGCGCCTGACGCCAGGCCGGCGTGGTAGAACCGCAACTCGTCTGCGCCCGCTTCGCGCAGCCTGACCGCGTCCGCGCTCAGATCGCTTATCCGGCCGCCCAGGTTCGCTATGGCCAGCAGCGACGCGACGACGGGCAGGCCGGCAGGGGCCTGCCGCGCGAGTGCGGCCACGGTCGCCGCGCCCTCGTCCATCGGGCCCCAGCACTGGAGCACCGCCCCCGCGCCCTGAGCGAACAGAGCCGCCGGGTCAGCGCCCGGATTCGCGCCGAGGCGCCGCGGGTCCGGGTGCGTGTGCAGCAGCACCGCGATATCGGGCCTCGCCTCGCGGACCGCCGCGACGACCTCGGCGCGGAATCGGTCGGCCACCGCCGCGCGGGCCGCGTGCACCGGCTGCGCGTCTGGTTCGAGCCCGGCGCTCGCCGCGTCCTCGCCGAACGCGCCCAGGTCGCCCGCGAAGACCGGTTCCAGCGCATCACGCACCTGGTCGCGCAGCCGGTCCACCGCGATGCCCGCCTTCTCGTACTCGATCCGGCACGCGGCGCAGAAGCACAGCGACAGCAGCTCTCTGGCCGGCTGGGGCAACGCGGCGGAACCGGTCTTGTCGTGCGCGTGCAGATGCTCGAACCCGTACCAGCCGCAGGATTCCAGTTCCACGCCGTCGATCTCGGGCAGCGCGGCCACCTCGGCCGCGAGGGTGGCGCAGTACTCGCGCACCCGGGGGTTGGCCGCGCACAGCGCCCACGGATAGCGGTCGCCGAAGGCGTTGACCACCGCCAGGTCGGGGTGCACGGTTCCCAGGCGCTGGTTGTGCGTGAGCACCGCCCAGGCGTAGACGCCCAGACCCGCGCTCCGCAGGGCCTGCGCGCCTTCGTGGAAAGCGCCGGGCGCCCACGTCGCCACGGCCGGTTGTACCTCGCGCCCGCTCCAGCGCGACCGATCGGGCCGGTAGTACACCGCCGAATGGTCCGCGGTCACCACCCTGCGGGAGGGATGCGCTGGATTCAGAGCCCTGACGGTGTGGTACGCCGCGGCGAGCAGCACGCGGTCCGCGCCCAGGCCGGTCACCCGGTCCGCACACGCCGGGTCGCCGGCGGCGTCCCACGGATAGAGATAGACGCCGACCGCGCCGCGGTCCGGGCCGGCGCCGCCGCCCGCGGGGCGAGGGCCGTCGCCGCTCACGCCAGCGCCTCCCGGGCGGCCTGCACGAGCGCGGTGGCCGCCTCGACGTGCGCCGGATCCGGCTCGGTCAGCGGAGCGCGTACCCCGCCGACCGGGTGTCCGGCCGCAACCGTCAGTGCCTTGACAAGTGAGACCGCGTAACCCGGGTGGGCGCGGCGCAGTTCCACGTACGGCCGGAAGAACACGTCGACCAGCCGGTCCAGCAGCGCCGAGTCGCCCCGCTCCAGCGCACCGTGGAACGCCAGCGCGATGTCCGGAGCGAAGCAGAACACGGCCGACGAGTACAACGGGACGCCGATCGCCCGGTAGGCCCGCTGCGTCGCCTCCGCGGTCGGCATTCCGTTGAAGTACTGGAAGTCCTCGATGCCCGCGGTGCGCACCGCGCTGACGATCCGCTGCATCAGATCCAGATCGCCGCGGCCGTCCTTGAGCCCGACGATGTTCGGCACCGCGGCCAGTTCGGCCACGGTCTGCGGTGTGAACGCCAATTGGTCGCGCTGGTAAAGGATCAGGCTCAGCGGCGTGGCTTCGGCCAGCGCCCGGTAATGCGCGGCCAGTCCGGCCTGCCCGCCGTCGGCGCCCGAGGGCGGGAACACCAGCAGCCCCTGCGCGCCCGCGCGCTGCGCCGCCCGCGCGTACTCGACCGCGAGCGCGGTGCCGTATCCGGTGCCGCCCAGTACCGGTACCCGGCGCCCGGCGGATCCGGCCGCCTCCACCGCGACCCGGACGCACTCCTCGTACTCGGCCGGAGCCAGCGCCGGAAACTCCCCGGTGCCGCACGCGGCGAACACGGCCGCCGGGCCGTCGGCGAGCCTGGCCTCGACATGCGCGCGGTAGCCCGCGGCGTCGAAGGAGCCCTCCGGGGTGAAGGCGGTGACCGGGAAGAACAACAGACCCTCAAGGCGGCCCAGCTCTGTATTGGTTGTTCGCATGCATGAATGGTAGTCGTGCTTGTGAACGGCTGCCCAGCGTGTGAGGATGGGCCGTGGCTGAATCCGACGAGGCCGGTGCGCGCGGGCCGGGGAAACCCAGATCCGCCATGCGGGTCGGGCAGAGCGTGGAGAGAGCGAAGTGAAGCAGAGCTCAACACCGGCTCCCACCGGCGGCGGTGGCGCCGCGGCCAACAGCCCGGTCGCCGGCGGCCCCGGCCTGAACGGCGCCGCGGCCCCCGGCGCGGTCAAGTCGGCGGACCGCACCGTCGAACTGCTGGAGCTGCTGGCCAAGCACACCGAACCGCTGACACTCAGCGAGATCCACCGCGAGTTGTCCTATCCCAAGTCCAGTCTCTTCGTGCTGCTGCGGACCCTGGTCGCGCGCGGCTGGGTGGAGACCGACCGGCGCGGCACCGGCTACTCCATCGGTGTGCGCGCGCTGCTCGTCGGGACCTCGTACCTCGACCGCGACCCGGTGATCCGGGCCGCCACCCGGGAACTGGAGCAACTGCGCGCCGAGGTGAACGAGACGGTGCACCTCGCCCGGCTCGACGGCCCGGACGTGGTCTACCTCGCCAGCCGCGAATCCGCCCACCACCTGCGGCTGACCTCGCGGGTCGGCCGCCGGGTGCCCGCGTACGCGACCGCGCTGGGCAAGGCGCTGCTGGCCGGGCGCACGGACGCCGAGGTCGACGCCCTGCTGCCGGCCCGCCTCGAACCGCTCACCCCGCAGACCGTGGCCGACCGCGATGCACTGTTCGCCGAGCTCGCGCGGGTGCGCGAGTGCGGTTACGCGAGCGAGCGCGGGCAGAACACGCCCGGCCTGGGCTGCTTCGCGGTCACGCTCGACAACCGGCTGCCGCCCGTGGACGCGATCAGCTGTTCCGTGCCGTTCGCGCGTCTCGACGACGCCGGCCACGCGGACGAGGTGCTGGAGGCCGTGCGGCGGCACGCCGCCGGGCTCAACCGCCTGTTAAGAACGTGACGCGAGCGGGTAGCGGGAGCCGGTGACGGCCGGCGTCACGCGAGACGGCGGCACGACAGGGAAGGCGGGTGGATCGTTGTCCACGATTCTGATCACCGGCGCGGCAGGCCGCATCGGAACCCTGATGCGTCCGCGGCTGGCTCGCCCCGGCCGCACGCTGCGGCTGCTCGACATCGAGCCGCTGCAGCCCGGGCCCGGCGAGGAGGCGATCCGCGCGTCGGTGACCGACCTGGCCGCCCTCACCGAGGCGAGCCGCGGCGCCGACGTGGTCATCCACCTCGGCGGCAAGTCTGGCGAAGCGCCGTGGGAACGCATTCTGGATACCAACATCGACGGCACCTACAAGGTGTTCGAGGCGGCCCGCCGCGCCGGCGTACCGCGGGTTGTCTTCGCCTCCTCCAACCACGCGGTCGGTTTCCACACCCCGGACGAGTACCCGCTCGCCGAGGATGCGCCGCCGCTGCCGGATACGTACTACGGCGTGTCCAAGGTCGCCGGCGAGGCCCTCGGTGCCCTCTATCACCACCGCTACGGCCTCGACGTGATCTGTATCCGCATCCTCAGCTGCTTCCCCGAGCCGCCGGACCAGCGCGCGCTGTCGACCTGGTTCTCGCCCGACGACTGCGCCCGGATGTTCGAAGCCTGCCTCGCCGCGGACAAACCCGGCTACCGCGTCGTCTACGGGGTGTCCGCGAACACCCGCGGCGGCTGGGTCTCGCTGAAGGGCGCGGCCGAACTCGGCTACCGCGCCGAGGACGACGCCGAGACCTTCGCCGCCGAGATGTTCGCCGAGCGCGGCGAGCTGCCGGCCGACGGCCCGCTGTTCAAGCACCTCGGCGGCCAGTTCACCTTCCCCGACCTCGACGCCGACAGTCTCTGACCCCCACCTGCCGCGATGCCGCGGCGACACACTACGAGGACGAAGACGCGATGAGCGACCAGACCGTCATCCAGGGACACGACCCGCGCACCGCTGGCCCGGTCGGCGAACCCGTCCCCGCCACCGGGGCGCAGCGGGTCGACGCGCTGGTGCGCGCCGCCGCCGCGGCCTTCGAGCCGTGGCGCGATGGCGGCCGCGCCGCGAGGGCGGCCGCGCTGGGGGCGGTCGCGGACCGGCTCGACCAGAACGCGGCGGAGCTGGTCGCGCTCGCCGACGCGGAGACCGCTCTCGGCGAAACCCGGCTGGCCGGGGAGGTGGCCCGCACCACCGGGCAGCTGCGGCTCTTCGCCGACGTGCTGGCCGACGGCCGGTACCAGGGCATTGTCATCGAACCCGCCGAGGGTGCGCGGCCGGACCTGCGCCGGATCAAGCGCCCGCTCGGCCCGGTCGCCGTCTTCGCGGCCTCCAACTTCCCCTTCGCCTTCTCGGTGGCCGGCGGCGACACCGCCTCCGCGCTCGCGGCCGGCTGCCCGGTGATCGTCAAGGCGCACGAGGCGCACCCGCGCACCTCGCTGCGCACCGGCGAACTGGTCAAGGCGGCGCTGGCCGAGGCGGGCGCGCCCGAAGGCGTGTTCGACCTCGTGTTCGGTGTCGAGGAGGGCGCCGTGCTCGTGCGCCATCCGCTGCTGACCGCGGTCGGTTTCACCGGTTCCACCCGCGGCGGCCTGGCTCTGGCGAAGCTGTGCGCGCAGCGGGAGAAGCCGATCCCGTTCTACGGCGAACTGGGCTCGGTCAACCCGGTGATCGTCTTCCCGGGCGCGGCCCGGGCCCGGGCCGCTCAGATCGCGGACGGCTACGCGGCCTCCCTGACGCTGGGCGTCGGCCAGTTCTGCACCAATCCCGGCGTCATGTTCGTACCCGATGAGCCGGGTCTGCTCGACGCGATCGGCGCGGCGGTGTCCGGGGCGGCCGGCGGCCCGATGCTCTCCGAGCGCATCCACGCCGGCTATGTCTCAGCGGTCGAAGAACTCGGCGCGCGCGACGATGTCAGCCTGCTGGCCGCCGGCAAGCCGGGGCAGGGCCCGTGGGCCGCGGCGCCGAAGGTGTTCCGCACGACACTCGACGCCGTGCGGCGCAGCCCCGAGCTGTTGACGCAAGAGCACTTCGGTCCGGTCGGCATCGTGATCGTCGGCGGCGACCCGGAGCGCGCCGTGCGCCTGATCGAGAGCGAAGGCGGCGGCAACCTCACCGCGACCGTGCACGCCGATCCCGACGGCGGCGACGACCCGCGGGAGGTGAGCCGGGTCGGTCAGCTGCTCGCGCAGTGGGCAGGCCGGGTGGTCTTCAACGGATGGCCCACCGGGGTCGCGGTCACGTACGCGCAACAGCACGGCGGCCCGTTTCCGGCGACCACCGCGCCCGCGTACACGTCGGTCGGAGCCGCGGCCATCGACCGCTGGCTCGTGCCCGTCGTGTACCAGGACTTTCCCGCGCAGCTGCTGCCGGAGGAGCTGCGCTGAGCGCACCCGCCCGGAGCGTGAGAGCCGCTACCCCGGCCATGTATGAGCACAGATTCGTCCTGTGTCATGACCGAGGGTGGGGACATGAGTTTCGGTGATTTTCTGGGAGCGGCGGCTCTGCGCCTGGCCGCGGGGGTGGAAGTCAAGCGCCTTCTGGGATTGACTCCCGCCGTGGCCCGGCGCGACATCAAGTCCCGGGACTGGCAGCCCGAGCAGTTGCGGGCCTTCATCTCCGTGCTGGACGAAATCGCCCGGGACGGCCGCGAGGACAGCGAGCGCGCGGCGGAACTGGCCGAGTACATGGAAGGGCTCCTGTAGCCGCGTGCCGTCCGCCGACGGGTGCGCACCGGGCAACAGGTGGGCAACAGGCGTCAGAAGCCGAGTTTGGCCCCGCGCAGCCGCTCCACCGCGGCCTCGTCGCCGCTCAGCTGCACACGCGCCGCCTCTTTGCGCCCGCTGGTGAACAACACCAGTTCACCGGCGGGCCCGGTGACCGTGACCATCAGCGGCGTGGCGGCCTTCGCCACGATCGTCTGACGCGGGCTGTCGTCATCCTCCGCGCGCACCAGCGTGACGCCCACGGGCGCCGAACGGTAGGATAGCCGGGCCTGGCGGCGCAGCCGGTTCCACAGCTCGTCGCTGTACGTACGCTCCAGTTGCCGCGGCGGATCGCCTACGGCCCGGCGCAGGTCCTCGTGGTGCACGAAGAACTCCACCACGTTCGCCGCCGCGTCGACCGCGCCGACGCGGAAGAAGGACCACAGCGGCGGCCCCTGCCGGACCTTCTCGACCAGCTGCGGGAACGGCGTGTTCTGCTTGACCGCGTCCTGCGCGCGCTGCGTCAACGGTGCCAGGCCCTTGACGAGGATCCCGGCCGCGGCCACGGGGCGCGACTCGCGGATGATCAGGTGCGCCGCGAGGTCCGACGCGCTCCAGCCCGTGCACAGCGTGGGCGCGTCCGGCCCCACCCGCAGCAGGGTGTCGGCGAGCGCCGAGCGCTCCTGCCGTGCGAACCCGTCCACGCTGCCGCTCCCGCCGTCGTCGAGTGTTGCGAGCATCACAGGCGAACCTGCTCGTCGCGCACAATACCCGCATCGTGCACTCGGTGCGACGAGCAACTCGCGGTATCGCACATGTAAGGGGTGGCGTTCGGAAATCTCCTATACCGCGCGAGTGTTGCAGATTAAAGTCTCGTGGGCTGCACGCCCGCACACGCACCAGGAGGGGAGCGGTCTTGCCCAGCCGCCGACGCCGCAGAGCCGAAACAGCACAGACCGGACGATCCCCGGCCACGGCGGCGCGACCGCCGGCCCCGCGAACCGCCGGCGCGCAACCGGATACGCACTCTGATACGGACCTGGCGGCCGGGGGCGCCCCGGGGCGCGCGCCGTTCCGGCAGGGCCTGCGCGTGCTCGGCGTCGCGATCCGCGGCGAGCCGCGTGTCTTCGCCGCCGCCGTAACCGGCAGCGCGCTCTACGGAATCATGACGGTCGGCTCCGCGTGGGCGATCGGCTGGGCGACGAACCACGTCGTGCTGCCCGACCTGCGCCGCGGCTCCGCGCCCGGCCGCGGCCTGGCCGTCGCGGGACTGCTCATCGTCGCTGTCGCGCTCGCGAAGGTCGTCGGCATATTCGGCCGCCGGCTGCTGGCCGGCGTCGTCGTCTTCCGGATGCAGGCCAGGATCCGCCGCGCGATCAGCGCCGCTTACCTGCGCCTGCCGCTGAGCTGGCACCAGCGCCATCCCACCGGCCAGCTGCTGTCCAACGCCAACTCCGACGTGGAGATGGCCTTCCAGCCGATGAACCCGCTGCCCATGACCCTCGGCGTGATCGTCATGCTGTTGATGGCCGTGGTGGACATGTTCCTGACCGACACCGTGCTCGCGCTCGTCGGCGCACTGCTTTTCCCGGCTGTCATCGCGCTCAACACCGTCTACACCCGCTACGCGGGGCCGCGTTTCGCCCGCGCACAGGAACTGCGCGCGCACGTCGCCGAGGTCGCGCACGAGTCCTTCGACGGCGCACTGGTCGTCAAGACCCTCGGCCGGGAGGATTTCGAGACCGAGCGCTTCGCCGCACGCACCCGCGCCCTGCGTGATGCCAACATCCGCGCCGGGCGCGCCCGCTCCCTGTTCGACCCGATGCTCGAAGCGGTGCCCAACCTCGGCGTGCTCGCCGTGCTGCTGCTCGGCGCGACCCGCGTCGCGCAGGGCGCGAGCAGGCCCGGCGACGTGGTCAGCATCGCGTATCTGATCACACTGCTCGCGTTCCCGATCCGCGCGATCGGCTGGGTTCTGGGCGACCTGCCTCGCGGCGTGGTCGGGTACGGCCGCGTGCACGCCGTGCTCAGCGCCGAACACAGCAGCGACTACGGGCACGGCAAGCTCTCCCACGACGCCGGACCGGCAACGCTCGACCTCGACGCGGTGCGGTTCGCATACGACTCGGCCCCCGAGCTTCCGGTTCTGCGCGGCGTGAGCGCCCGCATCGAACCGGGCCGCACCGTCGCGCTGGTCGGCGCCACCGGATCCGGCAAGTCCACGCTGGCCACGCTGCTGGCCCGGCTCGCCGATCCCACCGGCGGCGCGATCCGGCTCGACGGCACCGATCTGCGCGAGCTGGCCAGGGGAGAGGTGCCGCGCGCGGTCGCCCTGGTCGCGCAGCAGACCTTCCTGTTCGGTGAGAGCGTGCGCGCCAACGTCGCGCTCGGCGAACAGCGGACCGAGGCCGAGATCCGCGCCGCGCTGCGCATCGCGCAGGCCGAACGCTTCGTCGACGCGCTGCCCGACGGCCTCGACTCCGTCATCGGCGAGCGCGGCACCACCCTCTCCGGCGGCCAGCGCCAGCGGCTCGCGCTGGCCCGCGCCCTGGTGCGCAACCCGAGACTGCTGGTTCTCGACGACTGCACCTCGGCGGTCGACCCCAGTGTGGAGGCGGCGATCCTCAGCGGCCTCAAGCAGAACGCGCTCGGTGCGACCGTGGTCGTCGTCGCCTACCGCAAGGCGACCGTCGCCCTCGCGGACGAGGTGCTCTACCTGGACGGCGGCGTGATCGCAGACCGCGGCACTCACGAGGAACTGCTGGCGCGCAGCGCCGGTTACCGGGAACTGATCACTGCATACGCCCGCGCGGCCGAGGACGCCGCGGCGGCCGATGACAGAGCGGCCGACAGCGCGGTAGCCGAAGACCCAGCGCTCGGAGACTCAGCGGCCGAAGACCGAGCGGTCGGAGAACCAGCGCTCGAAGACCCAGCGCTCGGAGACTCAGCGGCCGAAGACCGAGCGGTCGGAGACCGACCGGCCACCGAGGACGAGGCTGCGGCCGAGACCGCGGCGGCTTGCGAAGACCTGGCCGCCACCGAAGACCTGGAAGGAGCGGTCGCGTGACCATCACCGCCGACCCGCCGGCAATCCGCACGGCCCCCGAGATCCCGTTGGTGCGTGAGGCGACCGGCAGCCCGCTTCTCATCGTGCGCAAGGGCCTGCGGCTCTCGCCCGAGTTCACCCGCGGCATCGGCGTCACGATGCTGCTCGCGTTCATCGCGACCGTCGGGCGCATCGTCATCCCGGTCGCCGTGCAGCAGGCGGTCGACCACGGCTTCGACGCGCCCGGCGGCGTCGACACCGGCGAAGTGCGCGTCATGGCCGCCCTCGCCGCGCTCGCCGTCGCGGCCACCATGCTCGCCGCGTACACGATGAACCGCAGGTTGTACCAGGCCAGCGAATCCGGACTCGCGACGCTGCGGATCAAGGCGTTCCGGCACGTGCACGAACTGTCCGTGCTGCACCAGCAGGCCGAGCAGCGCGGCGCGCTGGTCTCCCGGGTGACCTCGGACGTGGACACCATCACCAACTTCATCCAGGAAGGCGGCCTGGTGCTCTTCGTCAGCGTCGCCCAGATGTTCCTGGCCACCGCCGTGATGGCGGCCTACTCGTGGCAGCTGACCCTGCTGGTCTGGTCCTGCTTCCTGCCGCTGTTCGCCGCCATGCGGGTGCTTCAGCGGCGCACCGGCGCGCGGTACAACACGGTGCGCCAATCGATCGGCCGCATGCTCGGCGCGTTCAGCGAGTCGCTCGTCGGCGCGCCGGTCGTGCGCGCATACGGCGTCGAGGAGCGCACCGGCCGCCGCATCAACGAGGCCGTGGACGCCACGCGCGCCGCTCAGGTGCGCGCCCAGGCGCTGACCGTCAGCACCTTCAGCGCCGGGGAGATCGCCGCGGGACTGGCCAACGCGGGCGTCGTGGTCGTCGGCGTCGTGCTCGGCGTCGGCGGGCACCTCACCGCGGGACGGCTCATCGGGATGCTGTTCCTCGTCTCGCTTTTCATCACCCCGGTGCAGTGGGGCGTCGAGGTGCTCAACGAGGCGCAGAACGCGATCTCCGGCTGGCGGCGCGTGATCGGGCTTCTCGAATCAGTGCCCGACGTCCCCGACCCGGCCTCGCGCGGGCGTGCCGAGGCGCTGCCGCAAGGGCCGGTACGGGTCGAGTTCCAGCAGGTCGCCTTCGCCTATCCCGGCGGCCCGCCGGTCCTGCGTGACATCAATGTGCTGATCTCGCCGCGGGCGCGGGTCGCGGTGGTCGGCGAGACCGGTTCCGGAAAGACCACCTTCGCCAAACTGCTGACCAGGCTGATGGACCCGACTCGGGGCAGGGTGCTGGCCAACGGCGTGGAGCTGCGCCGCGTCGGCTTCGACGAGCTGCGCCGGCGCGTGGTGATGGTGCCGCAGGACGGATTCCTGTTCGACGGAACGATCGCCGACAACGTGCGCTACGGCGCCGAGGACGCCACCGACGCCGCGGTCTCGGCGGCCTTCGGCCGGCTCGGCCTCGGCGACTGGCTCAGCGGCCTGCCCGACGGCGTGCGCACCCGGGTGGGCCAGCGCGGCGAGTCGCTTTCGGCGGGGGAGCGGCAGTTGGTCGCGCTGGCCCGCGCGTACATCGCGGACCCCGATCTGCTGCTGCTCGACGAGGCGACCTCGGCCGTGGACCCGGCCACCGAACTGCGCATCCAGCGCGCCCTGGACGAACTGACCCGGGGCCGCACGACCGTCGTGATCGCGCACCGCCTCTCCACCGCGCAGGCCGCGGACGAGGTGCTGGTCTTCGACGCCGGGGAACTCGTCGAGCGAGGACCGCACGGGACGCTGGTCAACCAGGGCGGCGTCTACGCGCGCTTGCACGCGTCGTGGGCCCGTCAGGCGCAGGCAGCGTGACCGCACCGGTACTCGCACCCGCACCCGCACCAGCAACCCCACCCGCACCGATCGGGCGACTCGATCAGGCGACGCTGTATCCGGCGAACGTGTAGTACGTGGTCCACAGCAGCAGCGCACCGCTGACCACGAGCGTCGCAGCCCACTGCCATCGCCGCCGCGCCACCAGCGCGGCGGCGATCACGCACGGGAACAGCGCGCCGAGATAGCGCGGCAGCGAGGTGAAGTCCTTGGACCCGATGGCGAGCACGAAGGACGGAACGACCCAAGCGGCGTAGGAAACGGGCAGCCGCTGCGAAACGGCCGGCAGCAGCGCGGCGAAGCCGACGATCAGCGCACAGGCCGAGATCGCCACGCCGTGGCCGTGGCCGCGGTAGTCCCGCACCCACACGTCACGCAGAATGCTGATCGGATCGCCCATGACCGCGCCGCGCCCGCGCTGCGAGGTCTGCTGCGTATACGGCAGCAGCCAACTGCCGTACCGCAAGCCCGAATAGGCGAGGAAGGCGGCGAGCCCGGCCACTGGTGCCGCCGTCGTGGCCGCGGCGCGCGCGACGCCCGCCGGACGCCAGCCCCCGCGACGCGCCTGCCGCAGACCCTCGACCGCGCCGGGCAACGCCAGCAACACGCCGACCGGCCGCGCCATGCCGCTGAAGAACCCGAGTGCGACCGCTGCCCAAATGCGCCCGCGTGCCTGACCCGCGCCGCGTACGGCCAGGAAGAAACCCACCGCCAGAACCCCGGACAGTGGTTCGGTGTATCCCATGACCAGCGCGTAACCGCCGGGCGCGAGCTGTGTCAGCCAGGCCGCGCGCAGCGCCGCCGCGCGGTCGCCGGTCTCGCGCACCACGGCGCGATGCACCAGCGCTCCGAACAGCAGCGCCGTCGCCCAGCAGAACCCGAACAGCGCGATACTCGTCGGCAGCCTCGTCACGACGGCCAGGCCCGCCGCGACCAGCGAAGTCAGCGGGAAGAAGTGGATCAGGATGCCGGTGCGGTCGTATCCGTCCCTCGCGATGGCCAGATACCACTGTGTGTCCCAGCTGAACAGCCTGCCGAGCGGATGAGCCGGGTCCTGGTGCCACGAGACCGCGCACACCAGCACCCGCGCCGCCAGCCACGCCGGCAGCGTCGCCCGCAGCTCCTCGGGCAACCACCGGGAGCGCCACGGCGCGGGCCCGCGCACGCGCTCCGGCTTCCGGCCGGCGGCGCGGCCGCGTACCGCCGCAGCCGGTGCCGCATCGACGTCGGCGGTCAAGGCACGTAGATCCCGATGAACGACTGGTACGCGAAGTACGCGCACAACGCGGTGCACGAGCCGAGCACCCAGCCCCACTGCCGCCGGCCGCGGGTGAGCATCGCGGCGACCAGAATCAACGGCAGGATGCCCGACACGTAGCGCGCGAACGAGGAGAAGTGCGGCGCGGTGATCGCCGCCAGCAGGCTCAGCGCCGCCCACACGGTGAACGAGAACGGCAGCCTGCGCACGCAGCCCCACAGCAGCCCGAGCGAGGCCACCACGAGGACCACGGTGAACGCGCCCGCGCCGTTGCCCACCTGGTTGAGCGAGTCAAGCGCTGAGGTCAGCGGATTTTGCGCATACGTGCCGCGCAGCCCCTCAAGCTTCTGGATCGAGTACGGCAGCGTCCAGTTGCCGTAGACGGTGTGACTCCACAGCAGGAACAGCCCGGTACCCAACAGCGGCGAGAGCGCGATCAACACCCGCGCGAGCAGCTGCGCCGCCGGGTCGCGCCGCTGACGCAGCACCTCGATGCCGCCCGGCGCCGCCAGCAGCAGACCGGTCGGACGCACCAGGCCCGAACCGAGCCCGCACACGAAACCGACCGCGTGCCATGCCCAGGCCCGCCGGCTCGCCGCCGACTGCCGGATCGCGATCAGGAAGCCCGCGGCCAGCACCCCGGACAGCGCCTCGGTGTACCCCATGGCCAGGACGAAAGCTCCCGGTGCCAGCTGGCTGAGCCACACCGCGCGCCGCGCCGCCACCTCGTCGCCGCCGACTGTGAGCATCAGGCGGTACATCAGCATCCCGAACAGCACCGCGCCCACCCAGCACACCAGCAGGACCGCGGCCGCCGCCGGAATGCCGGTCGCCGAGACACCGCGCGTGACCAGCGGCAGCAGCGGCCAGAACCGGACACCGTCGCTGGCCACGCCCGAATAGCCGGTCTGCGCGATCCCCAGGTACCACGCGGTGTCCCACGTGTAGAGCTGGTTGAACAGCTCATGGATCGGCGGACGCCCGGGCATCTGCGCGGAGAAGTACGGCGTCGCGCGCTGGCCGAGGTCCTGGATCGTGACGATCACGATGTGCGCGAACAACCACGCGGCCAGTGCCGAGCGGAAGGCCGGCCACCACCAGGACCCCGTCACGACGCCCTCGCGCGGCACCTCGGCGGAAGATCGCGCCTCCGGCACCCGTTCACCCTCACCAGCGTCGTCAGAGTCCGTATGTGTGACTATATGCGTGCTCGTGCTCGTGTGGGTGTCCGCGTTCGTATGCGCGTCCGCGTCCGTGTTCGTATGCGTGTTCGTATGCGTGTGCGGATACGTGTGCGTCTGCGGGGGCGGCGCGGCGTCGGCGGACTGCTGGCCCCCTGCGAGTTCCGGCACGGCTCGAACTGCTCTCGTCTCGGGGAGTGGCTGCGATGTCCCGCAAACCGTATCGGCCGCGAGACAATGGCGCCATGATCGACGAACCCCCCGTGTCGGGCGACCGCCCCGCCGACGCGCTCGCCCCCGAGATCGCCGGCCGGCTCAAGCGCAACGTCGACGGACTGGTGCCCGCCATCGCGCAGCAGCATGACACCCGGGAGGTGCTCATGCTGGCCTGGATGGACGACGAGGCGCTGCGCCGCACCCTGGCCACCGGGCGCGCCACCTACTGGTCGCGCTCGCGCAAGGAGTACTGGGTCAAGGGAGAAACCTCAGGACACGTGCAACGCGTCGTGTCCGTCTCGCTGGACTGCGACGGCGACACGATCCTCCTCGCGGTCGACCAGACCGGTCCCGCCTGCCACACCGGCACGCGCACCTGCTTCGACGACGGAAGCCTGCTCTGAGCCGCGGCCCGCGGCGCCGCCGTGAAAGCTTCATGAAGCTTCACCGCGGGCGCGACCGCGGCGAAACGGCAGTTGCAGGGGCCACGCTGATGACAGGATGGAACGCATGACGACAGGAGAGACGGTCCCTGATCTCGACGCCTTCCGGGACCTCGCGGCCGACCGCCGCGTCATCCCGGTGACCCGGCGTTACCTCGCCGACGGCGAGACCCCGGTCGGCCTCTACCGCAGGCTCGCCGGCGAGCGCGCGGGCACTTTCCTGCTCGAATCCGCCGAACAGGGCGTCTGGTCCCGCTACTCCTTCGTCGGCGTGCGCAGCGAACTCGCGCTCACCGAGAGGGACGGCGCCGCGCACTGGATCGGCGAACCGCCCGCCGGCATCCCCGTCGCCGGGAGCCCGCTCGACGTCCTGGCCGCCGCCCTCGAAGCCCTGCGCACCCCGGCGGACCACGACCGGGCCGATCTGCCGCCGCTGACCGGGGGCTTCGTCGGTTACCTCGGCTACGACATCGTGCGCCGGCTCGAGCGCATCGGAAACCAGGCCGAGGAGGACCTCGGACTGCCCGAGCTGACCATGCTGCTGGCCAGCGACCTGGCCGTGCTCGACCACAGCGACGGTTCGGTCACGCTCATCGCCAACGCGATCAACCACAACGGCACGCCGGACGGCGTCGACGGCGCCTACCGGCGGGCCGTCGCCAGGCTCGACGCGATGACCGCCGACCTGTCCAGCCGGTCGGACCCCGGTGGGGCGCACATCCGGCCCGCGACGCTCGCACCCGCCGACAGTCCCGCGGCCACGCCCGTGTTCGCCGGAAACCGCAGCAGCGCCGACTACCGGGCCGCGGTCGAGGCCGCCAAGGAGCAGATCCGCGCGGGCGAAGCCTTCCAGGTCGTGCTCTCCCAACGCTTCGAGGCACCGACCCGCGCCAGCGCCCTGGACGTCTACCGGGTGCTGCGCGCCACTAATCCGAGCCCGTACATGTACCTGATCCGCTTCCCGACGGCCGGCGCGGGCTCGGGTTTCGACGTCGTCGGTTCCTCGCCCGAGGCGCTGGTCAAGGTGGACGACGGCGAGGCGATGCTGCACCCGATCGCCGGCACGCGGCCGCGCGGCGCGACCCAGGAGAAGGACGCCGCGCTCGCCGCCGAACTGCTGGCCGACCCGAAGGAACGCGCCGAGCACCTCATGCTCGTCGATCTGGGCCGCAACGACCTCGGCCGGATCAGCGCGCCGGGGACCGTCGAGGTCGTCGACTTCATGTCGGTCGAGCGGTACAGCCACGTCATGCACATCGTCTCCACCGTGGTCGGCAAGGTCGCCGCCGGCCGCACCGCGCTCGACGTGCTGCTGGCCGCGTTCCCGGCCGGCACGCTGTCCGGCGCGCCGAAGCCGCGCGCGATGCAGATCATCGACGAGCTGGAACCCACCCGCCGCGGCCTGTACGGCGGCTGCGTCGGCTACCTGGACTTCGCCGGGAACGCCGACACCGCCATCGCGATCCGCACCGCACTGCTGCGCGACGGCGTCGCCTACGTACAGGCCGGAGCGGGAATCGTCGCCGACTCCGATCCGGCCTGCGAGGACGTGGAGTGCCGCAACAAGGCCATGGCCGTGCTGCGGGCGATCGCCGCCGCCGACACCCTCAAGCCGCTGTAAGCACCGCCCCCCGGCACCCCGCGGCACGTCCCGTCCGCCCCGTTTGCGAAGATGGCCGCATGACCGCGACAGGCAGCATCACCGGCAGCGCCACTCCGGCCGCTGCCGCGGCGCCGCGCCGTCCCGCCGGCCGGCAGAAGGTCGGCGCCGCGCTGCTGGCAGCAGCCGGGGCCGGGTTGATCCTGGCCTCCGTGGGCCGCGGCTGGGCCGAGGCGACGGTCACCTCCCCGGTGCGCCTGTCCGTACACGCCACCGGCAACAGCATCACCTCGCTGCCCTATGCCCTCGGCCTGGCGGCCCTCGCCGGGGCCGTCGCGCTGTTCGCGGTCCGCCGCGTCGGGCGCTACCTCGTCGGCCTGGTCCTGCTCGGCGCGGGCCTCGGCACGGCCGCCGCCGTCGCCACCAACCTCGGCCACCTGGACAGCACCCGGCTGGCCCGGGCCGCCGAGCAGACCCTCGGTGCCGAGGGAGCGCAACTGGGCGGCGTCACCAACACCGCATGGCCGTACGTGAGCCTGTTCGGCGGGCTCCTCGTGGCGCTCGCCGGCGGGTACACCCTGGCTCGCGGCCACTCTTGGACCGGATTGTCGAACCGCTACGAAGCGCCGGTCGCTGCGGCCGCTGCGGGCGCCACGGGCGCCGCCGGCCCGGCTGCGGCGCCCGGCGGCGCGGCCGCCCGCGATGACGCGGCCCACGCGGAACCGAGCACGCGCGAGCTGTGGGACTCGCTCAACCACGGCACCGACCCCACGCTCTGAGCATCCCCGCGCGTCGGCGACAATGGAGGCGGCGGTCCTGTCGCCGCCGGAATCGACAACCGCACCAGACCCGTTCCCGAGGAGTCGACCACCCCATGACCGAGGCCATCGAGACCACCCAGGAGAAGGGCCCTTCCACGCTCGTCAAGGCGGCCAGCCTCGGCATGGCGGCGCTCGGCTCGTCCGCCGCGGGCAACAGCTTCGCCGGCAACACCGTGGACCACGCCGACCACGGCCACTCCGTCGCCCGCTGGGTCGGCGTCGCCCTGTCCTTCACCGGCTTCCTCGTCGGCGGAGTCATGTTCCCGTTCGCGATGGTGCCCGCGGTGATCGTCGGCGGCGTTCTCCAGTTGCTCGCCGTGATCGCGGTGCCCGTGCTCAACGCCTCCGGTTTCGGCGCCCCGGACGCGTGGAGCCTGCTGAAGGCGCAGGCCGCGGCCGAACGCTCGGCTGGCTGACCGCGGACCCGACCGGTCGGCCGGAGGCCGCGCGAGGGCCCTTGACCCGCACCCCGGCCGTCCCGCGGCGGCCCGTCGGCGACCCGCCGGGGCCGCCGCGGGGCGTTGCCGCGGCGGCTCGTGGCGCCGAGCACCGGCCAGTTGCCGATAGCATGGCTTGGCAGACGGCGCCGTGTGGCGCCCCGGCAGAGGGGACGGTACGTGGCGGTGGCGACACCGAATCGGAACGTGCTCGATGAGATCCTCGCGGGCGTGCGCGCCGACCTGGCCGAGCGCCAGGCCCAGACCCCCCTGGAAGATCTCAAGGCCAAGGCGCAGGCTCAGCCGTCCGCCAAGGACGGGGTACGCGCCCTGCGCGGCGACGGCGTGGCGGTCATCGCCGAGGTGAAGCGCTCCAGCCCGTCCAAGGGCGCCCTCGCGGCCATCGCCGACCCGGCCGCCCTGGCCGGGGACTACGAGCAGGGCGGCGCCAGCGTCATCAGCGTCCTGACCGAGCGGCGCCGCTTCGGCGGCTCGCTGCTGGACCTGCGCGAGGTACGCGCCCGGGTCGACATCCCGGTGCTGCGCAAGGACTTCATCGTCACCAGCTACCAGCTGTGGGAGGCTCGCGCCCACGGCGCCGACCTGGTCCTCCTGATCGTCGCCGCGCTGGAGCAGGACGCGCTGGTCTCGCTGATCGAGCGGGCCGAGTCGATCGGCCTGACGCCCCTGGTCGAGGTGCACGACGAGGAGGAGACCGCCCGCGCCGTGGACGCCGGGGCGCGCGTGATCGGCGTCAACGCCCGCAACCTGCGCACCCTCGAAGTGGACCGGGACACCTTCGCCCGGCTGGCCCCGCTGATCCCCGAGGAGATCGTGCGCGTCGCCGAGTCCGGGGTCCGCGGGCCGCACGACCTGATCGCCTACGCCAACTGCGGCGCCGACGCGGTGCTGGTCGGCGAGTCCCTGGTCACCGGCAAGAACCCGCGAGACGCGGTGGCCGACCTGGTGGCGGCCGGGGCGCACCCGGCGATGCGGCGCGGGCGGCCGTGAGCTGACCGTGTACGGCGAACCGAAACCGATCGCACCGGCGCGGCGGCGGCCGTGGTGGCGGCACGCCCCGGCGGGCCGCCGATGGCAGGCGGCCAGGTAGCCGACCGCGCGAGGCCCAGGCGCCTCGCCGAGCACAGTCCGCGCGGACGCACGCCGTCCCGCTCCTTCGCCCCGCCGCCTCGCGGCGTTTTCCGTCTTCTCGCTTTTCGGAGCTCTCCGATGACCGACACGTCAACCTTCGGCGACGCCTTCTTCGCCGACGCCTACGCCCAGCACAGCGCGCAGCCCGACGAGCACGGACACTTCGGCCGCTACGGCGGCCGGTTCATGCCCGAGGCCCTGATGGCCGCGCTCGCCGAACTGACCGAGGCATATCAGAAGTCGAAGAACGATCCGACCTTCCAGGCCGAGTTCACGCACCTGCTGCGCACCTACGCCAACCGCCCCTCGCTGCTGACCGACGCCAAGCGGCTCTCGCGGGCCGCGTTCGAGAAGGGGTGCGGGGCACGCATCCTGCTCAAGCGCGAGGACCTGAACCACACCGGCTCGCACAAGATCAACAACGTGCTCGGTCAGGCGCTGCTGACCAAGCGCATGGGCAAGCGCCGCGTCATCGCCGAGACCGGCGCCGGGCAGCACGGCGTCGCCACCGCCACCGCGGCCGCGCTGCTCGACCTGGAATGCGTCGTCTACATGGGCGAGGAGGATACGCAGCGCCAGGCGCTCAACGTCGCCCGCATGCGCATGCTCGGGGCCGAGGTCATCCCGGTCGCCATCGGCTCGCGCACCCTGAAGGACGCCATCAACGAGGCGATCCGCGACTGGGTCACCAACGTGGACCACACGCACTACCTGCTGGGAACCGTGGCCGGCCCGCACCCCTTCCCCGCGATGGTCCGCGACTTCGTGCGCGTCATCGGCGCTGAGGCCCGCGAGCAGGTCATGACCCTGACAGGCGCCCTGCCCGACGCGGTCGCGGCCTGCGTGGGCGGCGGTTCCAACGCCATCGGCGCCTTCCACGCGTTCGTGCCGGACGCGAGCGTGCGCCTGTACGGGTTCGAAGCGGGCGGCTCGGGTGTCGAAACCGGCCTGCACGCGGCGTCCATCACCGGCGGTGAGATCGGCGTCCTGCACGGCGCGCGCACCTACCTGCTCCAGGACGAATACGGCCAGACGATGCCCAGCCACTCCATCTCCGCAGGGCTCGACTACCCGGCGGTCGGCCCCGAGCACGCCTGGCTGCACGACACCGGGCGCGCCGTGTACGAGGCGGTCACCGACGACGAGGCGATGCAGGCGTTCAAGCTGCTGTGCCGGACCGAGGGCGTCATTCCCGCCATCGAATCAGCACACGCAGTCGCCGGAGCGCTGCGTATCGCGCCGAAGCTGCGCGCCGAACTCGGCCGCGAGCCGGTCATCCTGGTCAACCTCTCCGGCCGCGGCGACAAGGACATGCACACCGCCGCCGCCTACTTCGGCTTCAGCGGCATGGAGGCGTGAGCTCAGCTATGGACACGACGACCGTCAGCAAGCTGTCCGCGGTCCTCGCCGCCGCCAAGGCCGAGAACCGCGCCGCCCTCGTCGGCTACCTGCCCGCGGGCTTCCCCACCGTCGAGGGGTCGCTCGACGCCTGCCGCGCCATGATCGAAGGCGGCGTCGACATCGTCGAGGTCGGGCTGCCCTACTCGGACCCGCAGATGGACGGCCCGGTCATCCAGCGCGCCGTCGAACACGCGCTGGAGGCCGGCACGAACACCGTCGACGTGCTGCGCGCCGTCGAGGGCGTGGCCGCCACCGGGGCGCCGACGCTGGTGATGACCTACTGGAACCCGATCGAGCGTTACGGCGTGGACCGCTTCGCCAAGCAGTTCGCGGACGCGGGCGGAGCGGGCCTGATCACCCCCGACCTGATCCCCGAGGAAGCCGAACCCTGGCTCAGCGCCTCGGACGCGCACGGCCTGGACCGGGTGTTCCTGGTCGCGCAGTCGTCCACCGACGAACGCCTCGCCCTGACGACCCGGGCCTGCCGCGGCTTCGTGTACGCCGCCTCGCTCATGGGCGTCACCGGCACGCGCACGGCGGTCAACTCGCAGGCGGCGCACCTGGTCGAACGCACCCGCGCGGCGACCGGGCTGCCGGTCTGCGTCGGGCTCGGCGTCTCGAACGCGGCGCAGGCGGCCGAGGTCGCCCGGTTCGCCGACGGAGTGATCGTCGGCTCCGCCTTCGTGCGGCGACTGCTCGACGCGCCGGACCCCGGCTCCGGCCTGGCAGCCGTGCGCGAACTCGCCGAACAACTCGCCGAAGGTGTCCGCGCCCGGAACCTTTGAGGTAACCTCACGGCCGGGGACGGACGGACGGACGGACGGCCGGCCGGCGGGCGGCGGCAAGGGCCGATATGGACCGACAGCGGATGGGACGGCAGCAGGGATGACGTCGGAACGAGGCACCGCGGCCGGCAACGGCACGGGCGGCCAGGTGGCCGCCGGCAAGGGCGCGGCATCCGCGCAGGCCGAAGCCGGATCGGCCGCCGCCGCGCCGCGCTCGGCCCTCGCCGGGGCCGCGCCCTGGATCTCGCTGGCCGCGCGGCTCCTGCTCGGCGCGATGTGGTTGTTCTACTGCCTGCCGAAGCTCGGCACCCCGGACGCCAACGTCGCCTCGGTGCGCAACTTCCAGATCCTGCCCGGCGGCATGGTGAACGCCTTCGCCTACGCCCAGCCCTACGTGGAGCTCGCCCTGGGCCTGCTCGCGATCGCAGGGCTGGGCACCCGCCTCGTCGCCGGCCTGTCGGCGCTCCTGCTGCTGACATACATCGGCGGCATCGTCTCGCTCGGCGCCCGCGGCATCCACATCACCTGCGGCTGCGGCGGCTCCGGCGGACAGGTGGCGGTGGGCAGGACGCGCTACACCATGGACGTGCTGCGCGACCTCGCATATCTCGTCCCCGCGGCCTGGCTGCTGTGGCGGCCCAAGAGCAAGTTCTCCGCCGATGCGCTGCTGCTGCCGGAACCCGCCTCGGCCGCCCCCGTGCCGACCCCGCGCCGCTCGGCGCCGGCCAAGGGCGGCCCGTCCCGGCGGTAGCGCTGCCCGGCCGGCCACCCTGGACGCCGCGTTCGCCGCCGGCGCCTGACCGTGCGCGGCGATTTCGCGCGTCGCCCGACCCCGGCGCAGGTCACGGACAGGTCACGCAATGCCATGAATTCTCCGAGATCTGCTCGCGCGGTGGGTGGATCCGCGCGGTGGCGAGATTAGGATGCGGGCGCGGCTTTCTGTGTGCGCCTTGTCGCCCCGGGCTTCCACCCCGGCCGCCGGGAGCGCACCCGGGCCGCACCCCCGCCCGCA
Source organism: Actinocrinis puniceicyclus (assembly GCF_018283645.1). Classification (GTDB taxonomy): domain Bacteria; phylum Actinomycetota; class Actinomycetes; order Streptomycetales; family Catenulisporaceae; genus Actinocrinis; species Actinocrinis puniceicyclus. Next base: position 64,057 of record NZ_JAGSXH010000014.1, on the reverse strand, counting down.
CTCGCGACCGACCTGGAAGTGGACCGCCGACGATGAGCAAGGCCAACAAGGTAGGCAAGGAACTGGCCCGCCAGCGCGCCGCACAGCTGCGGCAGGAGCAGGCGCGCCGCGCCCGGCGTAACCGTCTGCTCGCCGTGTACGGTTCCGTCCTCGGCGTGATCGTGGTCGCGGTCGCCGTGGCTTTCGCAGTCCAGGCCGCGACGGCGCCCAAGACCCCCGCGGCCGTTCCGGTCGGCGCGGTGGCCGACACCACCGGCGGGATCAGCTCCGCCGACGGCATGGCGATCCCGCTCGGCAACGCCGACGCCAAGGTCAAGCTCACCGTCTACGAAGACGCCCGCTGCTCGGCGTGTAAGTCGTATGAGACGACGTTCACGCCCGCGTACAAGCAGCTGATCCAGAACGGCACGCTGGAACTGCTGATCCACCCGGTCACCCTCATCGACGCGAACACCAACGGCAGCGGCTCGCTGCATGCCGGCAACGCCTTCGCCTGTGCGCAGGACGCCGGGCACTTCGAGGCGTACCACGACATCATCTACAACAACCAGCCCGCCGAGAGCACCGACTCCTTCGCCTCCGACGCGACCCTGATCGCGCTGGCCAAGCAGGTGCCGGGCCTGGACGGCAAGACCTTCGAGAACTGCGTCAACTCGCACAGGTACTTCGACTGGGTGCGGCAGAACTACGCGAGCCTGAACAAGATCACCAACAACCAGCCGTCCACCCCGACGATCTACGCCAACGGCAAGGCCTTCACCCTGCCGACCGCTTCGCAGGCCACGGCCGCGCAAACCGCGTTCATCGCCGCGATCGACAAGCTGGCCGGGGTCAACCCGAGCGCGTCGCCCAGCGCCAGCTCCGGCCCCAGCACCAGCGCCTCGCCGAGCGCGGCGGCCGGCTCCGGCGCCTCACCGGCGCCGACGCCGTCAGCGAGCAAGTCATGAGCCCGCTCGCGCCGCACCCGCTGGCCTTCCTGCCGAGCCCGACGAGCGCCGAGCTCAAGCTCGGGCCGTTCCCGATCCGGTTCTACGCGCTGTGCATCATCGCCGGGATCGCGGTGGCCGTCTGGCTCGGCGAGCGGCGCTGGCGCGCGCGCGGCGGCGAACCGAACGTCATCACCGACATCGCGATCTGGGCGGTGCCCTTCGGGCTGCTCGGCGGGCGGCTCTACCACGTCATCACCGACTACGAGCTCTACTTCACCGCCGGCAAGGACTGGGTGCGCGCCTTCTACATCTGGGACGGCGGGCTGGGCATCTGGGGCGCGATCGCCCTCGGCGCGGTCGGCGCCTGGATCGGGGCCCGGCGGCGCGGGGTGAAGCTCCCGCCGCTGGCGGACGCCATCGGCCCCGGGATCGTGCTGGCCCAGGGCATCGGCCGCTGGGGCAACTGGTTCAACAACGAGCTGTACGGCGATCCGACCACGAAACCGTGGGGCCTGACCATCCACTGCATGGATGACACGACTCGCCAGGCCACCCCGTGTTCGGGCATCCCCGGAACGACCACGATCGCGGGTCATTTCCAGCCGACCTTCCTGTACGAGTCGATCTGGTGCGTGATCGTCGCGCTCATCGTGTTGTGGGCCGACCGCCGCTTCCGCATGGGCCACGGCCGCGTGTTCGCGCTTTACGTGCTGCTCTACACGATCGGGCGAGGCTGGGTCGAGCACCTGCGCAGCGATTACGCCCACCACATCCTCGGCCTGCGCCTGAACGACTGGACCTCGATCCTCGTCGGACTCGGCGCGCTGCTGTACCTGATCGCGAGTTCCAGGATGCGTCCGGGGCGTGAGACGCAGGCGGAACTGTACTGGCCGGACTCGGCGACCGCGCAGGCGCTGGCCGCGCGGCGGGAGAGCGCGAGCGCGCCGGACGCAGACGAAGATGACGGGGCGGCGAACACCGGCGCACCGGCTCCGGAAGATCCAGCTGAGCCCGCCGCGGACCCCGGCAAAATCCCGTCCGGGGACGAGATCGCCGACAATCAACCGGCTGGTTCGTAACGGTCGCGCACTGACCTGCGCATTCGGGCGCGGATCCGCTACGGATCCGCGCCCGTGGCATGTTCTGTGACACGCATCTCAACCCGGGGGCGTGAAGGGCGCGCAACACGGGGAAGACAAGCTGTAGCGCGCTACAACCGCAGGTCAAAGAGGCGTTGTCCAGAATACGAGATTCAAGATTCTCTACTGACGGACGCTAGATCCATCGTGTAACCTCAAAGCCACCGCGGGAAGGGCCAGAGTCGTCCCTCATGCGCGCATTCAGGCGCGGACCCTTACTTGACGACCATGGAGGACCCGATGTCCCAAGCGGCCCCCCATCGCTCGGCCCTGCTGAGCGCTCTCCCTTCCGCCCAGGGCCTTTACGACCCGCGGGCCGAACGCGACGCGTGCGGCGTGGCCTTCGTCGCCACGCTCACCGGGGCCGCCAGCCACGCCATCGTCGATCAGGCGCTGACCGCCCTGCGCAACCTGGAGCACCGGGGCGCCTCGGGCGCGGAGGTCGACTCCGGCGACGGCGCCGGGATACTGATCCAGGTCCCGGACGCCTTCCTGCGCGCGACCGTCGACTTCGAGCTGCCGCCGGCCGGCTCCTACGCAGTGGGCCTGGCCTTCATCCCGAACAACGACGAGGTCGAGCTCCAGGTCTACGACACCGTCGCCGCGATCGCCGCCGAAGAAGGGCTCGAAGTCCTCGGCTGGCGCTACGTGCCCACCACCCCGGGCCTGCTCGGGGCCACCGCCCGCGCCGTCATGCCGCGCTTCCGCCAGCTCTTCGTCGCCGGATCCGACGGCGACGGTGACACTCAACTGCGTGGCATCGAGCTGGACAGGCGCTGTTTCATGCTGCGCAAGCGGGTCGAGCACGAAAGCGACGTGTACTTCCCGTCGCTGTCCTGCCGCACCCTGGTCTACAAGGGCATGCTGACCACCGGCCAGCTCGAACCCTTCTTCCCCGACCTGTCCGACCGCCGCCTGGCCAGCGCCATCGCGCTGATCCACTCGCGGTTCTCCACCAACACCTTCCCGGCCTGGCCGCTCGCGCACCCCTACCGTTTCGTCGCGCACAACGGCGAGATCAACACGGTCCAGGGCAACCGCAACTGGATGCGCGCCCGCGAGTCGCAGCTGGCCACCGACGCGTTCAAGGGCCCGCTCGACCGCATCTTCCCGATCACCACCCCCGACGCCAGCGACTCGGCCACCTTCGACGAGGTGCTCGAGCTGCTGCACCTGGCCGGCCGCTCGCTGCCGCACGCGGTGCTGATGATGATCCCGGAGGCGTGGGAGAACCACACCGAGATGGACCCGGCGAAGCGGGCCTTCTACCACTACCACTCCTGTCAGATGGAGCCCTGGGACGGCCCGGCCTCCATCACCTTCACCGACGGCACCGTCATCGGCGCCGTGCTCGACCGCAACGGCCTGCGCCCCTCCCGCTACTGGGTCACCGACGACGGCCTCGTCGTGCTGGCCTCCGAGGTCGGCGTCCTCGACATCGACCAGGCCAGGGTCGTGCGCAAGGGCCGGCTCCAGCCCGGCCGCATGTTCCTGGTCGACACCGCGCAGCACCGCATCGTCGAGGACGAAGAGATCAAGGCCGAGCTGGCCGCGGCGCACCCCTACCAGGACTGGCTGCACGCCGGCCTGATCCGCCTCGACCAGCTGCCCGAGCGCGAGCACATCGTGCACACCCACGCCTCGGTGGTGCGCCGCCAGCAGACCTTCGGCTACACCGAGGAGGAACTGCGCGTCCTGCTCGCGCCGATGGCGAAGGCCGGGGCCGAGCCGATCGGCTCCATGGGCTCCGACACTCCGGTGGCCGTGCTCTCCGAGCGCCCCCGGCTGCTGTTCGACTACTTCAGCCAGCTGTTCGCCCAGGTCACCAACCCGCCGCTGGACGCCATCCGGGAAGAGCTGGTCACCAGCCTGAGCACCACCATCGGGCCCGAGGACAACCTGCTGGCCACCTCCCCGGTCGCCTGCCGGCAGGTCGAGCTGCCGTTCCCGGTCATCGACAACGACGAGCTGGCCAAGCTCATCCACATCAACGCCGACGGCGACCTGCCCGGCCTCAAGGCGGTAACCGTCTCAGGGCTCTACAAGGTCGCCGGCGCCGGCGCGGCCCTGCGCGCGCGGCTGGCCGAGATCAACGCCGAGGTGTCCGCCGCCATCGAGGGCGGCGCGCGCATCGTCGTGCTCTCCGACCGCCACTCCGACGCCGAGCACGCCCCGATCCCCTCGCTGTTGCTGACCTCCGCGGTGCACCACCACCTGATCCGGCAGAAGACCCGCACCCAGACCGCGCTGCTGGTCGAGGCCGGCGACGTGCGCGAGGTGCACCACGTCGCGCTGCTGATCGGCTACGGTGCGGCCGCGGTCAACCCGTACCTGGCCATGGAGAGCGTCGAGGACCTGGCCAACGCGGGGGTGTTCGTCAGCGTCCCCGCCGAAAAGGCCATCAGGAACCTGATCAAGGCGCTCGGCAAGGGCGTGCTCAAGGTCATGTCCAAGATGGGCATCTCCACCGTCGCCTCCTACCGCGGCGCCCAGGTCTTCGAGGCGGTGGGCCTGGCCCAGGAACTGGTCGACGAGTACTTCACCGGGACCGTCAGCAAGCTCGGCGGTATCGGCCTCGACCAGATCGCCGAGGAGGTCGCCCAGCGGCACCTGCGCGCCTACCCGCGCAGCACCACCCGCCCCGCGCACCGCCGGCTGGAGATCGGCGGCGAGTACCAGTGGCGGCGCGAGGGCGAGCCGCACCTGTTCGACCCGGAGAGCGTCTTCCGGCTCCAGCACTCCACCCGCGAGCGCCGCTACGACATCTTCAAGCAGTACACCGCGCGCGTGGACGAGCAGTCCCAGCGGCTGATGACGCTGCGCGGCCTGTTCCGGCTGAAGGAGGGCGAGCGCGCGCCGATCCCGATCGACGAGGTCGAGCCGGTCAGCGAGATCGTCAAGCGGTTCTCCACCGGCGCGATGAGCTACGGCTCCATCTCCCTCGAAGCGCATCAGACCCTTGCCATCGCGATGAACCGGCTGGGCGCCAAGTCCAACACCGGCGAGGGCGGCGAGGACCCCGAGCGGCTCTACGACCCGGAGCGCCGCTCCGCGATCAAGCAGGTCGCCTCCGGCCGCTTCGGGGTGACCAGCGAGTACCTGACCAACGCGGACGACCTGCAGATCAAGATGGCCCAGGGCGCCAAGCCCGGCGAGGGCGGGCAGCTGCCCGGCCACAAGGTCTACCCGTGGGTCGCCAGGACCCGGCACTCCACCCCGGGTGTCGGGCTGATCTCCCCGCCGCCGCACCACGACATCTACTCGATCGAGGACCTGGCGCAGCTGATCCACGACCTGAAGAACGCGAACCCGGCCGCCCGCGTGCACGTCAAGCTGGTCTCCGAGGTCGGCGTCGGCACGGTCGCGGCCGGGGTCTCCAAGGCGCACGCCGACGTGGTCCTGATCTCGGGGCACGACGGAGGCACCGGCGCCGCCCCGCTCACCTCCCTCAAGCACGCCGGCGCGCCGTGGGAGCTGGGCCTGGCCGAGACCCAGCAGACCCTGCTGCTCAACGGCCTGCGCGACCGCATCGTGGTGCAGACCGACGGACAGCTCAAGACCGGCCGCGACGTGGTCATCGCCGCGCTGCTGGGCGCCGAGGAGTTCGGGTTCGCCACCGCCCCGCTGGTGGTCTCCGGCTGCGTGATGATGCGCGTGTGCCACCTGGACACCTGCCCGGTCGGCGTCGCGACGCAGAACCCCGAACTGCGCGCCCGCTTCACCGGCAAGCCCGAGTTCGTGGTCAACTTCTTCGAGTTCATCGCGCAGGAGGTGCGCGAGTACCTGGCCGCGCTCGGCCTGCGCTCCCTGCGGGAGGCGGTCGGCCACGTCGAGCTGATCGACGCGCGCAAGGCCGTCGAGCACTGGAAGGCGTCAGGCCTCGACCTCACCCCGGTGCTCTACCAGCCGTTCCTGCCCGAGGGCGCCAGCCTGCACCAGGCCGTCGCCCAGGACCACGGCCTGGCCAAGGCCCTGGACAACGAGTTGATCGCACTCGCCCACGACGCGCTGGAAGACGCCACCCCGGTGCGCATCACGCTGCCGATCCGCAACGTCAACCGCACCGTCGGCACCATGCTCGGCCACGAGGTCACCAAGCGCTACGGCGGCAACGGCCTGCCCGACGAGACCATCGACGTCACGCTGACCGGCTCCGCGGGCCAGTCCTTCGGCGCCTTCGTCCCGCGCGGCATCACCCTGCGGCTGGAGGGCGACGCCAACGACTACGTCGCCAAGGGCCTGTCCGGCGGCCGCGTCATCGTGCGCCCCGACCGCGCCGCGACCTTCGACCCGGCCAAGAACATCATCGCCGGCAACGTCATCGGCTACGGCGCCACCAGCGGGGAGGTGTTCCTCAGCGGCGTCGTCGGCGAGCGTTTCGCGGTGCGCAACTCCGGGGCGACCTTCGTCGTCGAGGGCGTCGGCGACCACGCCCTGGAGTACATGACCGGCGGCCGCGTGGTCATCCTCGGCGAACACGGCCGCAACCTCGCCGCCGGGATGTCCGGCGGCGTGGCCTACGTCCTGGACCTCAAGGTCGCCAGGGTCAACCCGCAGATGGTCGCGGTCGAGGCACTCGACGCCGCGGACCGGGCCTTCCTGCACGACACGGTCAAGCGGCACTTCGAGGAGACCGGCTCCCAGACCGCCGCGGTGCTGCTTGCCGACTGGGCGGGCTCGATCGCCCGCTTCGCGAAGATCATGCCGACCGACTACAAGCGAGTGCTGGGCGCCAAGGCTGCCGCCGAGCGGTCCGGGCTCTCCGAGCAGGAGGCCCTCGAGAAGATCATGGAGGCCGCACATGGCTGACCCGCGTGGTTTCCTCAACACCCCGGTCCAGCACCCTGTCCGCCGTCCGGTCGCCGAGCGCGTCGGCGACTGGAAGGAGGTCTACCCCGAGCGGGCCCTGCTGCCGATCATCCAGAAGCAGGCCGGGCGGTGCATGGACTGCGGCATCCCGTTCTGCCACAACGGCTGCCCGCTGGGCAACATCATCCCCGAGTGGAACGACCTGGTCTGGCGCGGCGACTGGGCCGCCGCGGTCGAACGGCTGCACGCCACCAACAACTTCCCCGACTTCACCGGCCGGCTGTGCCCCGCGCCCTGCGAAACCGCCTGCGTGCTGGGCATCAACCAGCCGGCCGTCACCATCAAGAACGTCGAACTGGCCATCATCGACCGGGCCTGGGACGACGGCCTGGTCATCCCGCAGGCTCCGGAACGCCACTCGGGCAAGACCGTCGCCGTGGTCGGTTCCGGTCCGGCCGGTCTGGCGGCCGCCCAGCAGCTCACCCGCGCCGGGCACACCGTGGCGGTGTACGAGCGCGCCGACCGCATCGGCGGCCTGCTGCGCTACGGCATCCCCGAGTTCAAGATGGAGAAGCGGCACCTCAACCGCCGCATCGAGCAGATGCGCGCGGAGGGCACCAAGTTCCGCACCGGCGTCGCCATCGGCCAGGACATCCTCGCCTCCGCGCTGCGCGACCGCTACGACGCGATCGTGCTCGCCGTCGGGGCCACGAAGGCCCGCGACCTGCCGGTCCCCGGACGCGAGCTGGGTGGGGTCCACCAGGCCATGGAGTACCTGCCGCTGTCGAACAAGGTCGTCGAGGGCGACTACGTCACCGCGCCGATCACCGCGCGCGGCAAGCACGTGGTGATCATCGGCGGCGGCGACACCGGCGCGGACTGCCTCGGCACGGCCACCCGGCAGGGCGCGGCCAGCGTCACCCAGCTGGAGATCATGCCGCGGCCGACCGACGAGCGTCCGGCCGGCCAGCCCTGGCCGACCTACCCGATGATCTACCGCGTCTCCTCCGCCCACGAAGAACTGGACTCGATCAAGGGTGGAGGCGAGCGGGTCTACGCGGTCAACACCACCGAGTTCGTCGGCGACGAGAACGGCAACGTGCAGGCGCTGCGCCTGAGCGAGGTCGTCTTCGAGAACGGCCGGTTCAACCCGGTGCCGGGCAGCGAGCGGGAGATCCCGGCACAACTCGTGCTGCTCGCCATGGGCTTCACCGGACCCGAGCAGGACAACGGCCTGGTCGGCCAGCTCGGCCTGGACCTCGACGAGCGCGGCAACATCAAGCGCGACCGCGATTACCGCACGAACGTCGACAACGTGTTCGTCGCCGGAGACGCCGGTCGCGGCCAGTCCCTGATCGTCTGGGCGATCGCCGAGGGCCGCTCCGCCGCCGCGGCGGTCGACAAGTTCCTGGCCGGTGTCTCCGCGCTGCCCAGTGCCATCGAACCGACCGTGCGCCCGCTGACCGTCTGACGCGGCGTGGCGTGGCACGGCGCACGGCGCACGGCGCACGGCGCGTCCCGTGGCGCCCGGCCCATGTCATCGCCGTGTTACCGGGCCACTACGGAATGCTCCCGGTCCGACCGCCACCGGCGCACTCCGGACCGTGAACACGCCAATGCTTCACCGGCCGCCCACCGCTTCTCGGTGGGCGGCCGACCTGTGTTCACCCGGTCTGGGTAGCATGGTCGGCAGGCCACTTCGCCGAGTGGTGCGCGCATTCGGCGATCCGTTACGAATGAGCCCGTTCGGGGCTTGTTACCGCTGGGTAAGGGATAGGGTCGCTTTCATGCGTCGCGCGAAAATCGTCTGTACTCTCGGCCCCTCGGCCGAATCACCGGAGCAGCTCAAGGCCCTGGTCGCCGCCGGGCTGGACATCGGCCGGCTGAACCTGTCGCACGGTTCTTACGCCGAGCACGAGACCCGCTACTTCAACCTGCGCAAGGCCGCCGACGAGGCCGGCCGCGCGGTCGGCGTGCTGGTCGACCTGCAGGGCCCGAAGATCCGGTTGGGCACCTTCGCCGAGGGACCGATCCGGCTGCAGCGCGGCGACCGCTTCACCATCACCACCGAGGATGTGCCCGGCGACCGGAACATCTGCTCCACCACCTACAAGGGCCTGGCCGCCGACTGCAACCCGGGCGACCGGATCCTGATCGACGACGGCCGCGTGGCGCTCGACGTGGTCGAGGTGGACGGCCCCCGGGTCGTGTGCACCACGGTCGAGGGCGGCAAGGTCTCCAACAACAAGGGCATCAACCTTCCCGGTGTCGCGGTCTCGGTCCCGGCGCTGTCCGACAAGGACGTGGCGGACCTGCGCTGGGCGCTCGGCGAGAACGACTGCGGCGTGCGTGCCGACATGATCGCGCTGTCCTTCGTGCGCAGCGCCAAGGACGCTGACGACGTGCACGCGGTGATGGACGAGATCGGCGTGCGCCTTCCGGTCATCGCCAAGGTGGAGAAGCCGCAGGCGGTGGACAACCTCGACGAGATCGTCGACGCCTTCGACGCCATCATGGTCGCCCGCGGGGACCTCGGCGTGGAGATGCCGCTGGAGCAGGTCCCGCTGGTGCAGAAGAAGCTGATCAAGATGTGCCGGCGCAACGCCAAGCCGGTCATCGTCGCGACGCAGATGCTCGACTCGATGATCAGCGCCTCGCGTCCGACCCGGGCCGAGGCCAGCGACGTGGCCAACGCGATCTTCGACGGGGCCGACGCGGTGATGCTCTCGGCCGAGACCTCGGTCGGCGACTACCCGGTCGAGACCGTGCAGACCATGGCCAAGATCATCTGCGCGGTCGAGGAGCAGGTCCTGGCCCAGGGGCTGCCGCCGTCGCTCTCCAAGCCCCGCACCAAGGGCGGCGCGGTCGCCCGCGCGGCGGCCGAGCTGGGCGATTATCTGAGCGCCAGCTATCTGGTCGCGTTCACCAAGAGCGGCGACACGGCCCGCAGGCTGAGCCGATACCGCTCGCCGATCCCGATCCTGGCCTTCACCCCGGAGCAGATCGTCCGTTCGCAGCTGGCGCTGAGCTGGGGCGTGGAGACGTTCATCGGCGAGGAGGTCGGCAGCACCGACGAGATGGTGGTGCAGGTCGACCAGGCGCTGCTCAAGCTGGGCCGCTGCCAGCCCGGCGAGCTGATCATCATCACGGCCGGTTCCCCTCCCGGCATCCCCGGCTCGACCAACGCCGTGCGCGTTCACCGCATCGGCGACGCGGTCACCGGTGCGGCCCCGGCATACCGCCAGACCTGAGCCGCAGACGGGAGAAGAAGCAGAGGCGCAGTGGGCCGGTCCGGGACGGGACCGGCCCGCCGTTGTTTCACCCGAAAGAGCGTTTCGTACATCTCGTGCAAGATGTACAATCATTACATGACGGCTGAGCCGAGTACCGAGCTTCCGGTCAGCGTCGCGCGTGAGCACTTCGCGGACATCGTGAACAACGCCGCCTACCACAACGAGATCACCTACGTGACCCGGCACTGCAAGCGTGTGGCGGCGATCGCCCCGGTCAGCGCTGTGGAAGATCGAATCGGGCGCGGCGAGATTCCCAGGCGCGGCACGGGCGCCGCGCTGGATGAAGCGATCCGGCGGCATATCGCCGCATACGGGGTGGGAGACTCTTCGTGGGCGCACGAGTATGAGGAATCACGCCAGGCGGAGATCGTTCAGGGGTCGGCATGGGACGAAGACTGATTCTCGACACGTGCATCCTGATCGACATGGAACGCGGACGCCTGCGGCGCTGCGACTTCGCGACGCTCGATGACGAACTTTCCATCGCGACCGTGACCGTCGCGGAGCTTTGGGAAGGCGTGGTGCGTGCGGATCCGGCACGACGGTCGGGGCGTGCGGATTTCTTCGAGCGGATTCTGGAGCAGATTCCCATCGAGGACTACACCCTGGCCACCGCGCAACGTCACGGCGAACTGCTGGCGCTCACTCACGTCACCGGAACCAAACGCGGATCCATCGACCTGATCATCGCGGCCACCGCGGCTCAGACCGGGCGGATCATCATCTCTCGCGACGGCAAGGCGTCGTTCGACGACCTTCCGGGCGTGCGGGTGGAATTCCCCAAGCAATCCGAGTAAGTGCCCTGGGTGGGACTCGAACCCACACTATACGGTGTTTGAGACCGCTTTCTCTGCCGATTGGAATACCAGGGCGCGTGCCGCAGCATACCGGATCGTGGAGGGCTCCGGCCTCCTCGTTATCGGTCCACTAAGCTTGGCGGCAGATGCAGCGCCGACAGACGAGGGGCAGCCGACATGACCGCCGACGACAAGGGCCAGGCCCGCAAGCGCGTGGTGATCGCCGAGGACGAGGCCCTGATCCGGATGGACCTCGCCGAGATGCTCCAGGAAGAGGGCTACGACGTCGTCGGGCAGGCCGGCAACGGTGAGGACGCGGTGAAACTCGCCACCGAGCACCGGCCGGACCTGGTCATACTCGACGTGAAGATGCCCGTGCTGGACGGGATCTCGGCCGCCGAGCGCATCGGCGCCGAGAAGATCGCGCCCGTGCTGATGCTCACCGCCTTCTCCCAGCGTGAACTGGTCGAACGGGCGCGCGACGCCGGGGCGATGGCGTACCTGGTCAAGCCCTTCTCGAAGGCCGACCTGGTCCCCGCGATCGAGATGGCCACCACCCGTTACGAGGAGCTTCGCGCCCTGGAGAACGAGGTCGCCGACCTCGCCGCCCGCTTCGAGACCCGCAAGCTGGTCGACCGCGCCAAGGGCCTGCTTCAGGTACAGCTCGGGATGACCGAGCCCGAGGCGTTCCGCTGGATACAGAAGACGTCGATGGACCGGCGGCTGACGATGCGCGAGGTCGCGCAGGCCGTGATCGACGGGGCGAACGCGCCGAAGACCGAGGGCGGCGACGCGGAGGCGGACAGCCGGGCCTGAACCCGGCCTGAACCCGGCCTGAACCCGGTTCGCAGCCACGGGCCCGGCGCACGCGCACAAGCGAAAGGGCGGACCCGTCTGGCGTCCGCCCTTTCTGCTCGTGGCCCGTCTCCGCGGTCACAACACCTTGGACAGGAACGAGCGCGTGCGCTCGTGTCGCGGATCGGTCAGCACCTCGCGCGGGTCGCCGCTCTCGACCACGACGCCGCCGTCCATGAAGACGACCGCGTCGCCGACCTCCCGGGCGAAGCCCATCTCGTGGGTGACCACGATCATGGTCATGCCGTCGTCGGCCAGCTGCCGCATCACCGCGAGCACGTCCCCGACCAGCTCCGGGTCCAGCGCCGAGGTCGGCTCGTCGAACAACATCAGCTTCGGCTGCATGGCCAGCGCGCGGGCGATCGCGACGCGCTGCTGCTGGCCGCCGGACAGCTGGTTCGGATAGGCCCCGGCGCGGTCGCCGAGGCCCACCTTCTCCAGCAGTTCCCGGGCGTGCGCCCGCGCCGCGTCCTTCGGCTCGCGCTTGACCCGGATCGGCGCCTCGGTGATGTTCTCCAGCGCCGTCATGTGCGGGAACAGGTTGAAGCGCTGGAACACCATGCCGATCTCGGTGCGCTGGCCGGCCACCTCGCGCTCGCGCAGCTCGTGCAGCCGGTCACCGCGCTCCCGGTAGCCGACCAGTGCGCCGTCCACGCTCAGCCGCCCGGCGTTGATCTTCTCCAGGTGGTTGATGCAGCGCAGGAAGGTCGACTTGCCGGAGCCGGACGGGCCGATCAGGCACATGACCTCGCCCGGCATGACCTTGAGCGTGATGCCCTTGAGCACCTCGACCCGGCCGTAGGACTTGTGTACTTCCAGCGCCTCGACCATCGGGGTGACCGGGACCGTCGTCGCGGTAGCCATGCCCGCGCGCGGGTCCTCGGCCGGTGCCGCGCCGGCGCCGGATGCTTCGGGCGCGGCGCCGTCTTCGGGAGTGGGCACGGTGGTCATGAGCCGGCTCCTCCTGTGTCGCGCTCGGGTATCACCGGCGCGGCGTGCGTGATGCCGATGTGCCGAACGAAGAACTCGCGGAACTTCTGCGGCGGCGTCGGCGGCAGGCCGCGCATGGAGCCGCGCGCGTAATGCCGTTCCACGTAGTACTGGCCGACGGTCAGCACCGAGGTCACCACCAGGTACCAGATCGACGCCACCACGAGCAGCGGGATCACCTTGTAGTTGGCGTTGTAGATCCGCTGCACCGAGACAAGCAGGTCGAAGCTGGCGATGACCGAGACCAGCGAGGTGGTCTTGAGCATCGAGATGGTCTCGTTGCCGGTCGGCGGGATGATCACCCGCATCGCCTGGGGGAGCACGATGCGGCGCATGATCAGCAGCCTGCGCATGCCCAGCGCGCTGGCCGCCTCGCTCTGGCCCTCGTCCACGGACAGGATTCCCGCGCGCACGATCTCGGACATGTACGCCGCCTCGTTGAGGCCCAGTCCGAGGATCGAGGCCGCGAACGTCGTGACCAGCGTGGTGGTCGACCACGTGTGGAAGGCCGGACCGAACGGGACGCCGATCGAGATCGTCGGGAACAGCGCCGCGACGTTGTACCAGAAGATCAGCTGCACCAGCACCGGGGTGCCGCGGAAGAACCAGATGTAGACCCACGCCGAGGCGGAGACCACCGGGTTCTCGGACAGCCGCATCACGGCCAGGATCACGCCGCCGAACACGCCTATCACCATGGCGATGACCGTCAGCCACAGGGTGGCCAGCAGGCCGTGCAGCACCTGGCTGGTGAACAGGTACTGGTTGATGATCCAGCCCTGCCAGCGGGTGTTGGTGGCGAGGTTGTGCACCAGCATCGCCAGCAGGACGGCGATGACCGCCGCGGCCACCCAGCGGCCCGGGTGGCGCACCGGCACGGCCCGTATGGTCTCGGGCCGTGCGCGGTGCTCACCTTCCGCGCTCGTCGTCTGCGCGCTCACTTGCTCACTCACGCAGCGCTCTGCTCAGCTCGTCGCGCCGTCGATCACCGGATTGGTGATCGCGCCGTCCTGGATGCCCCACTTGGTCAGGATCTGCGTGTACGAGCCGTTTGTCATCAGAACCTTGAGGGCGGCGAGCACCGCGGGCGCCATGCCGTTGCCCTTGGGGATCGCGATGCCGTAGGGCGCGGTGCCGTAGGGCTGGCCGGTGATGACGAACTTGCCGTTGGACTGCTTGGCCGCGTACGCCGCCACGGGCGAGTCGGCGAGCACGCCGTCCGCGCGTCCGCTGTCGAGCGCGAGGTTGGCGCCGTTCTGGTCGTCGAAGGACAGGTCCTTGACCGCGGGCTTACCGGCGGCGGTGCACGTCTTGGTGTCCGCCGGCACGTCCGTGCTCTCCTGAATGGTGCCCTTCTCCACCGCGATCGTCTTGCCGCACAGCGACACGTCGTTCGGCTTGAGTCCCTCCGGGTTGCCCGCCTTGACCATCAGCGAGCTTCCCGCGGAGAAGTAGGTGACGAAGTCGACGGTCTTCTCGCGTTCCTTGGTGTCCGTGAAGGAGGACATGCCCAGGTCGTACTTGTTCGCCGCGAGACCGGCGATGATGCTGTCGAACGTCACGTTCTGCACGGTCACCTTGAGGCCCAGTTCCTGGCCGAGAGCCTGGGCCAGGTCGGCGTCCATGCCGATGATCGTCTTGCCGTCGGTGTCGAAGAACTCGTTGGGCGCGTAGGAGGCGTCGGTCGCGACGATGAGCGTGCCCTTGGACTTGATGTCGGCCGGCACCAGCGACTTCGGGTCGCTGCCGGTGCTCGCCGAGGCGCTCGATCCCGAGCCGGAGCCGGTGGACGAGGCCGGGTTGCTCGCGCAGCCGGCGGCGAGCAGGGCGGCGGCGAGGATTGCGCCGGCCGCGACGGCGCGGTGCCCGATGAGCTGTGGCATGAAGAGATCCGCTTCCTTCGTTCGTGGCGTAGGGGCTGCTGCGCCGCATGGTTTCACTTGGATATTGCAACCGGAAGAACCGTGTTCATCTTGTTGCCTGGGCGACCGCCCGATCGAGCCGCAGACCGGGATGTTATCCGTTTCGTGATCCCTGGCGGGCGTATGCCGCCTTTGTCGCGGCCCGCCGGGCGGCGCGCTGTCCACCCGAACGGCGGTAGCCCGCCAGGGTGAACCTCCGAGCGCGGCCGGGACGCGAACCCGCCCGAGAGCGCAGGTGATCGCCGGAAGGGCGGGTCCACGTGCGACGGGACAAGTGGATTTCACATAACGAGACGATCAAGTGTAGTGCAAACCACTGCCCAGGCTGCGGCCTGCGCATTAGTGTCAGCCGCAATCCATGCGGATTCGCCTACGAGGCTAGGTCGGAAGAAGCGGGCGCCACGACGCCCCCGCCTTCGGCGCCCTGCCACCTACGAGGGAGAGACGTTTATGCGAAGTGCTTCGCTCTACAAACTGAGCGCAGTCGTCGCCGTCGGTGCTCTGACTCTGGCCGGATGCGGCTCCCGAGGCGGGAGCACATCCAGCGGCGGCAGTGGCGCCACGACAGTGGAGATCGGGGTGGACGCCCCGCTGACCGGTTCACTGGCCGCACTCGGCCTGGGCATCCAGAACTCCTCCGACCTGGCGGTCAAGACCGCCAACAAGAACAACGAAGTGCCGGGCGTCACCTTCAAGCTGGTGGCGAAGGACGACCAGGCGAACCCGACCATCGGCCAGCAGAACGCCACCGCGCTGGTCGCCGACAGCGCCGTGGTCGGCGTGGTCGGCCCGCTCAACTCCAGCGTCGCGCAGTCCATGCAGCAGGTGTTCAACCAGGCGAACGTGACCGAGGTCTCCCCGGCCAACACCAACCCGTCGCTCACGCAGGGCCCGAACTGGCAGACCAGCAAGATGCGGCCGTACAAGTCGTACTTCCGCACCGCGACCACGGACGCGATCCAGGGCCCGTTCGCCGCTGACTACGTCTACAACGACCTGCACCTGACCAAGGTCGCCACGGTCAACGACGGCAAGACCTACGGCGCGGGCCTGGTACAGACCTTCACCCAGGAGTTCACCAAGCTCGGCGGCAAGGTCGCGGTCGCCCAGACGATCTCGGACACCAGCACCGACTACTCCGCGGTGGTCAGCGCGGTCAAGAGCGCGGGCGCGCAGCTGCTGTACTACGGCGGCGAGTACCCGCAGGCCGGACCGCTCTCCAAGCAGCTCAAGGGCGGCGGCGTCAACATCCCGGTGATGGGCGGCGACGGCATCTACGACCCGAAGTACGTCGACCTGGCGGGCGCGTCCGCGGCCAACGGTGACTTCTGCACCTCGGTCGGCGCGCCGGTCGAGTCGCTGGCCTCGGCGAAGACCTTCATCCAGAACTACAACGCGGCCGGCTACTCCGCGGCCTACTCGGCGTACGGCGGCTACTCCTACGACTCGGCCTGGGCCATCATCCAGGCGGTCAAGGCGGTCGTGAGCGCCAACGGCGGTAAGGTGCCCAGCAGCTCCTCCGACTTCCGGCAGAAGGTGGAGGCGGCCATGCAGAGCGTCTCCTTCGACGGAGTCACCGGGCACGTCTCGTTCGACCAGTACGGTGACGCGACCAACAAGCAGCTGACGATGTACAAGGTCGAAAGCGGCAAGTGGGACAACGGAGTCAAGGTCGGCACGTTCACCGGCTGACACCGCGCCACAGTTGAGCGAGGATCCGGTCTCAAGCGCGGAGGGCGGCTACCACAGCGCCCTCCGCGCGGCCATGCTTGACCCAGAGCGACCGAGGATTGGGGGCCAGGCCCTCGTGCCGATGACCTTCGGCTGGCTGCGTTGTCGTCGGTCGACGGCCAACCCCGGGCCGCCTCCCTCCTCCGCCTTGCCATCCTCGGCCCTCGACCCGCTCGCTGGTCTGGCCCCCAATCCTCGGTCGCTCTAGTCCCCGCTCCGATTCGGAAGGACGCCCCGTGACAACCACGGTCTTCCTTCAGCTGGTGACCAACGGCATCGCGCAGGGCGCGATGTACGGGCTGATCGCCGTCGGCTACACCATGGTCTACGGCATCATCCAGCTGATCAACTTCGCCCATGGCGAGTTCTTCATGTTCGGCGGCTTCGGCGCGCTGGCGGTGTATCTGTGGATCCCGCCGGTCCAGCACCTGCCGCTGCTCGCCGCGCTGCCCATCATGCTCGTCGGCGGCATGATCGCCTCGGTGGTCATCGCCGTGCTCGCCGAACGCTTCGCATACCGGCCGCTGCGCAACGCGCCACGGCTGGCACCGCTGATCACCGCCATCGGCGTGTCGATCCTGCTACAGCAACTCGTCTTCCTGTGGTACCCGCAGCCGGGAGGCGGCAAGGTGCAGGTCGGCGTGAACGCCCCGGTGCAGTTCCCGACGTTCGCCGGCAAGCCGTTCCATCTGGGTGGCGTGCTGATTCAGCGCGCGAACCTGCTCACCGTGATCGTCGCTTTCCTGTGCATGGCGTACCTGGCTTATTTCGTGGCGAAGACCCGCACCGGCCGCGCCATGCAGGCAACTGCGCAGGACCCTGATACCGCCAGGTTGATGGGCATCAACACCGACAAGGTCATCGTGGTGGCGTTCGTGCTCGGCGCGGCGTTCGCGGCGGTGGCCTCGATCACGTACGGCCTGCGGTTCGGACAGGTCTCCTACGACATGGGCTTCTCCGCGGGCCTGAAGGCGTTCACGGCCGCGGTGCTCGGCGGGATCGGGAACATCTACGGCGCGATGGTCGGCGGCCTTGTGCTCGGCATCGCGGAGCAGGTGACTACGGGCGTTCTCGCCAACTACCACGCGACGCAGCAGTGGGGCACCGCGTGGCAGGACGTGTGGGCGTTCCTGTTGCTGATCATCGTGCTGCTGGTCAGACCGCAGGGCTTGCTCGGTGAGCGCGTGGCGGACAGGGCGTGAGTGGCATGGCTGACAAAGTTCCCGAGTGGGGGTCCGCCTCCCAGCCGCGGCAACCGGACACGCTGTCGGCGCAGCCGCAGCGGAACGCGGCGGTGAGCCCGGCGCTCGCCAAGGCCCTGATCGGGCTCGGCGCCCTCGCCACGATCGCCTCGACGTTCCTGGCCTGGACCTGGACGACGTCGTTCCCGGGTGACCTGTCGGTGACCGGTTACCCGGGCGGCAACCAGGTCATCACCCTGGTCGTCGGCGTGCTGCTGCTCGTCGCGCTCGGCACGGCGTACGGCCTGCCCGGACTGCGGTGGCTCGCGCCGCGCGGCCACGTGCGGCTGCTGCGCGGGCTGGCACTGGCCGGCGCGGTGTCCACCTGGTACATCCTGCTCGCCGTGGCGATCGAGCTCAACGGGATCGCGAACTGGGTGACGGGCTCGTGGGTCGCGTTGACAGCCACCGCGCTGCCGGTGGCCGGCGCCTTCCTGCTGGCCGACGACCGGCACGAGGCGGCCCGCCCGCCGGCCGCCCTGCCGCGCTGGGCGCAGACGGTGATCATCCTGGCGGCGATCATCTCCGCCATGTTCATCGCCGACTACGGGATCACGACCAGCTTCACCGAGGAGTTCATCGGCTTCGCGCTCGCGGTCGGCCTGGCGGCCTGGGGGCTGAACTCCAGCGGCGTGCTGGCCCGGCTCACGGAGCTCAACGCGCGCAACCGCGTCGCGACCTCGGCGGCCGCCTTCGCCGCCGCGCTGCTGTTCGTGTTCCTCCAGACCTCCGATCAGTACAACACGATCGCCGACGACATCCTGATCTTCGCGACGGTCGCCCTGGGACTGAACATCGTGGTCGGTCTGGCCGGCCTGCTCGACCTCGGCTACGTCGCCTTCCTCGGCGTCGGCGCGTACAGCGCGGCCCTGGTCTCGGGCGCGGCCTCGTCCCGGTTCGCGCACACGGCGCTGCCGTTCTGGGCGCAGATCCTGATCGGCGTCGGCGTGTCGATCATCGCGGGCGTCATCATCGGCGCCCCGACGCTGCGGCTGCGCGGCGACTACCTGGCGATCGTCACGCTCGGATTCGGTGAGATCTTCCGGATCGTCGTCAACAACCTCAACGGCGTGTCGGGTCCGTCCCTGACCAACGGGCCGGAGGGCGTTTACGGCGTTCCCGACCTGAGCCTGTTCGGATACGACTTCGGCAAGCCGCACGTGCTGTTCGGCGTCACCTTCGGCAAGTTCGGCAACTACTACCTGCTGCTGTTGGTGGCGATGGCGATCGTGGTGTTCATCTACGCCCGGGTGAACGAGTCGCGGCTCGGCCGGGCCTGGGTCGCGATCCGCGAGGACGAGACCGCCGCCGAGGCGATGGGCATCCACGGCTATCGCTTCAAGCTGCTGGCCTTCGCCCTCGGCGCGTCGCTGGCCGGGTTCGCGGGCACGATCAACGCGCACCTGCTCAACACGGTCACCCCGGACCAGTACATGTTCTCCGCCTCCTCTCCGCCGAACTCGGCGTTCCTGCTGGCGGCCGTGGTGCTCGGCGGCATGGGCACGATCAGCGGACCGCTGCTCGGCGCCTCGCTGCTGTATCTGGTGCCGGCCAAGTTCGAGTTCTTCCAGAACAAGCAGCTGCTGCTGTTCGGCCTGGCGCTGATCCTGATGATGCGCTTCCGCCCGGAGGGCCTGGTGCCGAACAAGCGCAGGCAACTGGAGTTCCACGAGGAAGAGGTCGCCGAGGCCGAGGCGCACGCGGTGGCCGAGGCGGACGCGTCGGAAGCGGAGGCGGTGGCATGACGAGCACCATGACGACCGAGCCCGGGCCCGCGGGCGCGGTGGGCACCTCGGTGCTCGAAGCGCGCGGCGTGACCATGCGTTTCGGCGGCCTGACCGCCGTGGACGGGGTCGACCTGACCGTCGGCGACCGCGAGATCGTCGGGCTGATCGGGCCGAACGGCGCCGGTAAGACAACGTTCTTCAACTGCCTGACCGGGCTGTACGTGCCTACGTCCGGCGATGTGCGGTACAAGGGCACGGTGCTGCCCTCGAAGCCGTACCGGGTCACGCAGGCCGGCATCGCACGCACCTTCCAGAACATCCGGCTGTTCGCGAACATGACAGTGCTCGAAAACGTCATGGTCGGCCGGCACTGCCGCACCAAGGAGGGTCTTTTCTCGGCGATCGGGCGCGGGCCGCGCTACCGGGCGGCCGAGCGCGACTCCCGCGAGAACGCCCGCGAACTGCTGGACTTCCTCGGCATCGGCCGGCACGCCGGCTCCCTGGCGCGCAACCTGCCCTACGGCGACCAGCGCAAGCTGGAGATCGCCCGGGCCATGGCCAGCGACCCGGGCCTGATCCTGCTCGACGAGCCGACCGCGGGGATGAACCCGCAGGAGACCCGGGCCACCCAGGATGTCGTGTTCAAGATCCGGGAGCGGGGCCTGGCCGTGGTGGTGATCGAGCACGACATGCGGTTCATCTTCGGGCTCTGCGATCGGGTGGCGGTGCTGGTGCAGGGCCGCAAGCTGGTGGAGGGCACGCCGCAGGTGGTGCGCGCGGACGAGCGGGTCATCGCGGCGTATCTGGGCACGCCTTACGAGGACGGCGCGGCCGGCGCCCGCGAGGACGAAGGGACGGCCTCCTGATGGCTCTGTTGGAGGTCCGCGACCTGCACGTCGCCTACGGCAAGATCGAGGCGGTCAAGGGGATCAGCTTCGAGGTCGAACAGGGCCAGGTCGTCACGCTCATCGGGACGAACGGCGCCGGCAAGACCACGACCCTGCGCACCATCTCGGGCCTGCTGCGGCCGGCGGCGGGCCGGATCATGTTCGACGGCAAGACGATCCAGAACACCCCGGCGCACCAGATCGTCTCGATGGGGCTCGCCCACTCCCCGGAGGGGCGGCACATCTTCCCGCGCATGACCATCGAGGAGAACCTGCTGCTCGGCGCCTACCTGCGCAAGGACGCGGCGGGCATCGCGGAAGACGTTTCCAACGCGTACTCGATGTTCCCGATCCTGGGCGAACGGCGCTCGCAGGCCGCCGGCACCCTGTCCGGCGGCGAGCAGCAGATGCTCGCGATGGCCAGGGCGCTGATGTGCCGGCCACGGCTGCTGATGCTCGACGAGCCGTCCATGGGACTCTCGCCGATCATGATGAAGCAGATCATGGACACCATCACGCAGCTCAAGTCGTCCGGTACCACGATCCTGCTGGTCGAGCAGAACGCGCAGGCCGCGCTCTCGCTGGCGGACCAGGGCCATGTGCTGGAGGTGGGCCGCATCGCGCTGTCCGGGCGCGGCGCGGATCTGCTGCACGACGAGCAGGTGCGCAAGACGTACCTCGGCGAGGAGTAGCGGCGGGCCGCGGCCGCCCGCGGCGCGTCACCGCCCGCGTTCGTCCGGGTCGTTCAAGGCCGGGTCTGTGCCGAGTTCGCCGCGGTCGTGGCGGCGGCCTGGCCGGCCGAGCGGCCCGGGCACAGTCGCCGCAGCAGGCCGGTCATGTCTGCGGAGTACCGGGCGCCGAGGATGGTGAAGCGGTCGATGACGCCCGCGGGGCCGTCCGCGATCACGTCGACGAAGCCCATGGACTCGCCGATCGGCACCGTGGCGCAGTCGGTGACGGTCAGTCGCAGCCTGACATCGGTGCCCGCCGCGGGCAGCGGGTCCGCCGAGGGCGCGGGATCGGCGGCGGCGCTGACCCCGTTCTCGCTCACGTAGTAAGCGATGATCCGCACCTTCGCTCCGGTCACCGGTTTGACCTTCAGGTCGACCTCGATGCGGCGCTGCGCCGTGGAATCTATATGCGAACCCTGGTACGCGACGGTCACCACGTATGCGCCGAAGTCCGGCGGCGCGGCGGAAGGCGTGCCGTTCGGTGCGGCCGTGCCCGGTGCGCCCGGGTGGTGTGACGCCGAGAGCGCCGCGCCGAGAAGGACGGCCGCCAGGGTGCTCAGCGCGGCGGGGCGCAGGTCCCGGCGGCGCTCGACGGGGGAGCGGTCGGCCGTGTCATCGTCCTCGAACTCGATCTCCAACGCGCCGGGCCCGTCGTCACTCCGCGCGGCCGCGCCCGCGGCCCGGCCGTGAGCGCGCCGACGGAACGGGCCCGGCGCCTCGTGGCCCGGTTCGGCCGCTGAGCCCTTCCTGCGTCTCATGAACCCCAGTGTCGGCCTTGTGACCCAGCTGCGGAACGGCTCTTGACGGACTCCGGAGCGCCCATGAAGCCGTTTCGAAGCTAGGAAAGTTGTCTAACTCGATTTACTCCGCATCGCTCCCCGCCCGGCGTGCGGTGTGCGGCGCGATTCCGGGCGCATGACCCTCAATGAGCGAGCAGATGGCTTCGCGCACGATGAAATACCTCGCGCAGCACCGGCTCATCACGGCGATGAGCGCGGCGGCCGCGGCGACGGCCTGCATCGCGGCAACCGGGGCCCAGGCGGCCACGCACACGCCCACGCATGCGTTCCCCACCCATGTCAGTTACAAGGTAGGCGTGACGCCCTCAGCGCCTCAGTCCACGAAGGACGCGAAGGTCGAGGCGGCCTACCGCGCGTGGAAGGCGACCTACCTGGCCGCGGGCGAGCAGGCATGGACCGACACGCTGTGGAACTACCTGGCCACGAACCCCTTCGGCGACGGGTACTACGGCCAGACCATCAAGATGCTGGTTTACATCGTGATGGCCGGCGACTACTGGAACCCGCTCGCCTGACGGGAGTTCGAAGTCGAACGAGACATCGGACCGCCGTCCTTCAGCTGCCCCACAGCTGTGCGCAATTAGCTGCCCGGCCGCCTGCGAAGCGGCCGGGCAGTTGCGCACTGGCCGGAAGCGGTACATCGATCGTCGTCTCGTTGCCCTGAGCGTTGCGCACGGTCAGGTGCAAGACGCCCGGGTGCGAGTCCGCATCGGGCGCGCCCGACCGGCTCAGGTCACCCGCGGCGCAGTCAAATGCACCCGAGAGGACGATCTCCAGTTGCTCGGTGCGCACCAAGCTGAGCGGAGCGCCGAAGTAGTCGAGCTTCAGACCGGACTGGCTTGCCTGCAGTCGGGTGACCGTCACCGCGTGAGCGCTCGGATCCGTCAGATCCACGAGCAGGTTGAGGGTCTGGCCGTCCTCGCTGGGTGCGTAAGAGGCGTCCAGGACAGTTACCGTCGCGCGCGCGGCCTCCCGCTGCGCGGCTTGGGCGGCCAGGTTGCCGCCCGCCGTCGCCGCCAATCCGGCCGCGACGATCGCGGCGGCGGCGAACTTGCGGTAACGCGGCGGCAGCACGACGAGCCTCAAGCCCCCGGGCGCAGCCGACCGGGCGGGCCACCCTCCGGGCGGCCATTCGATCGTCTCGCGCGGGCCCACCAGCCCCCCTTCGCCGGGTTCGCCCGGCGGCGAAGGGGACCGGGCGCCGTCCTCCTTCGGGTCGGCGTCCGCGTCGTCCTCGAATTCGATATATAGCTTCGGTGCTGATCCGTTATTGTCTCGTAATACTCCCACGGTGACAGCATGCGACAGGCCGGACGTTGGCGCCAGTACCGCCGCGAACCACCGCGAAGGGCGCGGCGATCAGGGCTTGCGGATCAGGCAACTGATCCGGGCGGTGCAGATCCGCCGCTGCGCCTCGTCGGTGATCACGATCTCGTAGGTGGCCATCGAGCGGCCGAGGAACAGCGGCGTCGCGATGCCGGTCACCAGGCCGGAGCGCGCGGAGCGGTGATGTGTGGCGTTGATGTCGACGCCGAGGACCAACGAACCCGGGCCGGCGTGCACCGCGGCGCCCACGGAGCCCAGCGTCTCGGCGAGCGCCGCCGACGCGCCGCCGTGCAGCAACCCGGCCGGCTGGGTGTTTCCCTCCACCGGCATCGTCGCCACG
Source organism: Actinocrinis puniceicyclus (assembly GCF_018283645.1). Lineage (GTDB taxonomy): Bacteria > Actinomycetota > Actinomycetes > Streptomycetales > Catenulisporaceae > Actinocrinis > Actinocrinis puniceicyclus. The sequence continues at coordinate 40,540 of NZ_JAGSXH010000014.1, read as the reverse complement.
AGCCGCTGCGCGGAGATCTCGGTGAAGCGGATGCCCAGCTTCTCGCCCAGGCTCCCGCCCGAGGCGTAGACATCCCGTATCAGATCCTCGAACTCCCGCTCGTCAGGCAGCTGTGTCTCGCCCATGTGCCGGGCCATCCTTTCTACGTCGTCGTCCCGTCGATGTCGGACCCAGCGCATAGGATCGCATCCGTGGAAAAGACGGGAGTACCGGCAGGGGGCGCAGCCGTCAGCGGCGCGATCCGCGGCGGCGCGGCGCACGAGGGATCGTCCGCGGCGCACACCACGAGCGGCAAGCTGCTGCTGCTCGACGGACATTCGATGGCCTATCGAGCCTTCTACGCGCTGCCCGCGGAGAACTTCACGATCTCCACCGGCCAGGCCACCAACGCGATCTACGGCTTCACCTCGATGCTGATCAACGTAGTGCGCGACGAGGCCCCGACGCATCTCGCCGTGGCCTTCGACGTGTCCCGTTCGACGCTCAAGCGCACCGAGCTCTTCCCGGCGTACAAGGCGCAGCGCGCATCCACCCCGGCGCAGTTCGTCGGCCAGGTCGAGCTGCTGAGCGAACTGCTGGCGGCGCTGCGCGTCCCGGTCTTCCGCATGGAGGGTTCCGAGGCCGACGACCTGATCGCGACCCTGGCCGACCGCGCCGCCGGCGAGGGCTTCGAGGTCAGCATCGTCAGCGGCGACCGGGACACGCTGCAGCTGGTGAACGACCGGGTGACCGTGCTCTACCCGCGCAAGGGCGTGGCGGATCTGGTGCGCTTCACCCCCGAGGCGGTCGAGGAGAAGTACGGGCTGAGCCCGCAGCAGTACCCGGACTTCGCGGCGCTGCGCGGCGACCCCTCCGACAACCTGCCCTCGATCCCGGGTATCGGGGAGAAGACCGCCGCCAAGTGGATCCGCGAGTTCGGTTCGCTCGCGCAGCTGGTAGAGCGCGTCGACGAGGTCAAGGGCAAGGTCGGCGAGGCGCTGCGCGCGCACCTGGAGCAGGTCCGCACAAACCGGCTGCTCACCGAGCTGGACCGGCGGGTGCCGCTCGAATTCGAACCGGCCGACCTCGTGCGCACCCCGGGCGATCCGGCCGCCGTCGACCAGCTGTTCACCACGCTGGAGTTCCGCGCCCTGCGCGGTCGCGTCGGCGACGTCTTCGGCCTCGACGCCGCCGGGCCGGCCGCCGAGGCGGCGGGCGCCGACGAGCCGCATCTGGACACCACCGTGCTGCTCACCGGGGAACTGGCCCCGTGGATCGCCGCACACGCCACGGGCACGGAACCGCTCGGCATCGCGGTCGAGGGCCGCTGGGGACGCGGCGCCGGGCAGTTGACCGCGGTGGCCCTGGCCGCTGGTGACGCGCACGCGGCGTTCTTCACCCCCGACAGCCTCGACCCGGACGACGAGGCCGCGTTCGCCGCGCTGCTGGCCGATCCGGCCAGGCCGAAGATCCTGCACGACGCCAAGGGCCCGATCCTCGCCCTCGCCGCGCACGGTTTCGAGTTCGCCGGCCTGGGCGGGGACACCGCGCTGGCCGCGTACCTGGTGCAGCCGGGAATGCGCACGGCGGATCTGTCCGACCTGGTGCGCCAGTACCTGGGCCGCGAGCTGACCGCCCCGCAACCCGACGGGCAGCTCGCGCTCGACGTCCTCGGCGAGCAGGAGGAGGCCCCGACCGGGCTGATGCGCGCCGCCTCCGTCCTGATCGAGCTGTCCGCGAAGCTGGAGCAGGAGCTGGACCGGCGCGCCGAGTCCGCGCAGGTCGCCGAGAACCTGCTGCGCGGCGTCGAACTGCCGCTGGTGCTGCTGCTGTCGCGGATGGAGCGCGCGGGGATCGCCGCGGACCGCGAGTACCTTTCCGACCTGGAGGTCGGTTTCGCCGCGGACGTCAAGCACGCGGTCGAAGAGGCGCACGCGGCCACCGGCGTGCAGTTCAACCTCGGCTCGCCCAAGCAGCTGCAGGAGATCCTCTTCGACCAGCTCAAGCTGCCGAAGACGAAGAAGATCAAGACCGGGTACACCACCGACGCCGACGCGCTCACCTGGCTGGCCGGCCAGACCGACCACCCACTGCCGGTGATCCTGCTGCGCCACCGTGACGTCAACCGCCTGCGAACCACGGTCGAGGGCCTGATCAAGACGGTGCTCGACGACGGCCGCATCCACACCACCTTCAACCAGATGGTCGCCGCCACCGGCCGGCTGTCCTCGGTCGACCCGAACCTGCAGAACATCCCGGTGCGTACCGAGGAGGGGCGGCGCATCCGCAAGGCGTTCGTCGCCGGCCCCGGCTACGACACGCTGATGACGGCCGACTACAGCCAGATCGAGATGCGCATCATGGCGCACCTTTCCGGCGACGAGGGCCTGATCGAGGCGTTCAATTCGGGTGAGGACCTGCACTCCTCGGTCGCGGCCAGGGTGTTCGGCGTGCCGCCCAAGCAGGTCACCGCCGACCTGCGCCGGAAGGTCAAGGCGGTCTCCTACGGCCTGGCCTACGGGCAGTCCGCGTACGGCCTCGCGCAGAATCTGGGCGTCAGCAACGCCGAGGCGACGCGGATGATGGAGGACTACTTCGCCCGCTTCGGCGGCATCCGGGACTACCTGCGCGCGGTGGTGGACGAGGCACGCAAGACCGGCTACACGCAGACCGTCCTCGGTCGACGCCGGTTCCTGCCGGACCTGACCGCCACCAACCCGCACCTGCGGCAGATGGCCGAGCGGATGGCGCTCAACGCCCCGATCCAGGGCTCGGCGGCCGACATCATCAAGGTCGCGATGCTGCGCGTCGACGACGCGCTGCGGGAGCGCCGGCTCAAATCCCGCCTGCTGCTCCAGGTGCACGACGAACTGGTGCTGGAAGTGTGCGACGAGGAGCGCGAAGACGTGGAGCGGCTGGTGCGGGAGCAGATGGGGGCCGCCTACCAGTTGCGCGTCCCCCTCGACGTGTCGGTCGGCTTCGGCCGCGACTGGCAGGACGCCGTCCACTGAGCCGGTTCCGCCGGCTGCCGATCCTTCCACGCGCTGAGAAGCAGGACGCGAAATCAGGCCAGCTGTTCGGAGAATGCGCTGATCGCCGAGCTGAGCGAGGTCTCGATGAGCTGTTCGACCTCCGGCCACCGCGTTTCAACGTCGTCGGTATAGACGAAGGTGATGCTGTCCGGCACGTTGTTCGGCCGATCGAAGACTCGGAACAGCAATGACGAGCCGCCCTCTGCCGGGGAACCCGCGTTCAGCACCTCGCCGAAAACGGTCATCGCCATCACGCCGGTCTCACCCTGCCCGACTTTCTGGACGGCGACGATGAATCGCAGCAGGAATCCGCGGGCCCTCAGATGCAGCCGAACCCACCAGGATCCGTTCGTCAGATTCGTGAAGAAATCGGCAAGGTTCGCCGCGTGCACCAGTTGGCCGTGCCAATACGCCGCCTTCTGCGCGGGTGGCTTGGCGGAATCAAGGCTCCCGGACGCCCTGGAGTCGATCTCACGATAAACCTGTTCCAGTTCGACAGAGGTCTTCCCGAGGTAGTCGACGAGCCTTTGGTGCACAGCATCGGCCAGTTCGGCGCCACGCGCGGCCTTGAGCGCCCAGTCGCTTACCTCGCGCGCCTTAAGACGCGTCGCATATGCGCGTGCGACGGCGATGGCGCCACTCGGCTGGGCGTGAAGTGCGGGTGTCTGGATCTCGGCACGCAGCGCCTTTTCTTCAAGGTGCGCGAAGAAGCGGACCAACGGCCGCAGGTCGCCGTCATTGGCCGCGTCGAGCGACTCGATGTAGGTGGTCCGCTGAAGCCGATCCACCACGATTGGCGCATAGTGGCCGCGTTGCAGCGACAGCAAGGTCAAGGCCCGTGCGACGCGTCCATTGCCGTCGGCGAACGGGTGGATCTGGATGAAGCGGTGGTGCAGCCAAGCTGCCCGAATGACCGGGTGAGCGCCCTCGGTCTGCTTGTACAACTCGACGAGTCGTTCCATCTGGTCATCGACGAGCATGGGCGGGCAGAACTCGATGGCCGCGCCGTCCTGCCGCGTGATCCGGTTGCCCTGTTCCTTCCACTGACCGGGGCTCAGCGCAATGCTCACCGTTCGGCCGAACTGGTCTCTGCCTTCGTGATGCTCCTGATGCCGAACGATGAGCTGGTGCAGTGATCGTACGAAATGGACCGACAGATCCTGGTCCGCACGCACCCAGTCGACGAGGTACGACAGGCCCTCGAACTGGTCGGTGATGATCGCCAGCGTCGAGTCGGTGACTTCGCCGCCGGCCATCGCGACCTCACTGGTCAGTCCTTCGGCGACCAGCGCCTCGGTGACGCCCCAGCTCATCTCGTAGAGCCGTTCGATGATGCCGGTCTCGATCGCGTGACGGCGCAGCCGCCGTTTCAACGCCGCTTCGATTTCGCCGGGCGAGAGCGTCTCCTGGAGCTCTTCCCAAGCGGACTTGAGCGCGTCAACGCCGGCGAGCCGCGTCGTCAGTTCTCCGTTGAGCTCGGGCAACGGTTCGATCGGCTTCCAGTGCACACTCGGCGCGGGCATGGCCGCAGTCTACGGGAATGCGATGTTCGGCATTTCCGAATGCGCTTTGGCGCTATTTGCCTGCGGCCGCATAAGGCGCACCGCCGGCGTTCTCGCGGAGCGTCTGATCGTGTCTCACCGAAGCTGACAGCGCCCGGCCCCGGCCGGGGCCGGGCGGGGCCGGGCGCCGCGGATCAGGCCACAGACATCGTGGGCACTTCGCCGTCCGGAACGTGTAGCGCCGGGCCGGTGGCGGCCGCGACCTGCTCGACGGTCACGCCGGGCGCCAGTTCGCGCAGCGTCAGGCCGCCGTCTTCGATGTCGATGACGGCCAGGTCGGTGATCACGCGGTTCACCACGCGCTTGCCGGTCAGCGGCAGCGAGCACTCCTTGACCAGCTTGTGCCCACCGTCGCGGGCGACGTGCTCCATCAGGACGACCACCTTCTTCGCCCCGTGCACCAGGTCCATCGCCCCGCCCATCCCCTTGACCATCTTGCCGGGGATCATCCAGTTGGCCAGGTCGCCCTGCTCGCTGACCTGCATCGCGCCGAGCACGGCGACGTCGATCTTGCCGCCGCGGATCATCGCGAACGAGGCCGCCGAGTCGAACAGCGAGGCCCCCGGCAGCAGCGTCACCGTCTCCTTGCCCGCGTTGATCAGGTCCGGGTCCTCCTCGCCCGCATACGGGTACGGTCCGGTGCCGAGGATGCCGTTCTCCGACTGGAGTACGACGGTGACGCCTTCCGGCACATAGTTCGGGATGAGGGTCGGCAGCCCGATGCCGAGGTTCACGTACTGGCCGTCGCGCAGTTCGAGCGCGGCGCGGGCGGCCATCTGGTTGCGGTCGAGGGGCATGTCAGTTCCCGTCCGTGGTCGTAGCGGCGTTCGGCTCGGCGGTGCCGGCGGTGCCGGCGGTCATGGCTGGCGCGGCGGCGGGCCGCGGCCGTACGGTGCGCCGCTCGATCCGCTTCTCGGTCACGGTCGCCGCCACCACCCGGTGCACGTGCACGCCGGGCAGTTGCACGCTCGCCGCGGCGATCTGCCCGGGCTCGACGATCCGCTCGGCCTCCAGCACACAGATGCGCCCCGCCATGGCCGCGAGCGGGTTGAAGTTCATCGCCGAGCCGTTGAACACCGCGTTCCCGTGCCGGTCCGCGACCGCCGCGCGCACCAGCGCGAAGTCGGTGGTGATGGCCTGCTCCAGGATGTACTCGCGGCCGCCGAAGCTGCGCACCTCCTTGGCAGGCGAGGCGACCCGGACCGCGCCGTCCGGCCCATACCGCCACGGCAGACCCCCCTCCGCCACCTGCGTGCCGACCCCGGTCGCCGTGTAGAACGCCGGGATGCCCGCGCCGCCCGCGCGCAGCCGCTCCGCAAGCGTGCCCTGCGGCGTGAGCTCCACCTCCAGTTCGCCGGAGAGGTACTGCCGCGCGAACTCCTTGTTCTCCCCGACATAGGAACTGGTCATCCGGGAGATGCGGCCCGCCTCCAGCAGCAGGCCCAGCCCCCAGCCGTCCACCCCGCAGTTGTTCGACACCACCCGCAGATCCGTCGCGCCCTGCGTCAGCAGGGCGGCGATCAGGGTGGACGGGATACCGCACAGGCCGAAGCCCCCCACGGCGATGCTCGCCCCGTCCGCAATGTCGGCCACGGCCCGCGCCGCGATGACCACCTTGTCCATCGAGCCCATCCCTAAATTGTCAGCGGCCCAATCCTCGTTGACGGCGAAGCCGCTGCGTGACTTCACGGTTCGAAGAACCACGTACCACCGTCGACTTTAACCAGCGAACTGTCTTCGGCGAGTCTCGGGCCGGTCATCGGCCGAACGGATGGCGGACCCGCACATGCGCACCGCCGCGAGTATGGCGGCGCACTCCATGGGTGCCGATCGCCGCAGTTCCTAGGGTTCCCGCAGCGCACTGAAACGGCTCACGGCTCACAGCGCACCCAGACCGTCCGTCCTCTCGAAGGAGCAGCAACGATGCGCTCTTTTTCCCCTCGCCGCCTCGGCGCGGGTCTGGCCTGCGCCGCCCTGGCCGCCGCGGCCGCGGGCTGTGCCTCGCCCACCTCGGCAGCCTCCGGCAGCGGTAACGGCAGCGGCGGCGGCACGACCGCGGGAGCCGAGCTCAAGATCGGCATCATCACCGCGAAGTCCGGACCCTACGCGCCCTATGGCACCGAGTATCTGGCGGGACTCAACGCCGGACTCGCCTATGTCACGCACGGCACCGGCGCGATCGCCGGGCACAAGATCGACCTGGTGGTCGAGGACGACGCGGACAACCCGACCACCGCGGTCGCGGAGGCCAAAGACCTGATCGGCCAGGGCGTCACCATGATCGGCGGCTCGGTGGACTCGGCGATCGCGCTCCAGGTCGCCGCGGTGGCCGCGCAGAACAAGGTGCTGTTCATCGCCGGGCCCGCGGCGACCGACAAGCTCGACGCGCTCAACCGCTACACCTTCCGCTCCGGCCGCGAGTCGTACCAGGACATCGCCACCGCCGGGACCTTCGTCGGCGACCTGGCCGGCAAGCGAGTCGTGGTGCTCGCGCAGAACAGCGAGTTCGGCACCGCGAACGCGGCCGGGGTGAAGGCGGTGCTCGGCGCGAAGGGCGCGAGCGTCTCCAGCGTCCTGGTGCCGCCGACCGCGACCGACTTCACCCCGTTCACGCAGCAGATCCTCGCGGCCAGGCCGGACCTGCTGTTCGTCGCCTGGGCGGGCACCAACGCCACGCAGCTGTGGACCGCGCTCGACCAGCAGGGCGTGCTCTCGGCGACACACGTGGTCACCGGCCTGGCGAACACGGCGACGTACCCTGCCACCGGCCCCGCGGGCTCGAAGATCCAGTTCTTGGCGCACTACTTCACCGGCGCCGGCGGGAACAACCCGGTCGAGGCCGCGATGACGGCGAGCGTGCAGAAGGCCGGCGGGACGGTGGACCTGTTCACCCCGGACGGTTTCATCGCCGCGCAGATGTTCGCGCACGCCGTCCAGACCGACCCGGCGAACGTCGCCAAGCAGATCGCGGCGCTGGAGGGCTGGAGCTTCCAGGGCGTGGCGGGACAGTACACGGTGCGCGCCGCGGACCACGCGCTGCTGCAACCGGAGTTCCAGGCCACGCTGAGCGGTTCCGGCACGACCTGGACCGCCAAGCTGGTCAAGGCGGTGGAACCGGGCGCGATCGCCCCGCCGGCGCCCGCCACGCCCGCGTGGCCCACCTCGGGTTCCTGACGCGTGAACGCGTTGGCTGATTCGGAACAGTTCCCCTCGGCGGCCGCCGCACCGGCCGCCGAGGGGAAGGACGAAGCGCAGGCCGCCGGCCGCGCGCCGTCCGAGCGGGGCGTGGCCCCCGCGCTCGCGGTCGAGGAACTGACCTGGCGGATCGGCGGCCGCGCAATCGTGGACGGAGTCGCGTTCGCGGCCGCGCCGGGCGAACTGCTGGCCGTGATCGGGCCCAACGGCGCGGGCAAGACCTCGCTGTTCAACCTGATCAGCGGTCTGACCCGCCCGGACTCGGGCCGGATCCTGCTCGGCGGGCGCGACGTCACGCGCCTGGCGCCGCACCGTCGGGTGCGCCACGGCCTGGGCCGCACGTTCCAGACCTCCAGCGTCTTTCCGGGCCTGACGGTCGCCGAGAACGTTCAGCTCGCGGCCCAGGCGGCCGTCAGCGGGCCGATCGGCGCCCTGGCGGTGTGGCGCCGGATCGGCGGCCCGGCGCGCGACCGGGCGGCCGACGCGCTCGAACGCACCCGGCTCGCCCACCGCGCCCGCGCCCTGGCCGGCGCGCTGTCCCACGGCGAGAAACGCAAGCTGGAACTGGCGATCCTGCTCGCGGCCGGGCCCTCGGTGATCCTGCTCGACGAGCCGATGGCCGGCATGGCGGTCGAGGAGGTGCCGGACCTGAGCGAGCTGATCCGGCAGGTGCACCGGGACGGAGCCACGATCCTGATGGTCGAACACCACATCGAGGTCGTGCTCGGCCTCGCCGAGCGGATCGCGGTGCTGCACCACGGCGCGCTGCTGGCCTGCGACCGGCCCGCGGCCGTGGTCGACGACCCCGCGGTGCGCGAGGCCTACCTCGGGGAGCCGTTGTGACACACCAGGCTTCGATGCGCGAGGTCCCGGCGGCCGAGCCGATCCTGCGTGTCAGCGATCTGACGGTGACGCTCGGCGGCAGCGCGATCCTGCGCGGCGTCACCTTCGACGTGGCCGCCACCGGCGTGACCGCGCTGCTCGGACGCAACGGCGTGGGCAAGACCACGACGGTCAAATCCGTGCTCGGGCTGCACCCGGCCGGCGGCGCGATCCGGTTCGCCGGGCGCGACATCAAGACCCTGGCGACGCATCGGATCGCCCGGCTCGGCATCGGCTACGTGCCCGAGGACCGCGCGGTGTTCGCCGCGCTGACCGTCGAGGAGAACCTTCGGCTGGCCGAGACCGCGCGCCGGCCGCACCGCTACGACCTCGTGTACGAACTCTTCCCGGTCCTGCGGGAGCGCGCCCGGCAGCGCGCCGGAACGCTCTCCGGCGGCGAACAGCAGATGCTCGCGCTCGGCCGGGTGCTGCTCGGCCCGTCCCGGCTGCTGCTGATCGACGAGCCGACCAAGGGGCTGTCCCCGAAATACGCCGGGCAGGTCGCCGCCGCGCTCAAACTCGTCGCGCGAGAGGTGCCGATCCTGCTGGTCGAGCAGAACCTGGCCGTCGTGCGCAGAATGGCTCGCGACGCGGTGGTCTTGGACATGGGGCGCGTCGTGCACGTCGGCGACGCGCGCGCCCTGCTGGCCGACCCGGATCTGACCAACCGACTGCTCGGCGTGTCCGGGCCGCGGACCCGCGACGTGAACGGGAGCGCGCGATGAGCACCCTGATCCTGCTGACGGCGACCGGTCTCGGCCTGGCGGCGCTCTACTTCCTGGTCGCCTCCGGCCTCTCACTCATCTTCGGCCTGATGGACGTGCTCAACTTCGCGCACGGCGCCTTCGTGGCGGTCGGCGGCTACGCGGCCTGGACCGTGGCGGACCATGTGGCGGGCACGCTCGGGCTGGCGCTCGCGCTGCCGGTCGCGGTGGCCGCCGGCGCCGCGCTGGCCGCGCTCACCGAGTTGCTGATCATCAGGCCCCTGTACGCGCGCCCGCTGGACCAGGTGCTGGCGACCGTCGGCCTCGGCCTGGCGATCCCGGCGCTGCTGCAGGCGGTCTGGGGCGCGGACCCGCGCACCTGGACGCTGCCGGCCTGGCTGGCCGGCACGCTCGACGTGCTCGGCGCCCGCATCCCGACGGTCCGCTTCGTGCTGATCGCGGCAGCCCTCGCGCTGCTCGGGGCGCTGCAACTGCTCCTCACGCGCACCCGCGCCGGGCTGATCGTGCGCGCGGGTGTGGAGAACCGCGAGATGGTCGCCGCCCTCGGCGTCGACGTGCACCGCGCGTTCACCGGGGTCTTCGCCCTCGGCGGAGCGGCCGCCGGCCTGGCCGGGCTGCTGGACGGGCTGTACCAGGGCTCGATCTCGCCCGGCGACGGCACCTCGCTGCTGATCTTCGCGTTCGTCGTCGTGGTGCTCGGCCGGATGGGCTCGCTCACCGGTACCGCCGTCGCGGCCGCGGCGGTCGGGCTCGTGCAGCAGTTCGCCAACTACCTCTCGGCCGACCTCGGCGATGAGTCGGTCGTCATCCTGCTGGCCGCGGTGCTGCTGCTGCGCCGGCGCGACCTCAAGGGCAGGCCCGCGTGAACCACGTCAGATCACTGATGCGGCCGGCCGGCAGGCGCGCGGCGGCCGTCCTGCTCGCGGCGGCGGCGCTGTACGCGGTCCCCTACTCGACGCTGCGGCTCCCGGGCGTGTTCGACGGACCGCTCGACTCGCCCGGCGTGCTGCAACTTCTCGCCGTGTGCTTGCTCTTCGCGGGTCTCGCGCTCAGCTACGACCTGCTGTTCGGGCACACCGGAATCATGTCCTTCGGGCACGGGCTGTTCGTCACGGGCGGCATGTACGTCACCACGATCCTGGTCAACCACGCCGGGTACGGCCTCGTGCCCGCCGCGCTGGCCGGGCTCGGCGTCGGCCTGGCCGCCGCGCTCGTGCTCGGGTCGGTGGCGCTGCGCGTGGACGGCATCGGCTTCGCGATGGTCACCCTCGCGTTCGGGCAGGCGGTCTCGCTGCTGGTGGTCTCCGGTTCGCCGGCGCTGACCGGCGGCGAGCAGGGCCAGACCCTCAACGCGGGCGCGGTCCCGGCCGCTCTGTCCGGAGTGCGCAACACCGCGAACCTCTACTGGCTCGCCCTGGGCTACCTCGCGGTGTGCGCGGCGGTCCTCTGGTGGCTGACCACCTCGGTCCCGGGCCGGGTGATGCGCGCGGTCAAGGAGAACGAGCGGCGCGTCGAGGTGCTGGGCCTGAACCCGTACCTGTTCAAGCTGCTCGCCTTCGTCGTCGCCGGGCTGCTGGCGACCGGCGGGGGAGTGGTCTACCTGCTGCTGCTCGGCGGGGCCACGCCCGTGGTGGCCGGCTCGGACTTCACCCTCGGGCTGCTGGTCATGGTGGTGCTCGGCGGCGCGGGGCGGCGCTGGGGCGTGGTCGCCGGCGCGGTGCTCTACGCCTACGCCGACCAGTCGCTCACCCGGCTGTCCGGTTCCGCCTCGGTCGCCGCGCTCCCCGGCGCGTTGCGCGGACCGCTGCAGCAGCCGCTCTTCCTGCTGGGCGTCTGCTTCGTGGCCGTGGTCTTCTTCCTTCCGGGCGGACTGGCCACGCTGCCCGCGCGCTTACGCGCATCGAAGACGCGGGTAGGGCATGGGGTGCGGACAAGAAACGGAAGACGGGCGCAGCGCGCCGGGAGCCGACACAGCGGGTTGTCTGCGGACGCTTCGGCGACGCAGCCAAGGTCGCCGATCCGCCGATCCGCCCCGCAAGCCGGGCCGAACGTCCTTCCGGGGCACAACGCGGCGTCCTCGACAGGCGCCGCCGAAGAAGGGGTGACACCGCATGGCTGACTTCCGCGCGTTCGAGGAGATCCGGGTACCGGTGCGCGGCGGTGAACTGGCCGTCCTGCGCTGGCCCGCCGCCGATCCCGGCGCGCCGACCGCCGTCCTGGTCCACGGCATCACCGCCAACGCGCTCGCCTGGGCCGCGGTCGCAGAGGCCGTCGACGGGCGCGTCAACCTGCTGGCTCTCGACCTGCGCGGCCGCGCCCACTCGCGCGATCTGGCCGCGCCGTTCGGCATCGACGTGGACGTGCAAGACACCCTCGCCCTCCTCGACCACGCCGGACTGGAGCGCGCCGTACTCGCCGGGCACTCCCTCGGCGCGTTCGTCGTCTGCGCGCTGGCCGCGCGGCATCCGGACCGGGTCCGCTCACTCCTCGCCGTGGACGGCGGCGTCCGGTTGGCGCCGGCGCCGCAGACCGACCCGGACGAGGTGCTCGAAAACACCGTCGGCCCCGCCATCCGCAAGCTGCGCATGACCTTCGCCGACGGTGAAGCCTATTTGGACTTCCACCGCGAGCACCCCGCGTTCGTCGGCAACTGGAGTGCGCAACTGACCGCGTATCTGGGTCGCGACACACTCAGGCGCCCGGACGGCAAGGTGGTCTCCTCGTGCGTCGCGGAGGCGATACGCGCGGACGGGCGCCAGCTGATCGTTGACGAATTCGTCCGCGGCGCAATCAACACCCTGAACTGCCCGGTCGCGCTGCTCTACGCGGAACGCGGCATCCTCAACCAGCCGCAGGGCCTTTACGACGCCGATACGCTGACGGCCGCGGGTCTCGACCGCTCCCGGGTCACCGTGACGCTGATCCCGGACACGAACCATTACACGATCGTCGGCCCGGGCGCCGGCGCCGATCGCGTCGCCGCCGAACTGGTCGAGCAGACCGCACGCGAACAACACGTCGGCACGGCCTGAAGTAGAGCCGCGCCACATGATGGCCGCACGGAATCGGCCCTACCTTCACGGCAGACGGCGCCGGGACGAACACCCCGGGCAAGTCGCCTCCGGCGCCGTGTCCCGTCCCCCGGCGAAAGGCATTCCGTGCAACCGCTGTCGTTTGCGCGCCGCCGGCCGACCCGCGCCTCCTGCGCGCTGGCCGTCGTGCTCGCCGTCCTCACCGCGTTCCTCGTCGCCACCGGCTCGGGCCGGCGCGCCCTGGCCGCCGCCGCGCTGACCCAGGTCTCGAACTTCGGCTCGAACCCGGGCGCGCTACAGATGTACGAGTACGTACCCTCCTCCACCCGGCCGGGCGCCCCGCTGGTGGTCGCCCTGCACGGCTGCACCCAGCAGGCCTCCGACTACTACGACGACTCGGGCTGGCCCAAGTACGCCGACCTGTGGGGCTTCGACCTGGTCTTCCCGCAGCAGCCCTCGACGAACGACGCCACCGAATGCTTCGACTGGTACACCTCCTCGGAGGACACCCGGGGCCACGGCGAGGCCGAGTCGATCATGCAGATGGTCCAGTACATGCAGGCGCATTACTCGATCGACGCCTCACGGATCTACGTCACCGGACTGTCCGCGGGCGGCGCGATGACCGCGGACCTGCTGGCCGACTACCCGGACGTCTTCGCCGCGGGCTCGGTCGACTCCGGCATTCCCGCGCAGTGCGCCGCCGGCGGCCAGAGCACCGCGTACCCCTGCATGGACGGCCCGGTGAGCAAGAGCGTCTCGCAGTGGGCCGCACTCGCCACCGGCTCAGACCCCGGATACAGCGGTCCCTGGCCGAGGGTAGCGATCTGGCAGGGCACCGCCGACTACACGGTCAACACGGCCAACTCGACCGAGCTGATGGACCAGTGGACCGGCGTGTGGGGCATCAGCCAGACCGCCTCGTCAACCGCGTCGCTGCCCGGCGGCACGAGTGAGAGCATTTACGACGACGCGACCGGTGAACCCGCCGTCGAGGTGTACGCGATCTCCGGAATGGGTCACGGCTTGGCCGTGAACCCCGGCTCGGGGACGAATCAGTGCGGCGCGACCGGCGCGTACTTCCTCAACTACATCTGCTCGACCTACTACACCGCCGTCTTCTGGGGCCTGAGCGGTTCCGGCTCGTCTCCGAGCGCGACGGCCACGGCGACGGCGACGGGCACCGCGACACCGAGCGCGAGCCCGAGTGCGTCACCGTCGTCCTCGCCGTCCCCGACGTTCGCGCCGCAGTGCTTCACGGAGAGCAACTACCAGCAGACCGTGGACGGACACGCATACCAGTCCGGCGGCTATACGTACGCTGACGGCTCAAATCAGAACATGGGCCTGTGGAACGTCTTCACCGTGCACGCGCTGGAGGAAACCGGGCCGGGTTACTACGTGATCGCGGACTCGCACTGTCCGTAGCAGTATCCGACGACGCCCCGAGCGCGCCTTGTGCGATGACAGAGCTCTGCCTGTCACAGCAGGTGGTGCAGCCGCAGCGCCAACTGCAACTCCAAGGCGCGCTCGGGGCAGTTCCAGTCCGGGCCGAGCAGCTGCGCGATCCGGTCCAGGCGCTGCGTCACGGTATTGACGTGCACGTGCAGTACGTCCTTGGTGCGCATCAGATTCCCGCCGGAACCGAAGTACGCGCCGAGCGTGTGCACCAGATCCGTCGAGCGCCGGGCGTCGTAGTCGAGCACCGGCCCGAGCGTCGCCCGCACGAACGCCGGCACCTCCGGCCTGCGCGGCTGCGCGCCGCCGAGCAGCAGCCCGACGAAGCCCAGATCCCGCGTGGAGGCCGCGTCACCGATCCGTCCGAGCGACTGAAGCGCCGCCAGGCACCGGGCCGCCTCGGCGTGCGCGGCGGCGAACGCGGCCGGTCCGCGCACCGGGCCCGACGCGCCGGCCGTCACCGGCCGTTGGATCGCGCCGTGCAGATGGTGGACCACGTCGCGCGCGACGGCGCTCGGATCCGAACCCGGCAGCAGCAGCACCGTCGATCCGCCGCGTTCCCCGGCAAGTCCCCGGCCGGTCGCCGCCAGGTGGGCGGCCGCCGAACCGAGCCGCCGCCGGTCGGCGTCCTGGGCCTGCGCGACCACGGCCACGTACGGCGCGTCCAGGTCCGCGCCGAGCCGGCGAGCCCGCTCCCGCAGCGACTCCAGCCCAGGTTCGCCCCGGTCCGCCGCGGCCAACAGGTCCGCGACCAGTTCGCCGCGCACCCGGTGCTCGGCCTCCTGCACCGAGCGCTCGATCAGCAGCCGCAGCGCCGTCATCGTCGCCGCGCGTTCCAGGATCCGCTGGTCCGCGCCCTCCAGATCCAGCTCCGGCCGCCCCCGCAGCACCAGCGCGCCGAGCCGCTCCTGCCCGGCCGTCACCGCCGCGATCCACAGCCGTCCGGCCGGCAGAGCGCGCCCGGTCTTGGCCGACTGCGCCGCGGCCGCCTCGACCGCGTTCCGCTCGTCCGGTTCCAGCAGGCCGCACAGGCAGCGTCCGGTGTCGTCCACGATGACCACCGAACCGCCGAGCAACTCGGCCACCGAGCCGGCCAGCTCGCCGAGACCGGCGCCGCGCAGCAGCAGCCCGGTCAGCGCCTCGTGCGCCTCCGCGGCCCGCTCCACCGACGCGCTGTGCGCCTGGATCGTGCGGCTCGCCGCGGCCAACTCCGCGAGCGCCGCCTTGGTCTCCGCCAACTGGTTCGCCGACTCGATCGCGATCGCCGCATGTGTCGCCAGCGAGCTGAGCAGCGCGATCTCGTCCCGGCTGAAGGGCCGCACCCTGCGGTCGGACGCGAACAACACGCCGATCACCTGTCCGTTCGCCAGGAGCGGCACGCCGAGGATGGCGACCAGACCTTCCTCGTGCACGGCCGCGTCGATGGTGCGCGTGTGGTGGAACTGGGCGTCGTTGAGGTAGTCAGCGGTGACGTAAGGCGAGGCGGTCTGTGCGACGAGTCCGCCCAGCCCCTCACCCATGCCGAGCCGCACCTGCTGGAACTTCGCCGAGACGGAGCCGTCGGTGACGCGCATGTAGGTGTCGTCGGCCGAGGGATCGTTCAACGTCAGGTACGCGACGTCCGTACCGAGTAGTTTGCGTGCCCTGACGACGATCGCGCGCAGTACCGAGTCGAGGTCGCGTAACCCCGCGAGGTCGCTGGCGGTTTCGAACAGCGCCGCCAGTTCGGTCTCCCGCCGCCGCTGTTCACGCAGCGTCGCACGTACGCGCAGCGCGAGTGTCCTTGCGCGCTCCAACTGCGCGATCACCTCAGGCCCCGCGCCCTCGGCGTGCGCCTGCGCGAGCGGTCCGTCGTACTCGACGGCGGAGGCGTCCTGAACCAGAAGGCTGAGGAAAGGAAGCTCGGCGACCATCCCGGATGCGGCGTTCATGTTCGGCACCGTGCTCACCGTGTCCGTCTCCGACGCTGTTCGTACCGCGGTGGTCTCATACGTGTCGTCCATGCCGCGTGTTGTCGATGCCGCAGCGTGGTCCATTCCGTGTGGTCCATTCCGCGGCGCTGGTTCCGGGCGCACGCTACTGCGCAGTCCAGGCCCCGTCGATCGCCAGTGACGCGCCGTTGATGAACGAGGCTTGCGGCGAGCACAGGTAAACGACCAGGGCGGCCACCTCCGCCGGCTCGATCAGCCGTTTCGTCGCCGACCTGGCCAGCAACACCTGCTCGACCACCTGTTCCCGCGCGATGGCGTGCGCCGCGGCCTGCTCGGCGATCTGCCGCTCCACCAGTGCCGTGCGCACGTAACCGGGATTGACGCAGTTGGAGGTCACGCCGCGCGGTCCGCCCTCGACCGCCACCACCTTCGAGAAGCCCTCCAGGGCGTGCTTGGCGCTCACATAACCGGCCTTGAAGGCCGAGGCGCGCAGACCGTGCACCGAGGAGATGTTCACCACCCGGCCCCAGCCGCGCAGATACATGCCGGGCAGCGCGGCGCGCACCAGCCGGAACGGCGCCTCCACCATCACGGCCAGCATCCGCCGGAAGACCTCCGGGGGAAACTCCTCCACCGGCCGCACCACCTGGAAACCCGCGTTGTTGACGATGATGTCGGCATCCCGGGCCAGCGCGCCGAGATCGTCGGCCGCGGCCAGGTCCACCGCCCGGCCCTCGCCGCCGACCGCCGCGGCCACCTCGGCCGCTCCCGCCTCGTCCAGGTCCACCGCGCGCACCCGCGCCCCGGCCGCGGCCAGCGCCAGCGCGCATGCCCGCCCGATTCCGCTCGCGGCACCCGTGACCAGCGCAGTGCGCCCCGTCAGGTCCACACCGTGAACCTCGGGCGCCAGATCTACCGTCGTCATGAAGGAGACCGTAGGGTCACGCCGAGGTCACGCGCATGTGGGCGATCCACATACTCCGCGCGGAACCTGTAGGAGCGGCCGCGCGGCTCGGCGAGAACCCGCGGTCACGTCGCCGCGGGCGCGTACTCCGCGTCCAGCCGCGGCGGATGCTGCGAAGCCGCGTGGCGCCGGGCTGAGAACGACACCGTGAGGCTCACCGCGGCCGTCACCGATCCGCAGCAGGCCGCCGTCGCGATCAGTTGCGTCGCCGAGTGGTGCGCGACGGTCAAGATCAGCGCGCTCTCGGTCAGAATGCCACCGCACACGAGCCAGCCGATCACGTGCGAACGCCGCGCGACCGCGTCCAGCAGCGCGAGCTGTACCAGCGCCTGGGTCGCCCCGGCCAGCGCGAACAGCCACGCCGCCGCGGCCAGGTCGAATCCGCCGCCGGCGCCGCTGAGGTACTTGGCGCCGAACGCCACCCGGATCATCGGCCCGGCCGCCGACACGGTCGCGGCGACGACGGCGCAGCCGATGCCGAGCGACAGCACGACAGCAGTGGTCAGTGCCCTGCGACGGGTGTGCGGCACCGCCAGTCTCGGGTAGGCCAGCACGCCGACGAACTGCGGCCCGAAATAGCCGGCGCGTGTGAACAGCGCGCCGGCCTGGTAGCGGCCGAGTACTTCCCCGCTGAAGTAGTGCGCGGCGATGAGCCCGTCCAGCAGAGAAAGGACGAGGACCGCGCCCAGGCTCCATGACGCGGTACCGAGCTCACGGACATATCCGATCCCGCGCACCAGGTGTGGCTTGCCGACTGCATCCCGCAGTGCGTAATGCGCCACTGCCGCGGTCACGAACCAAGACCCTGCCACCGCACCCATGATCAGGCCGGGGCGTGCCCCGGCGGCGCCCGCCGCGGCGCCGGCCACCAGCTTCGCTCCGTTGAAGCCCACGAAGAGGATCGAGAACGCGGCGAACCGCGAGCTTCCCTGCGCCACGCCGAGGTAGCAGAAGATCAGCGCGTTCGGGACCAACGCCAGCGCGGTCCACGCGATCTGCCCGGCCGACACCGCGGGCAGCAGCGCCGACAGCGCCGGGGCCAGCGCGCCGAGCAGCGCCGTCGTGGCGACCGCGACCAGGAGTGACCAGCGCACCAGCGGCCCGGTCAGCGCGCGCAGCCCGGCCTGGTCGAGCGGCTGCGCCGCGGCGATCCGCCGGGCGGTCACCGCCTGGATCGCCGTCGCCGGGATCGACGCGACCAGGAAGATCATCAGCAGCGAGCCGATCTGCCCGTAGCCGGTCTGGTCGAGCCGGTGCGCGAGCGCGAAGCTGAAGCCGTAGGACAACACGCTGCCGGTCAACGTTCCCACGGCCACCAGGACGCTGTCGGCGAGATGGCGACGGGCCATGATGCGCCCCTTCCGGAAGGCGGTCGCGGGCGGTTCCGGCCGACCCGCTCCAAACGTGCCAGGGCCGGGACCGTAGCCGCACAGTAGCCGTGTGGCCCGCCTGGTTCCAGCGGAGGGAAGAGAGCGGGCGCTGCGCCTTACTCTGGCTGGCCGCTAACGCTTCTCGGCCGCGAAGATCGCCGTCCCCGGAACCAGCCGCCCGCGAAGCTTCGACCAGCCGCCACCCCAGCGCTCGTCCATGTTCGGCGGATACTCGGGCTCGACCAGATCCAGCAACACCAGCCCAGCACCGGTCAGTTCACGCACTCGATCTCCGAGCGTCCGGTGATGCTCGACGTACGTTGCGACGCCCTGTTCGTCCTGCTCGACGTAAGGGCGCCGATCGAAGTACGAATCGCGCACACGCAACCCGCCCTCGCCGCCGTCATCCGGCAGACACCAACGGAAGGGGTGCGGTACCGCGAACACCCAGCGGCCGCCCGGCCGCAACACCCGTGCGACCTCACGCATGACCGCCGCCGAATCGGCCACGAATGGCACCGCCCCGAAGGCCGAGCAGGCGATGTCGAACGAACCGTCCGCGAACGGCATGACGGTCGCATCGGCCTGCACGAGGCGCAGCGCGGGTCCGCCCGCCGCGTCGTCGATGCGGCGCGCGTGCTCCAGTTGCCGCCACGACAGGTCGAAGCCCACGACATCCGCACCCTGCTTCGCCAGCCAGCGCGAACACTGCGCCGCGCCGCAGCCGACCTCCAGTACGCGCCGGCCGGCCACCGGACCGAGCAAATGCGCCTCGTCCTCGTACAGCCCTTCCGGGCTCCACAAGAAGCGGTCGTCTCCGAGGAACTCGCCGTGCTCCGCCTGATACCAGTCCGCGGCACCGTCCCACCAGTTCCGGTTAGCCCGAACGGTCTCCGCGCGACCCGCCTGACGTCGCGTCACCAGATCACGCCGATCCGTGTCCTCGCTCTCGACCGTCTCGCCCACGCCGCCTACCTCCCGCCGCCTGACTCTTGCCGTTCACACCGCCCGTGACCGCGCACTAAACCGCCGCGAGCGTGCGTACTTCCGAAACGAAGCCCCGACACGCTATCTTGCGGAAGGCTTCGCAGCACCCCGCAGTGTCCAACGGCTGTGCAACGGTTCGGTGCGATCGCACCAAGCTCGATTGACCATGGAAGCGTGCGGACCGTATCCTGGCTGTTGCGCTGCGGACCCGTGTGGCTTCGGACCGAGGGGGCCGCACCGACTTTCGAACCGCTCAGTTCCCGAGTCAGGCTCCGCCGCGTGTGTCATCCGACCACATATCCGTACCCGGAGCCCTTTCCCCCATGACGAGCAGCACCGAGACCGTCCGAACCCCGCAGGTCGCTATCAACGACATCGGTTCGGAGGAGGCCTTCCTCGCCGCGATCGACGAGACCATCAAGTACTTCAACGACGGCGACATCGTCGACGGCACCATCGTGAAGGTCGATCGGGACGAGGTCCTGCTCGACATCGGCTACAAGACCGAGGGCGTCATCCCGTCCCGGGAGCTGTCGATCAAGCACGACGTGGACCCGCACGAGGTCGTCTCCGTGGGCGACCACGTCGAGGCCCTGGTCCTCCAGAAGGAGGACAAGGAGGGCCGGCTGATCCTGTCCAAGAAGCGCGCGCAGTACGAGCGGGCCTGGGGCACGATCGAGAAGATCAAGGAAGAGGACGGGATCGTCACCGGCACCGTCATCGAGGTGGTCAAGGGCGGCCTGATCATCGACATCGGCCTGCGCGGCTTCCTGCCGGCCTCGCTGGTGGAGATGCGCCGGGTGCGCGACCTGCAGCCGTACGTCGGCAAGGAACTCGAAGCCAAGATCATCGAGCTGGACAAGAACCGCAACAACGTGGTCCTCTCCCGGCGCGCCTGGCTGGAGCAGACCCAGTCCGAGGTGCGTCAGACCTTCCTCACCACCCTGCTCAAGGGCCAGGTGCGCAACGGCGTGGTCTCCTCGATCGTCAACTTCGGCGCCTTCGTGGACCTCGGCGGCGTGGACGGCCTGGTGCACGTCTCCGAGCTGTCCTGGAAGCACATCGACCACCCCTCCGAGGTGGTCGAGGTCGGCCAGGAGGTCACGGTCGAGGTCCTGGACGTGGACATGGACCGCGAGCGGGTCTCGCTCTCGCTCAAGGCCACGCAGGAAGACCCGTGGCAGCAGTTCGCCCGCACCCACCAGATCGGCCAGGTCGTGCCCGGCAAGGTCACCAAGCTGGTGCCGTTCGGCGCGTTCGTCCGGGTGGACGAGGGCATCGAGGGCCTGGTGCACATCTCCGAGCTGGCCGAGCGCCACGTGGAGATCCCCGAGCAGGTCGTGCAGGTCGGCGACGAGATCTTCGTCAAGGTCATCGACATCGACCTGGACCGCCGCCGCATCTCCCTCTCGCTCAAGCAGGCCAACGAGGGCCTGACCGGCGACGCGACCGTGGACCAGTTCGACCCGACGCTCTACGGCATGACCGCCTCGTACGACGCCGAGGGCAACTACCTCTACCCCGAGGGCTTCGACCCGGAGACCGGCGAGTGGCTGGAGGGTTACGACACCCAGCGCGAGGAGTGGGAGCGCCAGTACGCCGAGGCGCAGGCCCGCTTCGAGCAGCACCAGAAGCAGATCTCCGAGGCCCGCAAGGCCGACGCCGAGGCCGCCGCGACCGGCGGCGCGGCCGCTCCGGGCGAGGCCGCCCCGTCCAGCTACTCCTCCTCGGCCCCGGCCGAGAGCACCGGCGCGCTGGCCTCCGACGAGGCCCTGGCCGCGCTGCGCGAGAAGCTGGCCGGCGGCCAGAGCTGAAGCAGCGGTAGGCAACGGCTGAGCTGAGCACCGCTCGGGCGCCTGAACGAACCACCCCGGTTCGTTCAGGCGCCCGTCGGCGTTTCACGGGAGGGTGGCGCGCGACCGCGCCCCGGCGCCCGCCGTGTTCGACGAGAAAGGGCCGCATGAGCGAGGGACGTACCGTCCTGGTCGGACTGACCGGCGGCATCGGAGCAGGCAAGTCCACGGTCGCGCGGCTGCTCGCCGAGCGCGGCGCGCTGATCCTCGATGCGGACGTCGCCGCCCGCGAGGTGGTCGAGCCCGGCACCGAAGGCCTGGCCGCCGTGCGCGACGCCTTCGGCGATGCGGTACTCGGTCCGGATGGCGCACTAGACCGCGAGGCGCTCGCCTCCGTCGTGTTCGCGGACGACAGCCGGCGGGCGGTACTCAACAGCATCGTCCATCCCCGCGTACGAGCGTGGATGACGGAACGCACCGTCGCAGCGCCCGACGGAACCGTCGTCGTCCAGGACATCCCACTGTTGGTCGAATCGGGACTGGCCGGCCTGTTCGAACTCGTTGTCGTGGTGGACGCCGCGGACGCGGTACGCATCTCGCGGCTGGTCGAAGACCGCGGTATGACGCAGGCGCAGGCCGCCGCTCGTATCGCCGCGCAGGCTCCCCGCGAGCAGCGTCTCGCGGTCGCGGACGTGGTGATCGCGAACGACGGCACGCCGAGGCAGCTCACCGAGCAGGTCACAGCGCTCTGGGACAGGATCGTGACAATGGCGCGCGCGCCCCGGCCCACTGTCGGCGACGTGCGAAAACTCCGACGCGGCGGCGTCGCCGGGCCGGGCGGGTGAGTGGGTCGCACGGCCGTGCGCCTGATAGCCTCCGTTAGCCGTCAGTCCAGGCGGGAGCGTTGCCCGTGGACCGCAGCGGCCGGGGCGCGGTGCCGGACCCCGACGTGTACGACTGCTGCATTCGCCCGGGTGCGCCGGCGGAACGTCCGCCGCCGCTCGGAGCGAGCAGCCTTGGGAGGATGACGTGGCGACGATCCCCGCGCGCGAGCGCAGCCAACCGGTGAGCGACCGTGTCGGTGAGGCCGCCGAAACGGTCCTCGCCGAAGCGGTACGGGACGCGGACGGTCTCTCGCCGTCCGACGCCGCGCCGGTGACCACGGCGGCTGCCGCGGCGCCGTCCGGGGCGATCCTCGAGCCGGCGCACGGTCTCGGGCTCGTGCGCGCCCTGGTGCGAGAGGCCAGGCCGAAGCAATGGGTCAAGAACCTGCTGGTGCTGACCGCCCCGCTGGCCGCCGGGCGCATCAACGAGTCCAGGGTGCTCGGCGCCAGCGCGATCTCCTTCGCCGCGTTCTGCCTCGCCGCCGCGGCCGTGTACTACGCCAACGACGCCCTCGACGTCGAGGCCGACCGGATGCACCCGAGGAAGCGGCACCGGCCCATCGCCGCCGGTCTGATCCCGATCCCGATCGCCTGGACCGCCGTCGTGGTGCTCTCCGTCGCCGCGCTCGGCGTGGGGCTGACCGCGAACCCGGCTACGGCCGCGGTGGTCGCCGTGTACCTGGCCATGCACCTGTCCTACAGCGCCTGGTTCAAGCACATCCTGGTGCTCGACCTCGCGCTGGTCGCCGGCGGCTTCCTGTTGCGCGCGATGGTCGGCGGCGTCGCCGCGGGCATCCCGCTGTCTCAGTGGTTCCTGCTGACCACCGCGTTCGGCTCGCTGTTCATGGTGGCCGGCAAGCGGCACTCCGAGATGGTGCTCATGGGCGAGGCCGCCGCCACCACCCGCAAGTCCTTGGCCGCGTACTCGGAGTCCTACCTGCGTTTCGTCTGGCAGATGGCCGCGGGCCTGACGATCCTCACCTACGCGCTGTGGGCGGTGAACCTCGGGGCACACGAATCCGGGGTGAACTGGCACGAGATCTCGATCGTGCCGTGGTCGTTCATCTTCCTGCGGTACGCCATGTTCGTCGACGCGGGCAACGCCGGAGAGCCTGAGGACGTGCTGCTCGGCGACCGGGTCATCATGGCCATCGCGGCGACCTGGCTCGCCTGCTTCGCGTTGGGAGTGTTCTATGCCAACTGACCAGTACGCGCCGCCCGCCCAGCCCGGCCGGGCCGCCGAGGACGACGATTCCGGGCAGGGCCCGCGGCTGTTGAGCGGCTGGGGCCGCACCTCGCCCACGGTCGCGCAGGTCCTGCGGCCGCGCACCCGCGCCGAGGCCGCGGAAGCCGTCGCCACGGCCGGTCCGCGCGGCCTGATCGCCCGCGGCCTCGGCCGCTCGTACGGCGATCCCGCCCAGAACGCGGGCGGCCGAGTGCTCGACCTCACCGGCCTCAACCGGATCCTTTCCGTGGATCTGGAAACCGGGCTTGTCACGGCGGAGGGCGGCGTGTCGCTGCACGCCCTCATGCGCGCGCTGGTGCCTTTCGGCTACTTCGTGCCTGTCACGCCCGGGACCCGGTATGTGACGGTCGGCGGGGCGATCGGCAGCGACATCCACGGCAAGAACCATCACGCCGACAGTTCGTTCACCCGGCACGTCACCTCGATGGACCTGCTGCTCGCCGACGGCACCGTGCGCACGATCACGCCCGAGTCCGACCCCGAGCTGTTCTGGGCCACCGCGGGCGGCATGGGCCTGACCGGCGTCGTGGTGTCCGCCACGATCCGCATGGTCCCCATCGAGACCTCCCGGCTGGCGGTCGACACCTTCAAGCTGCCGAACCTCGACGCGCTCATGGAGAAGCTGGCCGGCACCGACGCCGACTACCGCTACACCGTCGCCTGGATGGACTGCCTGGCCAAGGGCCCGAAGCTGGGCCGCGCGCTGCTGGACTGCGGCAACTTCGCCACCCTCGACCAGTTGCCGGCCAAGCACCGGGCCGAGCCGCTGGCCTTCTCCGCCAAGCCGATCACCTCCGCGCCCGACCTGTTCCCCTCCGGTCTGCTCAACCGGCGCACGATCGCGATCGCCAACGAGGTCTGGTACCGCAAGACCCCGGCCACGCACCACCACCTGGCCAGCATCGGCGGGTTCTTCCACCCCCTCGACGGCATCCGCGACTGGAACCGCGTCTACGGCAGGGCCGGGTTCGTCCAGTACCAGTTCGTCGTGCCGTTCACCGCGGACGTGACGTTCCGCCGGATGGTCGAGCGCATCAGCCGGGTGCAGGCGCCCTCGTTCGTCTCGGTGCTCAAGCGGTTCGGCCCGGGCTCGCCCGGCTACCTCTCGTTCCCGGCGCAGGGCTGGACGCTGGCGTTGGACTTCCCGACCGGCACGCCCGGTCTTGACCGGCTGCTCGACTGGCTCGACGAGCAGGTACTGTCGGAAGGCGGCCGGGTGTACCTGGCCAAGGACGCGCGCATGGCCGCCGCGCACCTGCCGGCGATGTACCCGCGCCTCGGCGACTTCCGGGAAGTGCGTGCGAAGGTGGATCCGCACGGGGTGTTCGTCTCAGACCAGTCCCGCCGGTTGGCTGTCTAGGCACTGCCGGGGAATGTGTCAAGGCAACGATTCGGTCGCCACTTTGTCCGGATTCGCCCCTTGAGGCATTCCCCAGCACCGCCTAAGGCCGATCGGCTCACTAAGGAAGCAGACAGACCATGAAGGACGCGCTCGGTTCCGCCCAGTCGCTGCTGATCCTCGGCGGCACCTCTGACATCGCCCTGGCCACCGCCCGCCGGATGGCCGCCGGCAAGACCACGCGGATCGTGCTGGCCGCCCGCCCGTCCGCCCGCCTGGACGCCGCGGCCCGGGAACTGCGCGCGCACGGCGCCGAGGTCGAGACGGTCGCCTTCGACGCCGACGCGGTGGAGGAGCACGAGAAGGCCCTCGGCGCGGTCTTCGCCGCCGGCGACATCGACGTGGTGCTGCTCGCCTTCGGCGTGCTCGGCGACCAGGCCAGCGACGAGCAGGACCCGGTGGCCGCGGCCAAGGTCGCCCAAACCAACTACGTCGGCGCCGTCTCCTCGGGCCTGGTGTGCGCCAACGCGTTGAAGAAGCAGGGACACGGCTCGCTGGTCGTGCTCTCCTCGGTGGCCGGGGAACGCGCCCGCAGGGCCAACTTCATCTACGGCTCGACCAAGGCCGGACTCGACGCCTTCGCGCAGGGTCTTGGCGACTCGCTCCACGGCAGCGGCGTGCACGTGATGGTCGTGCGCCCGGGCTTCGTCGAGAGCAAGATGACCGCGGGCATGGAGAAGGCCCCGCTGTCCACGACGCCCGACGCCGTCGCCGAGGCGATCGTCGCCGGGCTGCGCCGCGGCGCGGAGATCGTCTGGGTCCCGGCCGCGCTGCGCTACGTCCTGTCCGGCCTGCGGCACCTGCCCCGCCCCGTGTTCCGCAAGGTGGCCCAGCGGTAGCAGCGGCTCAGCACAGGCACGGCTCAGCGCAGGCACGGCTCAGCGCAGGCACGGCTCAGCGCAGGCACGGCGCGGGTGCCGTCCCGCGCTCGCCTGCGCCCTCGTCAGATCAGCTCGACCGGATGCCGCAGGATGGTGCGAAGCCGGTCCGGAGCGGATCGTCGCGGGTCGCCGAGATAGATCTCGTGGTGCCGACCGCGCGGCCGACAACCGGCAGCGGCGATTTCGGTGTGCAGCAGCGCGATAGCCGGGCCTTCGGTGGCGTAAGGCCCAACGTGCAGAGTCTGCGCGCACCGGCCCTCGCTCCACGTCACGAACCGGATGCGGTCGAGCGCAGGTACATGCTTGTTGCGGGCCCGCTCGACGGAACGCGCCACCGTGCCCTCGTCGATCGGCTCCGGCTGCATGATCATCGCCCGCCACCGCCACAGGTTCCGGTCGGTGTCGGCCATCGTGGCACCGCCCAGCGCAACCTGCGCCAGTAGGTGCTGCTGCGCCGGATCATCGACCCACCAGAGCGCTTCAAGCGGCATGACGTGCGTGGACCCGCCGAACTGCTGCTTGAGCAGGAAGTGCGCGCCGTAACTGGCACTGTAGAGCGCCTGGACGGCGCCGGCGAACTCGTCGGCACCAGGGTCGCCCTGTCCGTCGATGACCAGGAACGAAAGCGTCGGGACGTCGATGATGTCGACCGTTCCCTTGCGCCCCTTGTAGAGAGAACCGATCGACGCGGTCTGTGTGCTCGTCGTGCTCATGTCTCCACGCTGGGACGCGGCCGCGCCGAAAGACAGGGTCGAAGGTCATGAAGCCCCGGTCGGGCGGCGGCTTTTGCCGGGCTTCGCGCGTTGTCGGCGTGGCCGTCTACGGTAGTGAGCATGACTCGACCGTTGACCGACCTTGAGCGAAAAGTGGCGCCCTTCGAGGTCGTCAGCGACTACACGCCGTCCGGGGACCAGCCCCAGGCGATCGCCGAGTTGGAGCGGCGGGTGCGGGCGGGGGAGAAGGACATCGTGCTGCTCGGCGCGACCGGCACCGGCAAGTCCGCGACCACGGCCTGGCTGATCGAGCGGCTGCAGCGGCCGACCCTGGTGATGGCCCCGAACAAGACGCTCGCCGCGCAGTTGGCGAACGAGTTTCGCGAACTGCTGCCGAACAACGCGGTCGAGTACTTCGTCTCGTACTACGACTACTACCAGCCCGAGGCGTACATCGCGCAGACCGACACCTACATCGAGAAGGACTCCTCGGTCAACGAGGAGGTCGAGCGGCTGCGGCACTCGGCGACCAGTTCGCTGCTGACCCGGCGCGATGTGGTGGTGGTCGCCTCCGTGTCCTGCATCTACGGCCTGGGCACGCCGCAGGAGTACGTCGACCGGATGATCCGGCTCAAGGTCGGCGAGGAGTACGGGCTCGACCGGCTGCTGCGCAAGCTCGTTTCCATCCAGTACGCCCGCAACGACCTGGCCTTCACGCGCGGCACCTTCCGGGTGCGCGGGGACACGGTCGAGGTGTTCCCCGTGTACGAGGAGCACCCGGTGCGCATCGAGCTGTTCGGCGACGAGGTCGAGCGGCTGATGACGCTGCACCCGGTCACCGGCGAGGTGCTCACCGACGACCCCGAGCTCTACATCTTCCCGGCCACGCACTATGTCGCCGGCCCGGAGCGGATGGCCCGCGCCGTCGAGGGCATCGAGGCGGAGCTGGCCGCCCGCCTCGCGCAGTTGGAACGGCAGGGCAAGCTGCTCGAAGCGCAGCGGCTGCGCATGCGCACCAGCTACGACCTGGAGATGATGCGCGAGGTCGGCTTCTGCTCCGGGATCGAGAACTACTCAAGGCACATCGACGGCCGTGAGCCCGGCAGCGCCCCCAACACCCTGCTGGACTTCTTCCCCGAGGACTTCCTGCTGGTCATCGACGAGTCCCACCAGACCGTCCCGCAGATCGGCGCGATGTACGAGGGTGACGCCTCGCGCAAGCGGGTGCTGGTCGACCACGGTTTCCGGCTGCCCTCGGCGGTGGACAACCGGCCGCTGCGCTGGGAGGAGTTCGTCGAGCGGATCGGTCAGACGGTCTACCTGTCGGCGACGCCGGGCCCGTACGAGCTGTCCCAGGCCAGCGGGGTGGTGGAGCAGGTCATCCGGCCCACCGGCCTGGTGGACCCCGAAGTGATCGTCAAGCCGACGCAGGGCCAGATCGACGACCTCGTGCACGAGATCCGGGTGCGCTCCGAGCGCGACGAGCGGGTGCTCGTCACCACGCTGACCAAGAAGATGTCCGAGGATCTGACCGACTATCTGCTCGAACTCGGCGTCAAGGTCCGGTATCTGCACTCGGACATCGACACGCTGCGCCGGGTCGAGCTGCTGCGCGAGCTGCGCCTCGGCGTGTTCGACGTCCTGATCGGCATCAACCTGCTGCGTGAGGGCCTGGACCTGCCCGAGGTGTCGCTGGTGGCCATCCTGGACGCGGACAAGGAGGGCTTCCTGCGCAGCGGGACCTCGCTGATCCAGACCATCGGCCGCGCGGCGCGCAACGTCTCCGGGCAGGTCCACATGTACGCCGACAAGATCACCCCGGGTATGGCCAAGGCGATCGACGAGACGAACCGGCGCCGGGCCAAGCAGATCGCGTACAACAAGGAGCGGGGCGTCGACCCGGTACCGCTGCGCAAGCGGATCGCGGACATCACCGATTCGCTGGCGCGTGAGGACGCCGACACCAGGGAACTGCTCGGCGGCGCGGCCCAGCGCGGCGCCCATCTCAACAGCCGGGGAAGGTCCCCGGTTCCGGGGGTCGGCTCGAAGGGCGGGGTCTCGTCGCTGGACTTCGTCGGAAAGCCGGCCGAGGAGTTGGAGGCGCTGATCGAGGACCTCAGCGGGCAGATGCACGCGGCGGCCGCGGAGCTTCGCTTCGAGCTGGCGGCCCGCTTCCGCGACGAGATCGGCGAACTGAAGAAGGAGTTGCGCGGCATGCGCGCGGCAGGCGTCTGACGCGCACTCAGCGGGAGCGGCCGCCGCGCGACACGCACCCACGAGCAGACCAGCGGACCGGCACACAAGCAGACCAGCACACGCGGCGGAACTCTTCGGCGCAGCCGGCTTTGACGCGTTACCGGCGGACGGCCGGCTCAGGGCACGGCGATACTGAACCAGACGATCTTGCCGGACTCGGTGCGCCTGTGTCCCCACGTGCCGGACAGCTCATCGACCAACAGGATGCCGCGACCGATCTCGGCGGTCGCGGACGGGCTCAGCAGCTCGGGCGGTTCGCCGGTTTGATCGCAGACCTCGCACAGGAGCGCGCGGGCGTCGCGACGCAGCCGGAGCCGGAACTCCCCGCCCGCATGCCGGATCGCGTTCGTGACCAGTTCGCTGACCAGTAGCTGCGCCGTCTCGGACAGGGCGTCGAGCTCCCAGGCGCGCAGCGTCTCGCGTACCAGCCGCCGGCAGCGCGCCACCTGCCGAGGCTCCCCGGGCAGCCGCCAGGCCGCCGAGTCCCGCGGCGGCTGCCGGCACACCCGGCTGATCAGCAACGCGATATCGTCCCGATCCCAAGTCAGATCCAGCTCCTTGACCACCTGGTCGCAGATCTCCTGCAGCGGCCGGTCCGGGCCGGCCAGATTGGCCCGCAGCAGCTCGAGCCCCGAGTCGAAGTCGCGCGCCTTGTTCTCCAGCAGCCCGTCCGTGCACAGCACGAACAGCGACCCCTCCGGCAGCTCGACGTCCAGCGCCCGGAACGTGCCCACGGCGCCGCCCAGGCCCAGCGGCAGCCCCGGCGCGACTTGGTGGAGCACTTCGGTCGCGCCGTCCGGGCGCACCAGCACCGGCGGAACGTGCCCGGCACGCGAGATCGAGCACCGCCGGGTCGCCGGATCGTAGACCGCGTAGACACACGTCGCGAACAGCGAGTCGTCGATGTCCGGCATCAGGTCGTCCAGGTGCGCGAGCACCTCGGCCGGCGGCAGGTCCACCGCGGCCAGGGTCCGCACCGCCGTGCGAAGCTGGCCCATCGCGCTGGCCGCCTGCGCGCCGTGGCCCATGACGTCGCCCACCACGAGCGCGACCCGGCCGCCGGACAGCGCGATCACGTCGAACCAGTCGCCGCCCACCAGCGCCATGTCGCTGCCCGGCAGGTACCGGTGCGCGATCTCCAGACCCGGCGGGGCGGCGAGCCTGGTCGGCAACATCGCCTTCTGCATGCTGATCGCGGTGTGCCGCAGCTGGTCGTGCAGCCGCGCGTTGTCCATCCAGATCGCCGCGCGCGCCGCCAGGCGCTCGATCGAGGCCACGTGCGCCTGGCAGAAACCGCCGCGCGCCGGGGCGCGGGAGAACACCATCACCCCGAGCACGCGGCCGCCGGCCAGCAGCGGCGCGTACACCGCGGGGCGTCCCGCGAGAAGCGTCTCGACGTCCGAGCCGTCGGCGCTGCCCGGCAGAGAGTGCATCGTGTCGATGATCACCTCGTGCGAGCGCATGCTCTGCGCACACGGTGAGTGCTCCGGCACCGACGCGACCTTTCCCACCGGCCACGCCGGGCGCAGCCGCTCGGCCAGTTCGCGGTCCCAGGCCGTGAACGCCATCCGCACCAGTCGCACCGGTCCGGCATGCGGCTGGGCTGACCCGGCCCCGTCCAGCACGCTCTCCCGCAGCAGGATCGAGGCGTGGTCGGCGAAGCCGGGCACGACCAGGTCCACCACCTCCTGGGCGGTGATCGCCGGATCCAGGGTCGAGCCGACCCGCACCGCGAGCTCGTCGAGCGGATCCCAGCCGATCCGTACGGGCGCCTGCCGCCCGGCGTCCCACAGCGGGCCGCTCTCGGGGCCGGCCGGGCCGGCCCGGGTGCCGCCCGTGTCCGCCGCCGCGCCGGCGTGTCCGGGCCGCGAGCTTTCCAGCACCGCGCCCGCGGTGCTCTCCATGCCGTTCACGTCACGCCCACCTGCCCTCGCCCGTCCTCGCTCATCCTCACCCGGTCGAGTCCCGGTCCGCGCAGTCGCCGCACGGGCCGAGACGTCGTGACCGGCGGCGCGGCGTCCTTGTTCCCGTCCGCCGCCGCGAGTCCGCAGCCAAGGGTAGGCGTCCGGTTGCGGTGCGTACGCCGAATGGCCGGTTACTTCACTCGCGCGGATGAAAAAACGGCCCGAGCGCCGGGTGTGCGAGAATGGGCGGGCAAGGAGGGGAGTACTCCCCACTTCGGCGGTGGCGTCCGTCAACACGGCCGAGACCGCGGCGTCGAAACGGCGTCCGTGTGCTCGTCCCGGTGCCACCGGTCCCGCGGTCCGCGGGGCGGAAGAGACCTCCGGCGATGACTGATGACTTTCACGTCCGCCGGAGGGAAGCCGCTGTGTCTGTTCCCGTACTCGTCTGGGCCGCGACCGTCCTCGGCCTGTTGGCCGTGCTCGCCCTCGATCTGTTCGTCGTCGGCCGCGCGCCGCACGCCGTCTCCCTGCGGGAGGCCGGGACGTGGGTGGCCGCCATGGCCGCACTGGCGGTGGCGTTCGGCCTCGGCCTGAGTCACCTGGCCGGGACGGCCTACGGCGGCCAGTTCTTCGCCGGCTGGATCACCGAGTACAGCCTGTCGGTCGACAACCTCTTCGTCTTCGTGATCATACTGTCGCGTTTCCGGGTGCCCCGGGACTACCAGCACCGGGTGCTGTTGGTGGGCGTGCTCGTCGCGCTCGGGCTGCGTGGGGTGTTCATCGGGCTCGGCTCGGCGATCGTGTCCACCTTCGACTGGGTCTTCTACCTCTTCGGCGCGTTCCTCGTGTACACCGCGGTGAAGCTCGCCGCCGGGCACGGCGCCGGGCCCGCCCCGGCCCGCGAGATCGGCCTGGTGCGTTTCGTGCGGCGCATCCACCCGACCGTCGACGATTACCACGGCACCGCGCTGACGGCCCGCGTCGGCGCCGTCCGGGCGCTGACCCCGATGGCGCTGGTGATCCTGGCGGTCGGCGCGGCGGACCTGCTTTTCGCGCTCGACTCGATCCCCGCCGTGTTCGGCCTCACGCAGCAGCCGTACATCGTGTTCACGGCCAACGCCTTCGCCCTGCTCGGCCTGCGGCAGCTGTACTTCCTGATCGGCGGCCTGCTCGACCGGCTGGTGTACCTCTCGGTCGGCCTGTCCGTGGTGCTCGGCTTCATCGGGTTGAAGATGATCGTGGAGGCACTGCACGGCTCCGGCGTCGAAAACCTCGGCCCGGTCGCGCTGCCGACGGTGTCGATTCCGTTCTCGCTCGGCGTCATCGTGCTCACCCTCGCCGTGACCACCGTCCTCAGCCTCACGATCGGCCAGCGCCGCGCGCGCGAGCAGGCCTGCGTCGCCGGCACGGAGCGCTGACCGGCTCCCGTCGCAGGCGGGGTACGCTGCTATGATCCGCCGATTGACGAGGCAGATGAGCGGACGTACCGGGTACGTCGCGTTGCGTAGGGCGAAGGGACGGGCTGAACGTGAGCACCGTGGTGGCGGCAGACGACCAGGCTTCGCCGGGCGGCCCCGCCGCCGGCCGGACGCCCTGGCCGCGTACCGCGGCCCGGCGTGCGCGCAGATCGGCCTTGCGCGCCTGGCCCGCGGTCGGTCTGTACCTGTCGATCCGTGCGGTGAGCACCGCGGTTTTCGCGATCCTGTCCGCAGGGCACGGATACGCGCAGCGCGGGCTGTTCGTGTTCGTGGACTCGGGTTGGTACCGGCTGATCGCAGAGCACGGCTATAACACCCACCTCGCGCGTTTCGGCTCGCCGTTCCCGTTCTTCCCGCTCTATCCGGGTCTGATGCGGCTGGTGCACGAGGTCACCGGGCTGAGCGTGGACGTGGCCGGGGTGATCATCACCTGGATCGCCGCGGCGGCATGCGCATGGGCGCTCTACGAGATCGGCCGGCTGGTCCGCGACGCGCGCACCGGAGTGATCTTCGCGGCGCTCTGGGCGCTGATGCCCTCGGCGGTGATCGAGGGTGCCTCCTACGCCGACGCACTCGCCATCTGCCTGTCGGCCTGGGCGCTTTACGCGCTGTTGCGGCGCTGGTGGGTCGCCGTCGGCATCCTGGGCTTCTTCGCCGGCCTGACCAGGCCGACCGCGAACGCGCTCGTCGCCACCGTCTGCCTCGCCGCGCTCATCGAACTGGTCAGGCGCCGCGGTCACGCGCGCGACGACGCATCAGGCGGCGCGGTTTGGCGGCCGTGGTTCGCCCTCGTGGTACCACCGCTCGGGATGATCGGTTACCTCGCCTATGTCGCGCAGCGCATGGGTAGTCTCACCGGCTATCTCAAGGCACAGAAGCAGTGGGGTACGGGATTCAGCAACGTGCAGAATGTGCTGCATCGTGTTCACGAGGGCATGCTCGGTACCGCTGCGGGCTATCAGAACTACCCGACGCTGATCACCACGGCCTTGCTGCTCGCCGTCCCCGTACTCATCGTGCTCCTGATCCTTCAGCGGGTTCCGTGGCCGCTGATCTTCTACACGGTCCTGCTCGCCGCGGTCGTATACGCGTCGATCCACGTGTACACCGTTGTGCCACGCGAGTTCCTGGCGCTCTTCCCGCTGCTGCTGCCGCTCGCCTCGTCCCTGGCGAAGGTCCACCGCCGGCCGGCCGTCTATCTCGTTCTGGCCGCGCTCGCGGTCGGCGCGGGCTGGTACGCGTGCTACGTCCCGATCTACGCCGGCGGCCTGATCCCGTAAGCGGCCGCGCCGCGCTTCACCGGCCCCGCCCGGCCGACCCTTTGCAGAGTTCTTACCTATGCGCACGGGCGCGCCCGAGCGCGCCCGGGAATAGCTGAACCGAAGTTCACATTCGGTGGTCTCCGGCTCGCTACGCCCGAGACCGCGCATATTCACCTGCCGCGCCGAAGCTCCCTTGTGCGAAAGGCAAGTCCCGCTTCACATCAGGAGTCTGGTATGCCTACCCACCCGCGCCACCTCCCGCGCCGCGCCGCCGCGCTGACCCTCGCCGGGGCCCTGGCCGCCGCCCTGGCGGTGCAGCCGGGCAGCGCGAGCGCCGCCGACCTCGGCTCGCTCCCGCTCTCCGGCGCCACCTCCGTCGGCGTGCACAACACCTATGACCAGAGCGCTTACACCTACCTCGATCAGGCCCTCGACGCCGGATCCACGCTGATCGAGCTCGACGTGTGGGTCAACCCCTTCACGCACAAGTGGAACGTGAGCCACAGCGACCCGCTCGGCAGCAGCAACAACTGCGTGCAGACCAGCACCCTCGCCGGCGCCTACACCGGCAACCGCGACCAGAACCTCGACAGCTGCCTCGACGACATCCGCGTCTGGCTCCAGGCGCATCCGGCCGCCAACCCGATCATGATCAAGCTGGAGATGAAGGCCGGCTTCGACCAATCGATCGGCATGGGCCCGGCCGCGCTCGACGCCTACATCAAGGCACATCTCGGCGGCCTGGTGTACCGACCGGTGGACCTGCTCACCAAGCCCGACGGCAGCCGGTACCCGGACCTGGACACCGCGGCCAGGGCCGGAAACTGGCCGAGCCGCTCCGCGCTGCAGGGCAAGGCGATCATCGAGGCGATCCCCGGCACCTTCGAGCAGAGCAACCCCTTCGACCACCTGTGGACCGACACCGAGTACTCGACCTATCTCAAGGGCCTGGCGGCGTCGGGAGCGATCGGCGCCGCGGAGATCTTCCCGAGCGTGCTCGGCGCGCAGAGCGGTGACCCGCGCACCCGCTACTCGGACGCCACGCTGCGGCCCTGGTTCGTGGTCTTCGACGGCGACGCGAACACCTACGTCGGCGACGGAAACACCGAGTGGTACAAGGCGAACCACTACCTCGTCGTGGCCACCGACGCCTACGACGTGGCTCCGGCGCTCTCCAGCACCGACCCCGCGCTCGCCGACGCGCAGGCGCGGGTCGCGCTGCTCGCCTCGGACAGCGTCTCCTTCGTCTCCACGGACTGGACCACCGCGCCCGCGGACGGCGTCCTGCCCGAAGTCCTTCCGCGCGGCTGAACCGCGATGACGACCCCCGCACGCAGGGCTTCGAGCCTGCCGCGCAGGGTCGCCGTGACTGCTCTCGCCACCGCGCTCGCCACCGCGCCCGCCCTGTCGGGCGGGGCGGGCGCGGCCGCGCGCGCGGCGGCCCCGGCGGCCCCGGCGGTCCTCGTCTCCGATCCCTCCTCGCTGGTGAACCCGTTCATCGGCACCACCGGGGACGGCCACGACTTTCCCGGCGCGGACGTGCCCTACGGCATGCTCCAGTGGAGCCCGGACACCTCCTCGCGGCCCAAGGGAGGCGGATACGACTACGGCGACTCGGCCATCACCGGCTTCAGCCTGACACACATATCAGGGCCCGGATGTGACGCGGCCGGGGACGTCCCGGTCCTGCCGACCGTCGGTGCGGTCGACAGCTCTCCGGGCTCTGATTCGACCTCGTTCTCGCACTCGGGCGAGGACGCGAGCCCCGGCTACTACGGGGTGACCCTCGGCAACGGCGTCAGGACCGAGCTGACCACCACGGCGCGGGCCGGCCTCGGCCGTTTCACGTTCCCGGCCACGACCCAGGCGAACCTGATCCTCAAGGTCGCCGCCGGCCAGACGCCGACCGGTGCGACCAGCGTCAGCGTGCTGAGCGGAACGGAACTCGCCGGCTCCGTGACCAGCGACGGATTCTGCGAGGCCACCAACCCGTTCACGCTGTATTTCGCAATCAGCTTCGACCGCGCGTTCACCGCCTCCGGCGCGTACGGCTCCACGGCGAGCGGACCGGCCGGCGAATACGTGACCTTTGACACGACGGCGAACCGGACCGTGCTCGCCCGCGTCGGCATCTCCTACACCTCGATCGCCGAGGCGCGCGCCAACCGCGACGCCGAGATTCCCGTCACGGCGGGTTTCGCCGCGGTGCAGGCCTCCGCGCGTGCGGCGTGGACCGCGCAACTGGGCAGGATCCGGATCGCCGGGGGCACCGCGGACCAGCAGACCGTTTTTTACACCGCGCTCTACCACGCCTCGCTGCACCCGAACGTCTTCAGTGACGCCGACGGCTCGTATCTGGGCTTTGACAACCGGGTGCACACGGTGCCGGCGGGCCGCGCGCACTACGCGAACTACTCGGGTTGGGACATCTACCGTTCGCAGGCGCAGCTCACGGCGCTGATCGACCCGGGGGTCGCGAGCGACATGGCGCAGTCCATGGTCGACGACTACGAACAAGGCGGCACGCTGCCCAAGTGGGCGATGGACAACGGCGAGACCTACATCATGGTCGGTGACCCCGGCGCGATCGTGCTGGCCGACTACTACGCGTTCGGCGCGCGGGACTTCGACACCGCCGCCGCGCTCTCGGCCATGGTGAGACAGGCTACGACGCCCAACGACGACCGACCCGGCGTCGGATACCTCGACACCTTCGGCTACCTGCCGACCGACAGCGTCTACGGCTGCTGCCACGAGTACGCGACCGTCTCCACGCAACTGGAGTACGACTCGGCGGACTTCGCGGTGTCCGCGTTCGCGGGGGCGCTCGGCGACAGCGCGGAACAGACGAGGTTGCGCAACCGCGCGCAGGACTGGCGCAACATCTTCAACCCCTCCAGCGGCTACATCCAGCCCCGGCACTCCAACGGCCGCTGGATGGACGGCTTCCTGGCCGCTCCGATCAGCGGCGGCACGAACACCAACGACTTCGCCGAGGGCGACTCGCTGATCTACACCGGGATGATTCCCTTCAACCTGGCCGGGCTCGCCGCGGCCGAGGGCGGGAACACGGCGATGGCCGGATACCTCGACCACGTGCTCTCCGGCTACTCGGGGCTGCTGAGCCTCGCCGGCTTCCAGGCGAACATGGGCAACGAGCCGAGCTTCGAACTGCCCTGGGAGTACGACTACATCGCGCAGCCCTACAAGACCCAGCGCGACGTACGACAGATCCAGGACCAGCTCTGGACCGACTCGCCCGGCGCTCTGGCCGGGAACGACGACCTCGGTGAGATGAGCTCCTGGTACGTCTGGTCCGCGCTCGGCATGTATCCGGAGACCCCCGGCACCGCGGACCTCGCGCTCGGCAGTGCGCTGTTCGCGCAGGCCGTCGTCAACCCCGGGGCGGCGAACCAGATCACGATCAACGCACCGAGCGCGGCCGACGGGTCGCCCTATGTACAAGGGCTGACGTACAACGGCGCCGCCTGGAACAACGCCTACCTTCCCGAGAACGTCGTCGCCGCCGGAGCGACGCTGACGTACTCGCTCGGATCGTCCGCGAACACCTCGTGGGCCACGGCGTCGACCTCCGCACCGCCCTCGTACGACGGCACGGCGACCTCATTCGCCAAAGAGCCGGTCGGTCCGGTCAGGTCCGGGATCGCCGGCAAGTGCGTTGACGACGCGGGCTCGGGGACATCGAACGGCACCCACATCCAGCTCTACACCTGCAACGGCGCGGGAGCGCAGAACTGGACAGTCGTACCTGACAACACTCTCCAGGTGTTCAACAAGTGCATGGACGTGGTCGGCGGCGCCACCGCCCCGGGCACGAAGGTGCAGCTTTACACGTGCAACGGCACGATGGCGCAGCAGTGGACCGCGAACTCGGCCGGACAACTCGTCAACACGGGCTCAGGTCTGTGTCTCTACGCCAGCACGACCAACGACACCGACCAGCTGCAGATCTACACCTGCACTCCGGGCGCCGCGGACGAGACGTGGACACTGCCGTGACAAGACCGCAACAGCGTCTAGGTATTGTTGCTCCGCCTTTGGGAACCAGGGAGGGGCGGCGCGGCGTGTTCGATGAGTCGACGTTCAGTGACGATGGGTTCGGTGACAGCGCATTCGGCGGTCCGGCCTTCGGCAGCCCGCTCGCCGATGGACCGCGGGCGGGTTCGTCCCCGCTGGCCGCAGTCGCCCAGCGATTCGGGCGCCGCCTGCCGGAACTCGCCTTCGAACCGGGACTGGTGGCGGCGATCGACCAGCACTCGGCGGCGATACGAGACGCCGTCCAGGGCTATCCGTCGCTGCGTGAGGCGCTGACCGACTACGTGCTCGGCTTCACAGACGCGCTGCGCGAGAT
Source organism: Actinocrinis puniceicyclus (assembly GCF_018283645.1). Taxonomy (GTDB): domain Bacteria; phylum Actinomycetota; class Actinomycetes; order Streptomycetales; family Catenulisporaceae; genus Actinocrinis; species Actinocrinis puniceicyclus. The sequence goes on along the minus strand of NZ_JAGSXH010000014.1, from coordinate 3,235 downwards.
CGGCTGGTTCGCGCACGAGGGCTACGACTTCGCCACGCTGCGGTTGACCGCGATCTGCCACTTCATGCGCGAGCACGGTGTGACCGAGTGACCGAGTGACCGAAGGACCGAGTGACCGCGCGACTGGTCGTAAGCCGTACTGCCCCTAGCGGATCGGTGTGAGCGCGTCCGGCGACAGGCGCTCACACCGATCCGAAAGGTGAACGGACCCGGTTTCCGGCTCGCGTTCAGCCGCGCATCGGCGGGTTGCCGGGCGCCTCAGGCGGCCTTTCCTGGCCGGTCGGCCAGGGGGCGCCTGTGCCGCCGACGCCGCGGGTCCCGGTAGCGCCTGTGGCGCCGCCGCCGGGCGCCGCTGGGTACGGGGCCGGCGCGGCGGTGGTCCTCTCCTGGCCGCGCAATGCGTCCGACCGCCCCGTCTGGTAGGCGGACATGCTACGCGCGTCGCGCTCCGCCGTGTCCAGCATCCGCTCCCAGCGCTGACGCATCGGTACCACCAGGCCGCCGCCGACACCGACGACGATCACGCCGACGATCGCCGCCAGCACGGCGACGAGGACGGGACCGGTGATCGTGGTCGCGATCCCGGCCTGCCCGAGCGCCGCGATGACGCCGATGCCCAGGACGAACACGGAGGCGATCGTCGCGAGCACGTGCCCGTAGGACAGGGCGGAGAGCGCGGCCCCGACCAGGTCCCGCACCACCCGGGCGATGAACGCGGCGACCACCACGATCGCGATGGCCACCAGGCCCCGCGGCAGCCACGCGACCACCCCGTTGATCATGACGCTGATCGGGTTCGTGCCGAAGACCCCGATGGCGAGCTGAAGGGCGATCAGCAGCAGCGTGTAGTAGACGACCTTGCACACGAGGCCGGTGGTGTCGTACTTGCTGTTCGCCAGTGCCCGGCTGGTGCCGCCGCGCTCCGCCATCCGCTCGAAGCCGACCTTGCGCAGCACCACCTCAAGCACCCTCGCCAGCACGCGGGCGATCAACCACCCGATGAACATGATGACCAGGAACGCCACGAACTTGGGGATGAATCGAGCCACCGCGCTCCACGCGTCTGTGAAGCCCTGGCTGAAGTTGACCGAGGCCAATGGAATCTGACGCACCGTAGTCACCGCCTGCTCATCGACCGGACCGCGCCAGACGCGCGGTAAACCCACACCAACCGTGGTAACACGCTGTGTGGTGACCTGCGCGCAGGGTGGCCCGAACGGGGTAGTCGACAGGGCGCGATCCGGCGTAACCAGCCAGTCCGTTCGGTCCGTTCGGTCCGTCGCGCCGCGCCGCCGCGCGCCGCGCGCCGGCTGCTCAGCCCTTGCGGTGTATCCGGTAGTGCAACACCATGAACGGCAGGCCGAAGACCCAGAACGCGTGCTCGGCGCGCAACTCGTCGTCCTCCACGTACACGTCGAGCTGTTCGGCGAAGCCCTGCACGGCCGCCGTCGTCAACTCGCGCGACTCCGAGTCGATGTACGTGAGGTAATGGCCCGGGTGCTTCAGCGGGCTGCGGCTGGACAGGACCAGTCCGCCGCCCGGTCGCGGCGCCGGCGCGAGGGTCGCGGTGAAGCTGGCCTGGGGAAGCGGGAAACCGACACTGACATACCCGCGCCCTTCGTGCCGGTACGTCGTATAAATTCCGATGTAGATGGGCTCATCGTTGTCCGCGAACGACCGGATCCACCCGCGCACCGCCACCACGTCGTCGTCGGGCGCGCCGATCGTGTCGATTCGACTGCGGATGCCGCGCTGGGTCTCACGCTGGTTCATCGGGACACTCGCCTGGCCCAACGGTCGCGCGAGCAGGTTGCGGTACAGCAGGTAACCAGGACGTACCCACAGCCGCCACTCGGGCACGATGTCGAGCGTGAAGCGGGTCGTGTGCTCGTAGAACTCGCGCACCAGCGGATCCACCTGGGCGGGGTCGAACTCGGGACCGGCCAGCGAGTCCAGCGACGCGACGATCCCCACGTCCGCCGCGTCCGCGGTGTAGGTGCCGCCGAGCACCTGGGCGAGCTGTCTGACGTATCCGGTGCCCACGTATCGGCCGCGTGATTCCAACGGCACGACGAACGGCAGTTCCTCGGCGTGTACCCGTTCTGCCAGCATACTGACCTGCGGGTCGCGGAAGATCAGCGCGGAGAGCACCCGGAATGCGACGACGCTCGTCGCCGCCACGACCGCGGGTTCCGCGGCCCGGTTCCGCAGTTCGAACGCGCCGCCCACCGCGGCTCCCAGCGCCGGGCCGAGCGCCACCTTCTGCGGTCGCAGCCCGAGCGCCCCGGCGGCCGCGCCGCTCACGGTGCCCACGGTCAGCGGCCCGGCCCCGCTCAGCCGCCCGCCGGCCCAGCCGACCGGGGCGGCCAGTACACCGCTGGCGAGGATGCGCGACCACAGCGGCGGGATCTCACCGGGGCGCTGCCGCGCCCGCGCCACAGCCTCCGCGGCGCCCATGATCGCCGCCCCGGCTGCCGCCCCGAGCAGCCCGGCGCGGCGCCCGCGATGCCCGGCGAGCGCAGCCCCGGCTACCGCGCCGAGTGCGCCGGCGCTCAGAATCTGCTGCTTACGGCTCGGCCCCTTGCGGGCCGCGGCCCCGCGCTCAGTCGCCACGGGCGTAACCTACCTCGCCGAGGCGAGTCAGCATGCGCAATAAGTGCTTTGTATGTGCCGGCCGCTCAGCGGCCGACGGCGGCGAGAGCTCAGAAGTCCATGGCGTGCGAGATGATCTTCGCCGCGACCTCGGTGGTGACGTGGCGGCCCACCGTGGCCAGGATCATTGCCGCCCCCCGCAGCCGCGACTTGATCTCCGGGTCCGATTCGCCGTCGGCGGCCCGTTCGAGCCCGAGGACCAACTCGTCCACGAACTGGTCGGCCTGCGCGGCGTCCCAACCCTCCTGATGCTCTTCGGCTGACCGTCCCGCCGAGTCCGGCGCTTGGTTCAAATCGCTCACGATCCGACCCTAACGGTATTTCCGCAGCGTCGCCGCCAAGGCATGGCCGCGAGACGACGAACGCTCGCGGCCACCCTCCGCGCAGATCACGCGATCGGGTCACTCGCTGTAGTGGTAGCGGGCCTTGAGGATCTTCACTTCCTTCTCATCGGCCCAGGGTCAATGACAAAGTGATCTTGCGGCTGGGTTCGTGGTGGTTTAGCCGTGCGTCGGCACGGTCTGCGTGGCCTGACATGCCGGATTTGCGGGCGGGCACGGCATCTGAGGATCATTCAGGTGTC